>DATCVL010000442.1:0-16329 GCA_036566865.1 Microlunatus sp.
GTTCGCCACCCGTCTCAGACCTTGGTGCAGGAGCTTGCGGCGTCCGACGTGCTGCCTGTGGTCAACGCGATGACCACGGCAAACCATCCCTGCGAGATTGTTTCCGACCTGTACTCCCTGGCCCGTTTGGACCTGCCGGTCTTCGAGCTCCGATACGTCTTCGTCGGAGCCGGCGGAAACATCGGTCTGTCGTGGGCGGAAGCAGCGGCAGCCTTTGATCTCGACCTCGTCCAGTGCAGTCCACCCGAGCTTGGCATGCCGGGAGTTCGCCATTTGTCGGATCTGATGGCTGCCGTTCGGGATGCCGACGTCATCCTGACCGACCCGCCCGGCCCACAGGCGGACAAGTTGGCCGACTACCAGATCACGTCGACCGTTCTCGATGCAGCTAAGCCAGGAGTCTTGCTGAACCCGTGCCCGCCTTTTGTACGGGGACGCGAGATTGCGGCCGACGTCATCGATGCCGGCCGGTGGGTCGGCCACGCGTTCAAGCGCTCATTGCTCCCGGTTCAGCAGGCGATCATCGCCTATTGCCTCGACATCTGAGGTCGATGCCGGTCCTCAAAGATCACTGCCGCGGGCGGGATCTCCTACTTCGCCTGGATCTCGACGATTCGGACGGTCGCGCCGGACGGCGTCTCGAACTCGTCGAAGTGATCAAGGACCTCGTCGGCGAGGCATTCGCCCACGTCGTCGCTGGGCCCGCCCTCCAGGCTCACGGTCACCGACAGCTGGATGGTCTTCTGGACGTCTGCCATCTGAGCCCCTCGTTGGAGATGGATTGATCTTGTCGGCCTGTCTCAACGCCGCTAGCGAGCGACGAGTCGAGACAGGCCCTCCTGCTGGATCCCCTCGGCGAAGTGGCAAGCCGCCTGCTGTCCGCTCGGAAGCACCCGCAGCAACGGTTCCTCGGCCGAGCAGCGCTCCCGGGCATGCAGGCAGCGGGTGTGGAAACGGCAACCGGGCGGCGGTGCCACCGGGGACGGCGGATCGCCGGCCAGGATGATCCGCTCGCGTGCCTCGTTGCCGATGCCCGGCTCGGCCGACAGCAGCGCCTGGGTGTACGGATGCGCCGGGGCGTCGTACACCTGATGATCTTGTCCGAGCTCGGTCACCCGCCCCAGGTACATCACCGCAACCCGATCGGACACGTGCCGAACCACCGAAAGATCATGGGCGACGAACACGATGGTCAGCCCCAGTTCCTCCTTCAGCCGCATCAGCAGGTTGACCACCTGCGCCTGGATGGACAGATCCAGCGCGGACACCGGCTCGTCGCACAGCAGCACTTCGGGATTGACCGCGATCGCGCGGGCGATGCCGATCCGCTGCCGCTGACCACCGGAGAACTGATGCGGATACTTGTTGGCGTCGTCGGGACGCAGACCGACCAACTGCAGCAATTCCCGGACCCGGGCCCGGGTTGTCTGTCCCTGCTTCGCGGTCGGGTGGACCTCCAGCGGTTCGGCCACGATGTCACCGACGCGCATCCGCGGATTCAAGCTGGAGTACGGATCCTGAAAGACCACCTGCACCTGCCGGCGCCAGCGACGCTGCTCCTTGATCGACATGCCGTTGACATCGACACCCTGATAGCGGACCTGACCTTCGGTCGGTCGCTCCAGTGCGGCCAGCAATCTGATCAAGGTCGACTTGCCGCAGCCGGACTCGCCGACGATGCCCAGCGACTCGCCGCGCCGGATCTCAAGATCAACACCGTCAACCGCGCGGACCCTCACCCGCTTGCCCAAGCCGCGGGACGACCGCACCGGATAATGTCGCTTCAGACCCTCGACGCTGAAGATCGCGTCCTGATTCGAGCGTTCAGACATGAGCGCCTGCTCCCCTTCCGACCCGTTCCTCCAGGTCCAGCAGACAGGCCGCTTCCCGGCCGCCGCCGATCATGATCAACTCCGGTCGGGTCTGCCGGCACTCGGCATGCGCATAACCGCAGCGGGTCCGGAAGGCGCAGCCGGACGGGATCGAGCTCAGCGACGGCGGCGTACCGGGGATCGTCGACAACACGGTGCCCTTCAGATCGGCAGCCGGCATCGAGCGAAGCAATCCCTCGGTGTACGGATGGGCCGGACTGTTCAGGACCGCTGCCCGGCTACCGCGCTCGACCACCCGACCGGCGTACATCACCACGACCTGATCGGCGACGTCCTCGACCACCCGCAGATCGTGCGTGATCAACACCACCGCCATCGTCGTCTCGGCCTGCAGTTCGGCCAGCAACTCCAGGATCTGTGCCTGCACGGTGACATCCAGTGCAGTGGTGGGCTCATCGGCGATCAGCACATCGGGATCGAGTGCCAGCGCCATCGCCATCATCACCCGCTGCCGCATGCCGCCGGAGAACTGATGCGGATAGTCGTTCACCCGCTGCTCCGGAGCCGGGATCCGGACCTTGGCGAGCATGTCGATCGCTCGTTCCTTGGCCTCCTTGCGGCTCAGCTTGCGATGGATCCGGTACGTCTCGGCGATCTGGGTGCCGACCGACTGGACCGGGTTCAACGCGGACAGGCTGTCCTGGAACACCATGGTGATCCGGTCGCCGACGATCTTGCGGCGTTCCTTGATCGACAGCGTCAGCAGGTCGGTTCCGCGGTAGTGCGCGGTACCGGACACGATCCGCCCCGGCGGCATGTCCAGGATGCCCGAGATTGCCTGGGTGGAGACGCTCTTGCCCGATCCGGACTCACCCAGGATGGCCAACGTCTCGCCCGGTTTCAGCGACCAGGAGACATCGTCGACCGCGCGCAACGGCTGGGAGCCGGTGTCGAACTCGACCGTCAGGTTGTTGACTTCGAGGATGGGCTCTTGTTGATTCATTTCAGCAACTTCGGGTCGAGGGCGTCCCGGATCGAGTCTCCGATGATCATGAACGAGATGGTCATCACGGAGATGAAGATGGACGGCCAGATGAACAGGTGCGGTGCGTCCCGATAGGACGCGGCAACGCCGAACTGAGCACCCCAGGAGATCGTCCCCGGAGGCAGGCCGACACCGAGGAAGGTCAACGACGCTTCCAGTCCGACCATGCCGCCGACGCCGAGAGTGGTCATCGCCAGCAGCGGTGCCATCGCATTCGGGAACACGTGCCGACTGAGGATGCGCCAGGACGGTACGCCGATCGCTCGAGCAGCCTGGACATATTCCTTGTTCCGCACCGAGAACACCGAGGCCCGCATGAGGCGCATGCCCCCCGGCCATCCGATCAGCAGGATCACCCCGAGGATCACCCAGATGTTGCGATGCGGGACCGCGTTCAAGATCACGATCAGCGCCACCATGCCCGGCAGGGCGAACACCACGTCCGCGGTCCGGGAGACGACCGCATCGACCGCACCCGGGAAGTAACCGGCCAGCAGACCGAGTACACCGGCCAGCAGGAACGAGCAGAAGCTCGCCACCACGCTCACCAGCACCGAGGGGCGGGCGCCGTAGATCACGTTGGCGAAATAGTCGCAGCCCTGGACGTCGTACCCGAACGGGTGGCCGGGACTGGCGGGCAGCTTGCTCTTGGCAAGATCACAAAGGTGCGGGTCGACGGAGGTGAACAGCTGCGGCACCACCGCCATCGCGAAGAACAGCAGCAACAACACAGCACAGACGTCGAAGGCCGGCTTCTTCAGTAGGGAGATCAAGAGCTCCCGGGTTGTCGGCGCCCGGTCGTCGAGGAGATCCTCCTCCTCGACGGACAGCTCTTCTTCGACAGCAATCAAGCTCTGGGTCATGCGCGCACCCTCGGGTCCAGGACGCCGTACAACAGGTCGACGATCAGGTTGATCACGATGAACGAGACGAACGCCAGGGTGGACAAGATCACCACGACGCCGCCCTCCTTCATCCGGATGGACTGGAACAGGAACTGCCCCAGTCCGGGAAGGTTGAAGATGCTTTCGGTGATGATCGCGCCGGCGAAGATTCCGGCAAGATCAAGACCGATGAAGGTGACCACCGGCAGCAGTGCATTCGGGAGTACGTGCCGCCACAGGATGCGACGTTCCGAGACGCCCTTTGCCCTTGCTGTCTTGACAAAATCGGCGTTGACCGTCTCCACGATCGAGGTACGCATCAGTCGGGCCAAACCGGCGAAGCCGAGTAGGCCGATCACCGCCGCCGGCAGGATGTACGACACCGGGAAGCCCTGCAGCGTGCCGGACACCGGCAGCCACTTCAACTTCACGCCGAAGATGTACTGCGCAGCGAAGGTGGAGACCAGTGACGGAATCGCCAAGATCACCAAGGTGGCCAGCAACAGCAGCCGGTCCACCGCACGGTTACGCCGAAAGCCGGCGTAGATGCCGAAGAGCAAGCCCGTGGTCCACTGGAAGAAGTTGGCCAACAGGGCCAACTGCACCGTTACCGGGATCCGCAGCTTGAGCTGTTCACCGATGTCGGCACCGGCGAAGGTGGTGCCGAAGTGGCCGGTGAAGGTGTCCTTCATCATCAGCAGGTACTGCACGATGAACGGATCGTCCAGATGGAACTGGGCCCGCTTGGCCGCCATCACCGTCGGTGACAACGGCTTGTCGCCGCCCAAGGCCCGGATCGGATCACCGGGCATCAGGAAGACCAGCGCGAAGACACCGAAGGTGACGATCAGACCGATCGGAATCGCCGCTACGACACGGCGCAGGATGTAACCAGGCATGGGTTTCCGTGATCAGGAGGTGAAGGTGGAGTAGAGCGGCGAGACGCCCGTGTACTCAGAGTCCTGCGGCTTGATCTTGGCCGAGTGCAGGTTGACGTCCTTGGACATGTAGAGCGGCACCAGCGGCAGATCGGCCACGGCCACGTCCTCGGCAGCTTGGTACTTGGCCACCGCCGCGGCCGGGTCGGACTCCTTGTTGCCCTCGGCGATCAGCTTGTCCAACTTCTCGCTGCAGTAGCCGGCGAAGTTGGCATCGCCCTGGCAGGCCAGCACCGGGGTGAGGTCGTCCTCGATCGACGGGTAGTCGTAACCCCAGCCGGTGATCCGCAGACCGTCGAGCTTCTTGGTGTCGGCGAGTTCGCCGATCTCCGAGCCCGCCTTGCCGATGTAGCTGACCTTGATGCCGAGGTTCTGCCGCAGCATGTTGCCCAGCGCCTCGGCGTACACCTGGCCGGTCGAGGCATCCGTTGAGTAGTAGAGCTTCAGCGGTCCGTCGAAGCCGCCCGCCTTCTGCAGCGCAGCCTTGGCTGCTGCGGGATCGTACGTGCAGGCCGCGCCACAGGAGTCCTTGCGCGCACCGTCCAGCCCGGACTGGATGAAGCTGGTTGCCGGATCGGCGATGCCGACCAGCTTGGCGAAGGTGTCCCGGTTGATGGCCATCGAGAACGCCTTGCGCAGATCGGCGTTGGCGAAGGCCTTGTCCCACATCGGGTAGGAGAGATAGAAGATCGCACCGGCGTTGCGGGAGACGATCGACTGGCCCGGCGCATCCTGCTCGTAGGAGCTGATCTTGGACGACGGCACCTGCACGAAGTCGACGTTGCCGGCCAGGAAGTCGTTGTATGCGGTCTCACCGTTGGCGATGAAACGGAACGTGACCTCGTCGGCCTCGGGTGCGAACGGCCCCTTGTAGGTCGGGCTCTTGGTCAGCACCAGATCGGTGCCGGTCTTCCACTCGGTGTCCTTCAGCTTGTACGCACCCATCCCGATCGGCTTGTGGTTGTACGCCTCGGGATCCTTGCGCGCCTTGGCCGCCATCGGGGCCGCACCCAGATACTGCAGCGTCAAGCCGAACTGGGAGAACGGCTCGGGCGAGCTCGACGGTGAAGGTCTGGTCATCGACGACCTTGAGGCCGGTCAGCTTCTTGGGCAGATCGGCCGGCGGCTTCTGACCGTCCTTGAGCAGCGGGTTCATGGCCTTCCAGCCCTTGATCCGGGAGAAGAAGGCAGCGTTCTTCCAGCCCCGGGCCTCCTGGGAGGTCATGTTCCAGCTGTCCACGTAATCCTTGGCGGTCAGCTTCTCGCCATCGTCGAAGGTCAGCCCGCTCTTGATCTTGATCGTCCACTTGGTGCTGTCGGAATTCGGCTTCACCGATTCGGCGATCACGTTCTGCGTCTTGCCGGTGTCCGGGTTGGTGCGCACCAGCGGAGCAAACAGCGCAGCGGCAACCCGGATGCCCGGAGTGCCGTTGTCGTTCAGCGGATTGATGTACGGGATCTCGTCCCCACCGAGCACGATGGTCATCGCCTTGCTGCCATCGTCACTGGCCTCGGAGCCACCGGAGCCGGAACCACAGGCCGTCAGCAGCATCGCGGTCGCCGTCGCCACACCGGCGGCGGCCAGCCAGAATCTGCGCATCGAATCTCCTCATCAGGGACAGGCCAGCCATCCGGCGGGCATGATCGGTCCGGTGGAGACTGCTCGACCGGACCGGTCGATGTCAATGGCCCAAGGCCAATTTCGCTAAACGATTAACACGACTGTTATCTGCGGTCCGGTCCGACGGCCTCGGCGGGCCGCTGTGGCGACCTGGACAGCCAACCCGGCACCCGCCATGAACCCCGCCAGAACCTCAAAAGAAGCTGCGCCGAAGACCGGGAAACCTTCGGCTTGCGCTTGCTCCGCCGACACCACGTCTTGCGAGTCGGAGGCCGAAATCGCCACCGGCCAAGGCGCCAACCGACGAGCAAGATCAACTTCTCCGGACCGGATCCTGATACCCGGTCCGACCACGACCGGGTATCAGGAGCATGATCATTCCGATGTCGATTCAGGAGCTGAATGCCGAGTAGAGCACCGAGGCACCGGTGTACCTCGAGTGCCGTGCAAATGATCTTGGCGGGGAGTCAGCTTTTTCTGACTCGCGTCATCGCCTTGCGTGTCAGCCGATTCCGCTTCGGACCCGCAGCCAGCCAGAACCATACGGAACAAGAATGTTCTAACCGATTAACATCACTGTCACGTCAGGGCCGCCAACCCGCCCGCCGATGCCGTACCGTCTAGGTCCAACACACCGTCGTACTGCCGAGGAGAACACCCGAGATGCCCGCAAAACCCGTGACACCCGCTGATCTCGAGCGGCTGCGCAAGGAATTCGGTGCCGATCCCTTCGCCAAGCTGTTGCAGAACGCGCTGACCACAGCCGAGCTGAAGGACATCGCTCTTGATCATGATGTGGTCGCGGCCACCGACACCACGATGTCGAACCGATTGGACGACTGGAAGGTCACCAATCAGCGGCGCAGCGGTCGATGCTGGCTGTTCGCCGGGCTGAACCTGCTGCGTGCCGGCACCGCCGCCAAGCTCGGCATCAAGGACTTCGAGTTCAGCCAGAACCACGCCATGTTCTTCGACAAGATCGAACGCGCCAACTACTTCCTGCAGTCGGTGATCGAGCTGGCCGACCGGCCGACCGATGACCGTACGTTGGCCACCCTGCTGCAGGACTGCATGGGCGACGGCGGTCAGTGGAACATGTTTGCAGCGGTGATCGCCAAACACGGGCTGGTACCCAAGTCCGCGATGCCGGAGACGATCAGCTCCGAGGGCACCAACCAGATGAACTCCTCGCTGCGCAAGATCCTGCACACTGCGGCCCGGGACATCCGCGAGGCCGACCAAGATCAACGGGCCGAGCTCGCCGAGGCCACCTTCGGCACCGTGTGGCGCGCGTTGTGCATGCACCTGGGTACGCCGCCGGAGAAGATCTTCTGGCAGTGGACCGACAGCGACAAGCAGTTCCACCGCGACGGCTGGCTGACCCCGCAGCAGTTCCGCGACAACTACCTGACTCTTCCGCTGGACGAGTACGTGTGCTTGGTGCACGATCCGCGGAATCCGACCGGCAAGACGTACACCGTCGAGTTGCTCGGCAATGTGGTCGACGCACCCCAGGTCGTCTATCTCAACGTCGACATCGAGACCATGAAGAAGTACGCCGCCGATCAGATCGTCGCCGGCACCCCGGTCTGGTTCGGCTGCGATGTCGGCCAGCAGATGGACCGGGACCGCGGCATCTGGGACGCCAAGTTGCATGACCTGGAGTCGATCTATGCCACCGAGTTCACCCTGGACAAGGCGGCCCGGCTGGAGTACCACCAGACGCTGATGACCCACGCCATGCTGTTCACCGGAGTTGATCTTGTCGACGGTGCTCCGCGGAAGTGGCGGGTGGAGAATTCCTGGGGCGACGAGCACGCCGAGCAGGGCTTCTACACCATGAACGATTCCTGGTTCGACGAGTACGTCTTCGAGATTGCCGCGCCGAAGTCGATCTTGCCGGCCGAGTTGGTCGCTGCCCTGGACGAGCAGCCGACCGTGCTGCCGGCCTGGGACCCGATGGGCGCCCTCGCCCGCTGACCGTCAGCACACCATCACCACAGCCGCACCCTTGCGGTGTTGCCGCGCCGGTTGTCAACAGTGCGGGAGCATCGGAAGGTGCGGCTCTGCTGCGTGGTGGGGTCGGTGTACGGCGTCAGCGATCGCGGGCCGGGAGGTCGAGTGCCTCCCAGACTGCGCGCCAGATGGTCTTGCAATCGATGCCGGCCGCCATTGCCTCGTCGACCGTACGCCCGTCGAGCTGAGCAAGGTTGTGCTGACCGGCCCAGACCTGGCTGTAGGCCGGTCCGAGATGGGTCTGCATCCGGTCCCAGAATTCCGTCTCCCGCATGATCCGGTCAGCCTACGACGCGGCGCTGCGGCGCCGGACGGCGGACCAGCAGCGCCGCCTGCGGCTGCTCGGCATAGAAGTCCTCGATCAGCCGACACTCGTGATCATCACAGCGCCACAGCACCTTCAGCTCGGCATCGCGGTTGCCGGCGTCATAACAGCACAGGATGCCGGTGACTCCGGGCCCGTCGGGTTCTGTCCCGAGCCAGATGTCGATCCCCTCGCCGTCGGCGGCGCTGGTTCCGGCGATATAGCCGTAGTCAACTGGATACACCCATTGCCCGAACCGGGGATGCGCAGATCCCTTCGGCCGGTCGATGATGATCTTGCTCGAAGTCACCAACTCATCCAGCTGATCGAAGATCGACAGCGAGGTCAGCCGGGTCACCTCCTCGGGCTGCAACATGGGTCGATCCTGTCATGATCAGCCGAGGAAGGGAGCTGCTGATGTTGGCTGCGATCGGATGGGGCGCGGTAGCCGCCTCGTCCCTGGTCATCGGTGCCGTACTCGGAGTGGTGCGGACCTGGCCGCCCCGGCTGATCGGCGGGGTGTTGGCCTTCGGCGCAGGTGCGCTGGTGTCCAGCGTCTCGTTCGAGTTGGCCGTCGCGGGGTTCCAGATCGGCGGTCCACTCCCGCTGGCGATCGGGATCGCCGTCGGCGCGGCGGCGTTCTTCTTCGCCAACCGCGGCGTCGGGCGGCTGGGCAGCCGTGGCGGCGGCTCGGCCGGGCTGCCACTGGCGTTGGGAGCGTTCCTGGACGGCATCCCGGAGCAGGCGGTTCTCGGGATCGGGCTGGCGGCCGGTGATGGGATCAGCGTCGCGCTGCTGGTGGCGATCTTCGTTTCGAACCTGCCGGAGGGCATCGGATCGGCGTCCGAAATGCACGCCGCCGGCCGACCGAATTCCGCGGTGCTCAAGCTCTGGCTCATCGTGGCCGCGCTCTGTGCGCTGGCGACGGTTGCCGGCTACGGACTGGCCGATCTGCTCGGCAGTCGTTGGCAGGGAGCCATCGACGGCTTCGCGGCCGGCGCGCTGCTGGTGATGCTGGTCGACGAGATGATTCCGGAAGCGTACGAGAGGGCGAAGGACCCTGCCGGGCTGCTCACGGTGCTCGGCTTCGCCGTCGCCGCCGGCCTGTCGGCGATCTCCTGAGCCGGCGACCGGCGATCTCCCTTGCAGGGCTGCGATTCCTCAGCCCGCGGCGTAGCTCAGCACGTCGACGATCGCGGTGTTGTCGTCCGGGCCGCCGAGCTGGACCTGGGACAGCCACACCACCACCGTCTGGGTGGACGGGATGACGTAACCGGCAGTTCCGGTGCCACCGACCCAGCCGTAACGGCCGACCACATTCCACGGGTTGATCGGACGAAGATCAACTCCGCCGCCGAATCCCCAGCCCTGGCCATCCAGGAAGAGGTGCTCGGGACCACCGTCGACGTGAGCCGTGGTGATCAACTTCACCGACTCCTCCGACAGCACCTGCTGGCCTTGATGATCACCACCCGCCAGCAGCATCCGGCCGAAGGTGTACCAGTCGGCGGCGGTCGACAGCAGGCCACCGCCGCCGCTCTCGAAGGGTGGAGCCGAGGACCACTGGCCTTCCGGCGGGTCGATCAGCTGGAACCCATCCGTGCCGCGTTCGTAGAGGCCACCCAGACGGTCCGTATCCCTTGTCCAGAAGGCCGTGTCCGTCATCTGCAAGGGACCGAGCACGGTGTCGTTCAGGACGTCGATCAAGGTCTCGCCGGTCGCCCGGGTGAGCAGGACGCCGAGGATCTCGGCGCCGGTGTTGTACGTCCAGCCTGCCCCGGGTTGATGCAGCAGGGGGACAGTGGAGAGCCGAGCCATCCACTCGTCGGCCCCTGGATGATGTTGGGGTTGGGGTGGTCCTTCACCCAACCGTTCGAACAGCACCCGGGCGATCGGCAGGTCGAATTGCTGGGGCATCCCGTGCCCGGCCTGGAAGGTGAGCAGATCCCGTACGGTGATCGTTCGTTCGGCCGGCACCACATCGTCGACCGGACCATCGAGGTTGCGCAGCACCACCGGATCGGCCAGTTCGGGCAGCAGCCAGGCCACCGTCTCGTCGAGGTCGATCACGCCGCGCTCGACCAGCGCCATGGTGGCAGCTGCGAGGATCGGCTTGGTGATCGAGGCAATCCGGAACAGCGTGTCCGGCGTCATCGGCTGCGCACCGATCGTCCGCTCGCCCGCACACGCGATCTCCACCTCGCCGCGACGCGAGACGAGTGCGACCGCCCCCGGCACCGCACCAGCAGTGCAGGCGTCATCGAGGATCTGCTGCAGAGAGTCCACCTCGGCACCCTTGCAGATCTACCCAGCCATCGCCAGGGTCGGCGAACCCTCTGCATTGCCCTCGCTGCGCCGTCAGGACGGCAACGGCTGCTCCACCTCGGAGCGGATCCGCTCCAGCGTTGCCCGCATGTTGCGCAGGTTGGTCCTCGTCCTCGCCGGGCCGACGATCGTCCAGTAGACCCGCATCAGCTTCGATCGCTCCGAGGCGAAGTATTCGCGGACCTCGGTGCCACCCTCCGAGGGCGTCAGTTGGTATCCCCACCGGATCACCGGCTTGTCCCGCGCACCGACGGCGAAGGCGAAGTGCTCACCCGGCACCGACTCGGTCACGGTGCAGGTCGTCCAATAGACGGGACCGCGCCCGTTGCGCCGAACGTGCCCACGAAACCTGGCGCCGACCTCGGGTCCGGTCGCGCCGCCGAGCCACTCCCCTTCGAACGTCTCCGGGCTGTAGCGGCCGATCAACGTCGGGTCACTCAGCAGCTGCCAGACCCGATCCGGGCTGGCGTTCATCCACAACGTGACCGATCCCTGTCCGTACATCCCGCGACTCTAGGCGGTCCGGTCCACGGACGTACGACCGCGTGGACTGAGCCGCCCGAACCATCCGGCGTACGAATTGTCGGTTCTTCGCGGCAGGATGAGGACGTGGCTTCCGAA
This sequence comes from Microlunatus sp., assembly GCA_036566865.1. Lineage (GTDB taxonomy): Bacteria > Actinomycetota > Actinomycetes > Propionibacteriales > Propionibacteriaceae > Microlunatus. The sequence goes on from DATCVL010000442.1 coordinate 11,587, forward strand.
GAGCAGGGCTTCAAGGCGTTGGCCGACTTCACCCTGCCCACCCGGACCTGGTTCACCGAGGTGTTCGAGGCACCGACGGCGGCCCAGGCCGGCGCGTGGGAGGCGATCTCGGCCGGACACAATGCCCTGGTCATCGCGCCGACCGGCTCCGGCAAGACCCTGGCCGCCTTCCTCTGGGCGCTGGACGGGCTGTCTCGTTCGGATCCGCCGCCGGCCAAGCAGCGCTGCCGGGTGCTGTACGTGTCCCCGCTGAAGGCGCTGGCGGTGGATGTCGAGCGCAACCTGCGGGCACCGCTGACCGGGATCGCCCGGACGGCGGAGCGGCTCGGCGGAGCGGCACCCGACATCCGGGTCGGTGTCCGGTCCGGCGATACGCCGGCGGCCGAGCGGCGCAAGCTGGTCAGCAAGCCGCCGGACATCATGATCACCACCCCGGAATCGCTGTTCCTGATGCTCACCTCCGGCGCCCGGGACATCCTGCGTCACGTCCGGACGGTGATCATCGACGAGGTGCACGCGCTGGCCGGCACCAAACGCGGAGCCCATCTGGCACTCAGCCTGGAGCGCCTGCAGGAGTTGATCAACGACTCCACCGACGACTCCGAAGTTGATCATCGTCCGGTCCAGCGAATCGGCCTGTCCGCGACCGTCCGGCCGGCCGAGCGAGTGGCCGCCTTCCTCGGCGGCACCCAGCCGGTGCAGGTGGTGGCACCGCCGGCGGAGAAGAACTGGGATTTGCAGATCGTGGTCCCGGTGGAGGACATGGCCGACGTCGGCGCGGCTCCGTCCCGCAACGGACAGCAGGGCAGCGATCAGCAGGCATCCGATCAGGCCGACGGAGCCGACCCGTTCGCCGAGGATCCCTTTGGGGGCGAGGATCTCGACCCAGCTCCATCTTCCGGACCGCCGTCGATCTGGCCACACGTGGAGACCCGGATCCTGGATTTGATCTTGGACAATCGCTCCAGCATCGTCTTCGCCAACTCGCGCAGACTGGCCGAGCGGCTGACCGCCCACCTGAACGAGTTGTATGCCGAGCGGCTGGGTGTCGAGGTCCCCGACGAGGTCAAACCGCCGGCCCAGGTGATGGCCCAGTCGGGCGCATCCAAGGGTCAGGACGGCACCGCTTCCCCGGTGATCGCCAAGGCCCATCACGGGTCGGTCAGCAAGGAGCAACGAGCGATCGTCGAGGACGATCTGAAGTCCGGTCGGCTGCGTTGTGTGGTGGCCACCTCGTCACTGGAGCTGGGCATCGACATGGGCGCGGTCGACATCGTGATCCAGGTGGAGTCGCCGCCGTCGGTGGCCAGCGGGCTGCAGCGGGTCGGTCGGGCCGGGCACCAGGTGGGTGCGATCTCCCGTGGCGTCTTCTTCCCCGACCATCGCGGCGATCTGATCGAGTCGGCGGTGGTGGCGACCCGGATGCGAGACGGTCAGATCGAGGAGGTCTCCCGACTGCACAATCCGCTCGATGTGCTGGCCCAGCAGATCGTGGCGATCGTTTCCGATCAGGACACCGATGCGGATCGGCTCTTTGATCTCGTCCGCCGGGCCGACGGTTATGCCGAGCTGCCGCGCACTGCGTACGAAGCCGTGCTGGACATGCTCAGCGGGCGCTATCCCAGCGAGGATTTCGCCGAGCTCAGGCCGCGGTTGATCTGGCACCGCGACACCAACCAGCTGCAAGCCCGGCCGGGTGCGCAGCGACTTGCCGTCACCTCCGGCGGCACGATTCCCGACCGCGGCCTGTTCGGCGTCTTCCTGGTCGGCGAGGGCACCGGCCGGCGGGTCGGCGAGTTGGACGAGGAGATGGTGTACGAGTCCCGGGTCGGCGACGTGATCACGCTCGGCACCACCAGCTGGCGGATCGAAGCCATCACCCATGATCAGGTGCAGGTCTCCCCCGCCCCGGGGGTGCCGGGTCGGCTTCCGTTCTGGAAGGGCGATGCACCGGCTCGGCCGGCCGAGCTCGGCCGCGCGCTGGGCGGGTTCGTCCGCGAGATCGCGGCCCAGCCGGCCCAGCAATCCAAGCCCCGGTTGATGTCTGCCGGTCTGGACGAGTGGGCGGCCGACAACCTGATCGGCTATCTCCATGATCAACAATCGGCCACCCGGGGACTGCCGACCGACCGCGAAGTGATCTTCGAACGGTTCCGGGACGAGCTGGGTGACTGGCGGGTCTGCCTGCACACGCCGCTCGGCTCCGCAGTGCATGCCCCGTGGGCACTGGCGATCGAGGCCGCTGCACGGGAGCGGTACGGCATCGACGCCTCCGCGACCGCCACCAACGACGGCATCGTGCTGCGGATCCCGGACACCGAGAGTGAGCCGCCGGGGGCGGAGTTGATCATCAACGACCCGGACACGCTGGAGCAGATCGTCACCGACGAGGTGGGCGGATCGGCCTTGTTCGCATCACGATTCCGCGAATGCGCCGCCCGTGCTCTGCTGCTCCCCCGTCGCGATCCGCGATCCCGGTCGCCGTTGTGGCAGCAGCGGATGCGTTCGGCCCAACTGCTCGGGGTCGCCACCCGCTATCCGGAATTCCCGATCGTGCTGGAGACGATGCGCGAGTGCCTGACCGACGTTTTTGATCTTGAGTCACTGCTGGAGCTGCAGCGTCAGATCGCGGCGAAGAAGATCAAGATCGTCGAGGTGGAGACCAAGGAACCGTCGCCCTTCGCCAAGTCGCTGCTGTTCGGCTATGTCGGCGAGTTCGTCTACGAGGGCGACGTACCGCTGGCAGAGAAGAAGGCTGCCGCCCTGTCCCTGGATGCCGGGCTGCTCGCCGAGCTGCTCGGCAAGGACGGTCTGGAGCAGCTGCTCGATGCCGAGGTGATCGCCGAGGTCGAGGCAGATCTGCAGTCGTTGAGCAGCGAGCGGCAGGCGTCCCGCCCGGAGCAACTCTTCGATCTGATCCGGATGTCCGGACCCTTCGACCGCGCGGAGCTGTCGGCTCGAGTGAGCGACGATCTTGATCTTGCGACCGAGTTGGCCGAGTTGATCACCCAGCGTCGGGTGGCCGAGGTCCGGATCGCCGGCGATCAACGCTATGCAGTGACCGATGACCTGCCCCGACTGCGCGACGGCCTGGGCATCCCGCTGCCTCCCGGGACCGCCGCGGATCTCGGGGCCGCGGGTGATCATCCGGTCACCGATCTGGTGCAGCGCTGGGCACGGACTCACGGACCGTTCCTGGCCCAGACCGTGGCCGATCGCTACGGCCTCGGCATCGGTGTGATCAGGGCGGCATTGCAGGACTTGATCAAGGACGGCACCGTGGTCGCCGGCACCTTCCTCGCCCCGGACCGGACCGCGGATGCCGGGGAATCGCGGCAGTACTGCCATCAGCGCAACCTGGCGCTGATCAAGCGCCGCACGCTGGCCAAGCTCCGCCAGGGCATCGAGCCCGTTGATCAGGTCGCCTACCAGCGCTTCCTGGCCGACTGGCAGGGGATCGGTTCCGGCGTACGAGGTCCGGAGGCGGTGCTGTCGGTGCTGGAGCAGTTGTCCGGTTACCCGCTGCCGGCCAGTGCGATCGAGTCGGTGATCCTGCCCGCCCGAGTGGCCGACTATCAGCCTGCCATGCTGGACGAGTTGACCTCCTCAGGGGAGTTGCTGTGGATCGGTGACGGCGCGATCGGCGATGCCGACGGCTGGGTCCGGTTCTATCCGCACGACACCGATCTGCCGGACCCGGGACAGGATGTTCCTGGACCACTGGCGGCCGAGCTGTTGGAGCGGTTCGGTTCCGGTGGTGGATTCTTCTTCGATGCGCTGCTCGGAGATGATCTTGAACCGGGACGACGCAGCGACTACGTACAGGCGTTGTGGGATCTGGTCTGGTCCGGCCACATCACCGGCGACACCTTCGCCCCGGTCCGCGCGCTGACCACCGACGGCACGATGAAGCGGCCGACGCCGCCGCGGGCCCGGCTGCGCGGCCGCGGGATGCGGCCCCGCTTCGGGCCGGGCGGTGGACTGTCCCGACGCCCACCCCGGCCGGGTTTCGCGGCCGCCTCACCGACCACAGCGGGGCGCTGGTCGGCCGTGCCGCGGAGCGGAGAAGTTGATCAACGCGCACGGTTCGCCGCCGACCTGTTCGCCGAGCTGGATCGTTACGGCGTACTGACCCGCGGCAGCGTGCTGAACGAGGACACCGACGGCGGCTTCGGAGCTGCCTACCGTGGCCTGAGCACGATGGAGGAATCAGGCCAGTGTCGGCGCGGCTACTTCATCGACGGCCTCGGAGCGGCCCAGTTCGCCGTACCGGGCGCGATCGATCGGTTGCGTGATCATCAACGCGAACTCGATCTTGAACATCCGCGAGCCATCGTGTTGGCGGCAGCCGATCCGGCCAACGCCTACGGGGCCGCGCTCCCCTGGCCCGAGCGAGAGGGGCACCGCCCCGGACGCAAGGCCGGCGCCCTGGTCGTGTTGGTGGACGGGCTGCTCACGGTCTACGTCGAGCGCGGTGGCCGGACCCTGCTCACCTTCACCGAGGCCGAGCAACTGCTGCGGCCCGCGTTCACATCGCTGGCCGGTGCGGTGGTCGCCGGCCAGCTCGGCCGGGTGACCATCGAGCGCGCCAACGGAGAGCAAATCTTCTCGGCCGCCCGGTTGAGCGAGTTGCTCCAGGAAGCAGGCTTCCGGATGACCCCACAAGGACTGCGATTGCGACCGGCGAGCAACCCCTGACATCGAGCCACCCTTCCTGACCCGGCACGACGGCAGGGCACACCT
>DATCVL010000443.1:0-5561 GCA_036566865.1 Microlunatus sp.
CGGCCACCTGGCCCGGCTCGCGGTGCTGCCCAGATCGGGGGCCAGCACGGGTTGGCCGCCGGTGACCGCGTCCAGCGCCGGGCCTTCACCACAGGTCGACACGAGCTCCTCGAGCTGCTCCGAAATGCGGTCGGTGCTCGCCAGGAGCACGCGGTGCCCCGCGGAACTGCTCAGGACAACCGCTGCACCGTCGACCGGGAGGGTCCGAACTGCCATGGCGCACAGACCCTCGACCCGCGGCAGTCCGTTACTGGAGGCAGGCCCAGAAACCTTCATTGCGGCCAGCCCCTCCCCAAGCAACAACCGACCAGGTATGGCCGGCCGAGCTCATGTGCCTTCCCCACTCATGCAACATCCAACCACGACAATTCCAGGTCAGTCGCCATCGTGAGGAACACGATCCGTTGACGGTTTTGGCCCAGACGTCCTAGCACAGGTCAAGTGCGGGGGACGTGCGGCCGTTCCCCCATCCACCGGCCGCACGCCCCACGTCTGCGACAGATGGCAAGTGGGCTGCGGCAGTCAGGGTCTGGGACCGCCAAGCATGGCACGACCGAGGAAACCGGTCCGCCGTTCTAAACCCTAGGCCTGGACCCGGTAACCGTCAAGCAAGCCACCGCCCAGCGGCAGCCGTCCCAAGCATCACGGACGAGTTGGCGAGCGCCTTCGCCTTTTCGGGTAGATTCGTACGACTGGGTAGCCGTTGCAACATCCTGTGCCGCGTATGAGTCCCAGCCTCGGAGGTCGCCATGAGCGGCTACACCACTCACTGGGAACGCAGGCCGGCTTTCGACGACGACGGCACCCGAAGCCGAACCTCAGCCACCCTGGCCGAAGCCCAGTTGATCATGAAGATGGCGTTCGTCGTCGAACCGGGATTCCGAGCAGTCGGCATCACCGACACCACCGGCCGGCATCACTCGTACGAGCTGACCGACCCGCGCGTTTCCGAACAGGAATACCTGAACCACGGCTTTGATGACTACGACAACTGGTCGACCCGGGCGACCAACGAACCCATCGTCAGCATCGGCGCCGCGGCCGTCCGGCACAGCCAGGCCCAGGCCCGGCCGCCCGTCAGCCAGGCCGGCGATCCGACGGCTGCGGCGACTCCCGGCGCCACCATCACCACGAGCGATCCCAGCGCGGCTCGGGCCACCGCAGTGCCACGTCTCCAACTGAAGTTGATCATGGTGGACGCGCTCCTGGACGGTGCCTGGTGGCCCCGATCACGGGACCTGCGCGACGAACTCCCGTCCCTGGCAGATCATTGGCCCACCTCATTCGGGCGGATCGTCAGAGTCCTCTATGCGGCAGCCGATTGGGACGCATCACCGCGCCGGATCTTCTCCCGCGGCACCATGATCCCCGCGTCGTCCTTCCCCTACGAGAACAGCCACAAGATCATCATCACTCTGGCCGGGCAACGCCGCCGGCTCGAACTCCTGGTCATTCCACCCGACACCACGCCGGCCGACGCCCGGCTGGCATTCGCCATCGCCACCGATACCGGCAATCGCCACACGGCGACCCAGATCATCACCGGGCTGGCTCAACGAACGATCAGCAACGATCAAGTGCGCGAGCAGCACCGGCTGTCCGACGACAGCTGATCGGCCCGGCTCATGATCACTGCCAGGTGACGAGCAGCGGGATCAGCGGCCGATCGGGCCGGACGCCTGTTGGTCCGCTACTCCCGGCCGAGGCGGGCAGCGACGGGGCAGGCGAACGGGTCGCGGGCCGACAACCCGACCTCGTTCAGGTAGCTGACGATGGTGCGGTAGGACCCGGGCAGCGACATCTCGGTGTACGGGATGTCGTGGCGATCGCAGTGATCACGGACCAGCCGCCGGGTCGCGGCCAGGTGCGGCCGGGCCATCGAGGGGAACAGGTGGTGCTCGACCTGATAGTTGAGCCCGCCCATCAGAATCGTCGGCCACAGCCGGCCGCGGATGTTGCGCGAGGTCCGTACCTGCCGGGTCAGGAAGTCCAGTTTCACGTCCGCGGGAACGATCGGCATGCCCTTGTGATTGACCGCGAACGACGACCCCATGTACAGCCCGAAGATCGCCATTTGGACGCCGACGAATGCAAACCCCATGCCCACCGGAAGGAACCAGAACACGGCCGTCAGATACAGCGCGAATCGTCCGCTGATCAGGGCCAGTTCGAAAACCCGGTCCTTGGTCGGACGGGCGCTGAGCAGCGATCGGAAGGAGGCGAGGTGGAGGTTGAACCCCTCCAGCAACAACAGCGGAAAGAAGAAGTAGCCCTGCTTGGTGGCCACAGACGCGCGCAGGCCGGTCCGGGTTGCGGCTTCCTCGGAGTAGAAGCTGATCACCGGCTCCTCGATGTCGGGATCCTTGCCGATCCGATTCGGGTTGCCGTGGTGCCGGGAGTGCTTGGACATCCACCAGGAGTAGCTCATCCCGACCACGCCGTCGCCGAGCAGCCGACCGAGGCGATCGTTGGCCGGTCCGGACGTGAAGATCTGCCGGTGTGAGGCCTCATGCGAGAGAAACGCGAACTGGGTCAAGATCACCCCCAGTGCACCCGCCATCAGCAACTGGAGCCAGGAATGGCCCAGCAGCACGAATCCCGTCACCACGCCGCCGAACGCGATCACCAACCCGGCGAACAACAAGCCGTAGAAGACGGGAGTGCGCCGCAGCAGCCCGGCATCGCGGGTCAGCCGGGAGAGCTCGGTGTAGGAATTCGTCTGCGCCTGACGAGCCAGTCTGCGTTCGGCGCGACCGGCCGCGGAGAGATCAAGAACTGTCATTCGGGCCCCCGGCGGTCACCTCACGATGACTGCAATCCCAGGCACTGATCGACAGAAACCTGTAGCTGGAAACCCAACATACCCGGACAATCGGATCCGGTGTTGATCCGTCCTCATCACAACCGCAGCGTCTGACAGGACGCTGAGTGAATGCCAGTCGGGGCGGCTCCAAGATCAACAGCCAGACGCTCCTCGCCGACCCGGGCTGCTGCGCGGCATGACATAGTACGTCCTATGTCAGCAGCCCTCGCAGCAGACGGATCGACGCCCGACACCGTGGTCTTCGACCCGGCCGGCACTGCATACGACACCTTCCGCATCCCCGCCTTGCTGCCGATCCCCGCCTGCGCCCTTGATCAGGGGCGCCTCGACAACGACTTCGCCGCTCAAGATCAACTCGTTCAAGATCAACCTCCCGGGGATCAACCCGGGCAAGTCCAACCCGGGCAAGATCAAGCCGGGCAAGATCAACTCGGCCGGGAACCGCCGGTGCTGCTGGCCTTCTGCGAAGGACGGCTCGAATCGGCCGCCGACAGCGGACCGATCGACCTGGTCCTCCGCCGCTCGCTGGACGGAGGAGGGTCCTGGCTACCCCTCCAGGTGATCTGCCGGGCCGAGGGAAAGACCTGCGGCAACCCGGCGCCGATGCTGGATCCGGCCTCCGGGGACGTCGTCCTGCTCAGCGTCCAGAACGGTGCCCGGGTGGACGAGACCGCGATTGCCGAGGGCACCGCCGATCCCCAGGACACCCGCCGGGTCTTCGTCCAGCGCAGTCCTGATCTTGGTCGGAGCTGGACCGATCCGGTCGAGATCACCAGCACCGTCAAGGCCGACGGTTGGGGCTGGTACGCGACCGGCCCGTGCCACGGAATCGCCTTACAGCACAGCAAGAACGCCGGCCGCCTCGTGGTACCGGCCAATCACAATCGCTGCGCAGACACGGCCCAGGATCGGATCAGCTCGGATCGGGTCAGCTCGGATCGGGTCAGCTCCAACGGCGGACACTGCATCATCAGCGACGATGGAGGTCACAGCTGGCGGATCGGCTTCACCGACGACAACGCCGAGACCTTGATCAACGCGAACGAGACCACCGTGGCCGAGTTGGCCGACGGCCGGTTGGTCTTCAATGCCCGTAACCATCACGGGACCGGCGCCGCCCGGGTCCAGGCCATCTCGGAGGACGGCGGCGAGAGCCTCACCACCGCGTACCAGGAATGCCCTGACATCACCGCACCCAACGTCCAGGCCAGCTTGCTCAGCCCGGACGGCCGTCGACTGTTGCTCTCCACGCCCGCGCACCCGACCTCCCGACGCGAGCTGACCATCTACCTCACCGATGACCTCGTGAGCTGGCGACGTGGTGCCGTGATCAACCCTGGTCACTCGGGCTACTCCGACCTCGGCGTCCTCGGTCCGGATCGATACGGCGTGCTGTACGAAGCCGGCGAGAGTGCTGCCCACGAAGAGATCCGCTTCCGCTCGGCATCGCTGTCCTGGTTGCTCACCCCACCCGTCATCGAGCAACCGGACCGGATCATCGACCTCGAATCGGACCAAGATCAACTCAGCAACCACGCAACCAACAGGAAGGCGCAACCGTGACCCACCAACCCGGCGACCCAGAACAGAACGGACGGTTCACCGGCGTGATCCCGCCGTTGGTGACGCCGTTGACTCCGACCGGCGAACTGGACACCGAGTCTCTCGGCCGACTGGTCGATCACGTCTTCGACGGCGGCGCCCGCGGCGTCTTCCTGCTCGGTACGACCGGTGAGGGCACATCGTTCACCACCGGCCAGCGGGAGCAGTTGATCACCGCAACCGTGCAGCAGGTGGCCGGCCGCGGCCCGGTGCTGGCCGGCGTCCTGGCTCCGAGCCCGGCAGTGGCCGCCGAGCTCTGTCGCAGCAGCATCGATGCCGGTGCGTCCGCGCTGGTGGCGGCGGCACCGTTCTACGTCGCGACCCACCCCGCCGAGGTCGAGCAGCACTATCGGCTGATCGGTCGGGCGACCGGCGAGATCCCCTTGCTGGCTTACGACATCCCGGACCGGGCCGGCAGCAAGCTTCCGGCCGAAGTGGTCCTCCGGCTCGCCGCCGACGGCGTGATCAGCGGCATCAAGGACTCCAGTGGCTTCATTCCCGGGCTGCGGAAGTTGATCTTGGAGCGGGAGCAGCGAGGGCTGACCGGGCTGTCGATCCTGACCGGTTCGGAGAACACCGCCGACCTCTGCGTACTGCTCGGTGTCGACGGCATCATTCCCGGTCTCGGCAACATCGAGGTGGCCACCTTCGTCAAGATCATCGAGTTGGTCCGGGCCGGCGAGTTGGCGAGGGCCGAGTTGGAGCAGCGACGGTTGCTCACCCTGATCGAGGTGCTGGGCGTACCGGATCAGCGGCGGATGAGCGGCAGTTCGTCCTCCGTCGGCGCGGTGAAGGCGGCACTGCAGGTGCTCGGCGTGATCGATTCGGTCCAGGTCGCGCCGCCGCTGTCGCCGGTCGACGCGGCAGAGACCGGTCGGATTCGCGAGGTGCTGATCCGGGCAGGCGTGCTCCAGGTCTCCCCGTGAGCCGGACCCGTCCGCGGACCGCGCTGGGCAACCAGACCTTCATCAAAGAGCAGGTGAAGTCACTGATCCTGGCCGGGGATCTTCATGCCGGCGATCCGTTGCCGACCGAGCAGCAATTGATGAGCCGACTCGGGGTCGGACGGCATCCGTTGCGAGAGGCGATGAAGGCGTTGGAAGCGGTCGGCATCGTGGAGATCCGGCATGGCCAC
>DATCVL010000444.1:0-2186 GCA_036566865.1 Microlunatus sp.
CGTACAGATCGACGGCATCGGCACCACCACGCTGACCATCCGCGGGGTCGAGGACATCAGCACCGATGTGGAGTACTACCCGTCGGAGGATCCGATCGAGGCGATGAGCCTGCTCACCGCCGGCATCGTCACCTCGTCCGAGCTGACGATCGCCCGGGCACCGATCGAGTTCCTGGAGATCGAGCTGGCGATCCTGGCCGAGATGGGACTCGACTTCTCCCTCAGCCCGGAGTACGACGCCGCCAACGGACATACCCGGTTGGTCGACATCACGGTCCGCCCGAGCCGGCTCAAGGCGCCGATCGACAAGATCCATCCGATGCCGTTCCCCGGTCTGAACATCGACAATCTGCCGTTCTTCGCGGTGATTGCCGCGGCGGCCGAGGGCACCACCGTCATCCACGACTGGGTGTACGAGAACCGGGCGATTCACCTGCTGGAGTTGAACAAACTCGGCGCCGACATCCAGCTGCTCGACCCGCACCGGCTGCGGATCAACGGCCCGACCCGCTGGCGCGGTTACGAGATCGTCTGCCCGCAGGCGTTGCGGCCGAGCGTCTGCATCCTGCTCGGCATGCTCGCTGCCCGGGGCGAGTCGGTGCTGCGCGACGTCTACATGATCAACCGCGGCTACGAGGATCTGCCGAACCGTCTGAACGCCATCGGCGCCGACATCGAAGTCTTCCGCGATTGAGTGATGTCCGATCGAGTGCCGCTGCCCCGATCCGGGCCACGGTTGCCTCGACAGTTTGGACCGAAACGCGCCGCTGGCTCAGGGACCGGCGAAGCCGTGCTCTGCCAGCCAATTCTGGGCACGGCGGTTTGACGCTCTCGCGAGCCAGGCGTCACTGATCAACTCGGCCAGCTCGTTGCGAGTGATCTCGTTCAGCCGTGATCCGCGCAGCAGCACCGACGGGTGGCCGTCGAAGTGCGGAGTGGTGAAGTAGGGAGTCGACTCGTCCTGGACCAGCGCCAGCTTCTCTGCTTCCGAGCCGACCCAGAAGATGATCACGTCCTGATAGCGCTCACCGGTATCCGGGTCGTACGCATCCGGCCGCGGTGTGCGGAAGAAGACGAACGACTTCCCGCCGACCTGATAGACCACATTTCCCTTGGGCCCGTGTTCGACGGCTACATGCGGCATCCCGATCGCCAGTTCGTGGACATCTGCGACCCTCGCCCGGCGTGAACGCGGCATGGCCTCAGCATGTCATGCCATATCCAGAATGGCATTGGGCAGCTAACCTGAGCTTGGATCGTCAGGCTGCCTGCAGCTCGAGTGGCCCGGCGCGAGACCGGCAATGCAGCGCAGCACAGGTGTGGCGGCCGGACGCCAGGGAAGCCGAGTCACAGATCCGGGGGATGTCCCCGAGCGTGGCCGACAGCACCCGAGCCGGAGGCAGCGGCACCGGAGCCGACTGAAGGAGGACGCGATGGCTGTCCATCTGGTTCTCAGAGCGCTCGGACTGGGCGACCTGATCACCGCGATACCGGCACTTCGCGCGCTGCGGAAGGCCTGGCCGGATGATCAACTCGTGCTCGCCGCTCCGCACGGGCTGGACCCGATCGTCAAGCTGATCGATGCTGTTGACGAACTCTGGCCGACCTCCGGGCTGTCTGAGTTCGTCTTCGACATACGCCGGCCGGGTCGTGGCGGAGTTGATCATCACCTTGATCAATTCGACCGAGTGGTCAACCTTCAGGACGGTGGTCCGGAAAGCATCGAGTGCCTGCTGCAGTTGCGTCCGAATGCCTTGATCACGTACGCCCATCCGGACTTCCCCCAACTCTTCGGGCCGTCCTGGAACCCTGCCCAGCAAGAGACCGACCGCTGGTGCTCGCTGCTCGAGTCGTTCGACATCGCGACCGATCGCGCCGATCTTCGGCTTCGGCCACCTGAGCAGCCCAGCCCATACCCCGGGGTCGCCGTGATCCATCCTGGCGGCGCCTTCCGGGCTCGCCGGTGGCCGCCCGGACGATTTGCCGACGTCGCCCGGCAACTCGCCGCCGAGGGTCACCGGTTGGTGATCACCGGCACCGCGTACGAACGCAAGTTGTGCTGTTGGATCGCCGCCAGGGCAGGGCTCCCGGAATCGGTGGTGATTGCGGGACGCACCGATCTTGGACAGCTCGCTGCGATCATCGCCGGAGCCGAGTTGATCATCTGCGGCGACACCGGGACCGGA
>DATCVL010000445.1:0-3460 GCA_036566865.1 Microlunatus sp.
CGAGCCTGATCGAGGCCGAGGTGAACCGCCCCGCCGATCGGCCGAAGGCGGCCCGGGTGATCTACAACCGACTCGCCGCGGGGATGCCCCTGCAGCTGGACTCGACGGTTCATTACGCGATCGGCCGGCGCGGGAAGGTGACCACCACCGCGCAGGAGCGGGCGAACAAGTCGCCGTACAACACCTACGTGCACAAGGGGTTGCCGCCGGGTCCGATCGGTGCTCCCGGCAAGGCGGCTCTGGAAGCTGCCGCCAATCCGGCCGCGGGCGACTGGCTCTACTGGGTCGCGGTCAATCCGGACAGCGGCGAGACGGTCTTCACCAAGACCAAGGCCGAACACGATGCAGCGGTGGCCAGGTTCCAGCAGTGGTGCCGAACTCACTCCGGCAAGTGTTGAGCCCATCTCCTGGACTTGAGGACGACCAAGATCAGATGACCGTACGTTGTGCCGTGCTCGGCTCGCCGATCGAGCATTCGCTGTCACCCGCCCTGCATCGCGCCGCCTACGCCGAACTCGGGCTCACCGACTGGGAGTATCAGCGCCATCGGGTCGAAGCCGACGAACTGGCCGGCTTCGTCGCAGGTCTCGATCACAGCTGGCGCGGACTGAGCCTGACCATGCCGTTGAAGGTGGCGGCGCTGGAGCTGGCGGAGCCGGACGAGTTGTCGGTACTGGCCGGCGCCGCGAACACGATGCTCTTCGACGACGTCCCGCGCCGCGCACGGGCGTACAACACTGACGTCGGCGGCCTGGTCTCGGCCTTCGCCGCTGCCGGGGTGACCAAGATCAACTCCGCGACCGTGCTCGGCTCCGGCGCCACCGCGCGGTCCTCGATGATCTCGGCGGCTCGGATGGGCGCAACCGTGATCACGCTGATGGCTCGCCGAGCTGATCATGCTCGGAGCTCGCTGTCCGGGCTCGCCGATCGGCTGGGAGTCCGGCTGGAGGTGGTCGGCTGGAGCGAACAGGTCCCGGCCGCGGACGTCCTGGTCTCTACCGTGGTCGGCGGCGCCGCGGATCCGATCGCGAAGGCGGCCGCGGCCGCCGCACCGGTGATCTTCGACGTGATCTACGATCCCTGGCCGACCGCGCTGGCCACCGCCGGCGCGGAGTCCGGCCGGACGGTCCTGAACGGACTCGACCTGCTCGTGCATCAGGCCATCGGCCAGATCGAGTTGATGACCGGTGCGACGGTGGCCGCGGAGGTGCTGCTGCGGGCCGGTCGGAAAGCGTTGGCCGAGCGCCGCTGACGCGGGCCGACAGCCGCCTTTGATACCCGCGTCAGGCCACGAAGATCGCGTGAAAGGATTGGCCCATGCTGCGTTGGTTGACCGCTGGTGAGTCGCATGGCCAGGGCCTGGTTTCCATTCTCGAGGGGCTGCCGTCCGGGGTCGAGATCACGACCGAGGACATCTCTGCCGCGCTGGCTCGGCGGCGGCTCGGCTTCGGCCGGGGAGCCCGGATGAAGTTCGAGGCCGACAAGGTCACCATGATCGGCGGTGTACGGCACGGCCTGACGCTCGGTTCGCCGGTGGCGATCGAGGTCGCCAACACCGAGTGGCCGAAGTGGGAGACGGTGATGTCGCCGGACCCGGTGGATGCCGACGTACTGGCCAGCCAGGCCCGCAACGCCCCGCTGACCCGACCGCGGCCCGGCCATGCCGATCTGGTCGGCATGCAGAAGTACCGGGTGGACGAGGCACGCCCGATCCTGGAGCGGGCCAGTGCCCGTGAGACCGCGTCCCGGGTGGCGCTCGGCCGGGTCGCGTCGGCGTACCTGAAGCAGACCTACGGCATCACCGTGCTCAGCCATGTGACCGAGCTCGGCTCGGTCCGGGCCGCGTACGGGCTGATGCCGACGATCGACGATCTGCCGGCGATCGACGAGGATCCGCTGCGCTGCTTCGATCCCGACGCCAGTCCGAGGATGGTCGCCGAGGTGAAGGCGGCCCAGAAGGATGGCGACACTCTCGGCGGAGTGGTCGAGGTGCTGGCCTGGGGCCTGCCGCCGGGCCTCGGGTCGCACATCCAGGGTGACCGACGACTGGACGCTCGGCTGGCCGCGGCGCTGATGGGCATCCAGGCGATCAAGGGCGTCGAGGTCGGCGACGGTTTCGAACTGGCCCGAACCCGGGGCAGCCTGGCCCACGACGAGATCCTGCTCGAGGGCGGCGGGATCGCGCGCGCCTCCCATCGGGCCGGTGGCACGGAGGGCGGGATGAGCACCGGCGAGGTGTTGCGGGTCCGAGCCGCGATGAAGCCGATCTCCACCGTGCCCCGGGCGCTGCGTACCGTCGACACCAGCACGGGCGAAGCGGCGGTCGCGCACAACCAGCGTTCCGACGTGTGTGCGGTGCCGGCAGCGGGTGTGGTCGCCGAGGCCATGGTCGCGTTGGTGTTGGCCGATGCCTGCATCGAGAAGTTCGGCGCCGACTCGGTGGTCGAGGCTCGCCGCAATCACCAGTCCTACCTGGCCGATGTCGCCGAGCGCGGCCTGCAGTTGCATGACTGAGCCGGAGCAGATCCCGGTGCCGGATCAGGGCCAGGCAGCCGAGCAACGGCAGATCCGACCGATCATCCTGGTCGGGCCACCGAGCTCTGGCAAGACAACGGTGGGCCGGCGGTTGGCCGAGCTGCTGGACGCCGAGTTCATCGACGTGGATGAGGTGATCGAGTACCGGACCGGCAAGCTGATCGGCGAGATCTTCGCCGGGGACGGCGAGGCCGCGTTCCGCAAGCTGGAGGCCGAGACCACGATCGAGGTGCTCGACGACTCCGAACGGCAGCAGCGGCCGCGGGTGATCTCACTCGGCGGCGGCGCGGTCACCTCGGAGCGGATCCGGCAGGCACTGGCATCGCAGCGGGTGGTCTGGCTGAGGGTCGGGATCGCGGCCGCGGCCAAACGGATCGGGCTGAACACCGCCCGCCCACTGCTGCTCGGTAACGTACGGGGCCAGCTGATCAAGTTGATGCGGGAACGGGAGCCGATGTACGCCGAGGTAGCGACGATCAGCCTGACCACCGACAGCCTCGAACCCGATGAGCTGGTGCAGTTGATCATCGACCAGTTGGCAGCAGGCTAGTCGATCGCGCAGGACCGCTGAGCCTCCAACCGACAACCGTGAACGGGAGTGGTGGAAGATCTTGAACGCGCCGAACTTCACGATCACCGTGCAGACCGAGCGACCGTACGAGGTACGTATCGGCGAGGGCGTGATCGAGGCGGTACCCGACCTGGTCCGGGGCAGTCAACGGGTGGCGATCCTGCACCCGCAGAGCTGCATGGACCTGGTCTCCGGTCTGGAACGGCGGTTGATCAACGAGGGGTACGACGTCGTCCGGCTTCCGGTGCCGGATGCCGAGGAAGCCAAGACCGCACAGGTGCTGGCCTACTGCTGGGCTTCCCTGGGCAAGGCCGGCTTCACCCGTTCGGACAGCGTGCTCGGTGTCGGCGGGGG
>DATCVL010000446.1:0-2144 GCA_036566865.1 Microlunatus sp.
GGCCATCCGCTCCCGGCAGATCATCGGCGTTGCCCAGGGCATCCTGATCCAACGCTTCGGGCTCAACCTGGACCAGTCGTTCGAGGTCCTGCGGCGCTTCTCCCAGAACAACAACATCAAGCTTCGGGTGCTGGCCGAGCAACTGGTGTCCCGCGGTGGCATCCATGATCAGGGCGGAGACTTCACGACCGTGAACACCGCACTCGAGGAGTCCTTCGGGATTGCCCCGGACCATACCGACGAACAGGAATCGCGCGAACCCGCGGATGACCGCGGCGAGGCGTGAGGCCAGGGGTCGTTTACCCGGACGAACCGGCGGGTAGCTGTCTAGCGGGATCACAGACGACACAGGCGGGAGTCATTGATGGACAACTCCGACACCATCGTCGATGAGGTACGCGATGCCTTGGCCGGACACGTGCCGGGAGGCATGGTCGGTGCCTTCGTTCTCGCGGCCGAGTTGTACGACGCCGACGGCGAGCCACAGCTCTACACCGCACACTCCACCGCCGGGACCAGCTGGACCCATCTCGGCATGATCGAGGTGCTGCGCCTGGACACCGAGGCGGTGTTCCACTCCGATTCGGACTGATCGTTTCCGATCCTCGATCAGGATCACCTGCAGGTGATCATGATCGGGCGTCGCCGGATCCGACTGGTGCTCCGTCCAGCACGTCGAAGTCGAATCCGGACCTTCCCGTTGTCAGGACGGTTCAGGTGCCGGGCGGCGGACCGGCCGGTCGGGCCAGAAGCCGTGTTCGACGCCCCACAAGACGGCGTTGGTACGGGTGGTCACACCGATCCGTCGGTAACAGCTGCGGATGTAGGTCTTGATCGAATTCAGCGAGAGATGGGTCCGCTCGGCAATCTCCTGATTGCTGAGACCCTGGGTGATCAGGGCCAGCACCTCCGCTTCCCGCGCTGTCAGCCCTTCCTCCCGCCCGGGCCAGTCGCCCCCGACGATGGCAGCGACACGTCCTCGGGACTGATCAGGCTGCACCAGTACCCCACGATGGACGGCATCCAGAGCGTCGACGAGTTCCTTGGCCGGCAATGCCTTGGACAGGTAGCCACTGGCCCCGTCGGCAAATGCGGCGGTGATCAATTCGGGATCCAGGTTCCAGGAGTAGACCACCAGCTTGGCCGCCTTCGAGTTCACGGCCAGCGCCTGGATCTCCTCCCGGTCACGATGGTTGGCGAACGTGTCGTACATGGCGATGTCGACGTTCTCACCGAGATTGCCACCCAGACCGAGCTCCACGACCTGCACCGTGTCCTGGTACGAGCGCAGCATCGTCGCCAGCCCACGGACGACGACCTCGTAGTCGTTGACCAACGCCACCCGGATGATCACGTCTTCACGATAGGCCCGAATCACGTCACCCGTCGGGGTGAAGACGAGCAGCCGGTCCGGAATCTAACCTGCTGACGAAGCCGTCAGCATCACCTGTGTCGTACTGGCGGTCCGATTGCATGGCGCACTCGGCTGTCCCGAGCGGCGCCCGCAAGGAATCGGTCCTCATGGAACCGGGGGTCCATGGGGACCTGTTCTTGCTCCTCGCCATGGCCGATGCAGCGCACTGTCCGGGCTCGGTCGAACCGATCGACGGGCTGTGCCGTAGCTACCTGTGACACGCGCCATCGGCTGCGTTCCGCATGACGCCAGCACAACGCCATGCTCACCGCGGTTCTGCTGCGCTGCCGCCTGATGGGCCGCAATCCCAAGATCAAGAACGGGGGGCGAATGCGCCGGTCGGCAAGATCGGCATCGATACCCGATGCCGGCCCGGCAGCGGTTCACGCTGCGGACGGCGGCAGCTGCGTCCTATGCTGTCAACGACCGATCCATGATCAGGAATCGACCCATGCCTTTGCCCTCGGAATCACCGCGCATCATCTGCACCGAACCGGTTCTCCCCCAGCACCGTTACCCCCAGCGGCAACTCACCGACGCCTTCGCCGATTTCGTCGGCGTCGACGGGTCACGCAAACGGCTGCTGCAGAAGGTGCACGAGAACGCCGCCGTTCGATACCGGCACCTCGCGCTGCCGATCGAGAAGTACGCAGATCTGCAGGACTTCGACACGGCGAACGATGCCTTCATCAACGAGGCCACAGCCTTGGCCGACACTGCGTTGCGGCGG
>DATCVL010000447.1:0-3600 GCA_036566865.1 Microlunatus sp.
CTTTCCCGGCCGCCTCCTGCACCCGGTTCTCACCGAAGATCCGCATCCCGGCGTCGTACCCGGCGATGATCTTGTCGATCGGCTGATTCTTGGACACCGGCAACAATCGCACCTCGGACGGATCCCGATCGGCCCGCTGGCAGGCAGCGTCGATGGCCGCGCGAACACGCGCCAGGTTCTCCGCCACCGTTCGGTCCGTATCAGGCACGCGGCACAGGCTATCGCCGTGTCCGCGCCGGCAGCAGCGCGGGCTCCCCGGGCCGGGCACACGGCTCCTATGCTGAATCGGTCATGAGTCAGCAGTCGTCGGCGCCCGATCCCGAGCTCACCGCGCGGTCCGGGTCGATCTGGCGACTACCCGGGCTGCTGCCGCTGGTCCTGGTCTCGGTGATGGGGTTCGGCGGTTTCGCATCGCTGATGTCGGTGGTACCGCTCTGGGTCGTCCGCGGCGGCGCGACCGAGACCGGCTCGGGGATGGTGACCACGACGCTGCTGATCGCGACCGTGATCACCCAGACCTTCGTGCCTCGGCTGCTGACCCGCTTCGGTCATGCGTTGGTGCTGTCCGCCGGATTGATCTTGCTCGGGCTGCCGGCGCTCGGCTTCTGGCTGTCGGCGGATCTGCTGCCGGTGTTGGGTTTGTCGGCGATACGCGGAATCGGATTCGGCATCCTGACGGTGACCGGCAGCGCTGTGGTTGCTGATCTTGCGCCGCCGGACCGGCGGGGAGCAGCGATCGGGGTGTACGGCCTGGGCATCGCGGTGCCCAATCTGATCTTCCTGCCGTTCAGTGTCGTGCTGGTCGGCGGGGCCGGCTTCGGGCCGGTGTTCGTCGCCGGGGCGATGCCATTGCTCGGCATCCCGGCAGCCGTCGCGCTGGGTCGCGTGCTTCGCCGCCGGCGCGAGTCGTCCGCGTCGAAGACCGCCCAGCGGACGGGAGCGCGTGCCCCCGGTCGCCGCCGGGCCATGCTGCGATTGATGCTGCCCGCGGGAGTCCTGATGTCGGTGACCCTGGCCGGCGGTGCGTTGATGACGTTCCTGCCTCAGATGACCAGCCGGATGATGACGGACCGGTCGGGCTGGCTGGCCATGGCCGGGCTCTTGGTGTTGAACGCCACCGGCGCCTTCACCCGCTGGTGGATCGGCGGCGTCGCAGACCGTCGCGGTGCGGGCCGGCTGATGATCCCCCAGCTCGCGCTCGGGGCGATCGGCATGACGTTGCTGGCGGCCTCGCTCGGGACCGGGAGTGTGGTGCTGTTGCTGGTCGGCATCGGCCTGGTCGGCTGCGCCTACGGCGCGCTGCAGAACCTGACGCTGCTGTCGGCCTTCCAGCAGGTTGACCGTTCGATGACCAACACGGCCAGCGCCGTCTGGAACATCGGCTTCGATGCCGGCACCGCCTTCGGCTCGCTGGTGCTCGGCGTGATCGCCACCCAGGCAGGGTTCGTGCCGGGTGTGATCGTGCTCGGGATGTTGATCCTGGCCTCGGTTCCGATGGCCTGGCGACTGGCGGTGCGGCCGCAGCCCGAAGGACTCGCCGTCGGCGCGGATCGCTAGCCTGCCGATCATGAGGGGTTCCGATCACACCCGCTCCCACCGCCCGGCTCAAGACTCGACCGCACCCGACCAACCCGACCACATCGGTGTACGGGGTGCCCGGGTGCACAACCTGCGCGACATCGATGTCGACATCCCGCTGCGGATGTTGGTCGGCATCGCCGGCGTCTCCGGGTCCGGCAAGTCGTCGCTTGCCCTCGGTGTGTTGTACGCCGAGGGCTCCCGCCGCTACATCGAGGCGCTGTCCACCTACACCCGACGCCGGATGGCACAGGCGCCGCGGGCCGCGGTCGACACCGTCGAGCATGTGCCGGCGGCGCTCGCGCTGCGGCAGCGACCGGGCGTGCCCGGCGTACGTTCCACCTTCGGCACCTCGAGCGAACTGCTGAACGTGCTCCGGTTGATGTTCTCCCGGCTGGCCTCACACGTCTGCCCCAACGGTCACCGGGTGCCGCCGACGATCGACGTCGCCGCCGAGGTCACGTTCAACTGCCCGGTCTGCGGCGATCCGGTTCACCCGCCCGGCGCCGAATCGCTGTCCTTCAATTCCACCGGCGCCTGCCCGACCTGCCAGGGCACCGGCGTCGTTCGCACGGTGGACGACGCCACCCTGGTGCCGGATCCGACCAAGACGTTGGACGGCGGAGCGGTACTGCCCTGGCAGCAATTCGGCTTCAACGTCCAACCCGACATCGCGCGCGAATTCGGCGTACGCACCGATGTCCCGTGGAACCAGCTGACCGAGGCCGAGCACGAGATCGTGCTGGCCGGCCCGGAGGAGAAGAAGCACATCACCGTCACCAGCAAGAAGGGTGTGCACGAGCTCGACTTCACCTTCCGCAATGCCCGGCTGACCGTGACCGCCGAGCTGAAGCGGGCCGACAACGAGAAGCGGCTGGCCCGGGTCAGCCGATTCCTCACCGAGGGCACCTGTCCGGATTGCGGTGGCACCCGACTGAGCGACGTGGCCCGTGCCCCGCGGATCGGCGAGCTGAATCTGGCCGACGTCACCGCGATGACGCTCGACGGGGTGATCGACTGGGTGCCCGGGATCTCGGCGACGCTGCCGCCCGACATGCAGCAGATGGCGCAGTCTCTGGTGGACACCTTCCTCGGGATGGCGCAGCGGCTGGTCGAACTCGGCCTCGGGTATCTGTCCCTGGACCGGGCCGGATCGACCCTGTCCACCGGGGAGCGGCAGCGCGCACAGCTCGCTCGGGCCGTACGCAATCGGACCACCGGAGTGCTGTACGTCCTCGACGAGCCTTCCATCGGACTGCACCCCGCGAACGTCGACGGGCTGCTCGGGGTGATGCGGGATCTGCTGGCCGACGGCAACTCGGTGGTCTTCGTCGACCACGATGTGCAGATCCTGCGGCAAGCCGGCTGGCTGATCGAGATCGGACCGGGCTCCGGGATCGACGGCGGCACCGTCATCGCCGAGGGCAGTCCGGATGACCTTGCCGGATCATCCGGGTCCCGGCTGGCGAGCTTTCTGACCGGGGACGAACCGGCAGTCATCCGCGATCGCGCCGATCCGGCCGCTCTGTTCGACCTCGGCGGCATTCACCTCAAGACCGATGCGATTCACACCGTGCATCCGCTGGAGGTCGACATCCCGCTCGGCCGGCTGACCGCGGTGACCGGGGTGTCCGGCTCGGGCAAGACCACGCTGGTGCTGGAATCACTGGTGCCCGCACTGGCCGCGGCGTCGGGATCGTCGTCGATGTCGACGCCCGCCCAGGTGCGTTCCTTGGAAGTACCCGACGGCATCAAGGTCCACGTGGTCGACGCGACCCCGATCGGCATCAACGTCCGTTCCACGGTCGCCACCTATTCCGGCGTGATGGATGAGCTGCGCAAGGCGTACGCCGGGACCGAGCAGGCCGTCGCTCAAGGCCTCACCGCCTCCGATTTCTCCTACAACACCGGCTCCCTGGCCTGCCCCCGCTGCGAGGGCACCGGCGAGGTCTCGCTCGACGTCCAGTTCCTGCCCGACGTGGACATCGTCTGCCCGGACTGCCGGGGCAGTCGTTTCGCGCC
>DATCVL010000448.1:0-4156 GCA_036566865.1 Microlunatus sp.
CGATCATGAACGGTGTCGGTGACGTGCTGCTGACCGGACCCGACGCCGAGGTGGTCGGGTCGATCGCCGAGTTGACCGGCGTACGGCTCGGTGATCCTGGCCGGGTCGGCCGGTTGCTCGCCGCTCGCAGGAGGCCGGGGCTTCCGGACGACGGTCGGCTGATGA
Source organism: Microlunatus sp. (assembly GCA_036566865.1). GTDB lineage: Bacteria > Actinomycetota > Actinomycetes > Propionibacteriales > Propionibacteriaceae > Microlunatus. The sequence continues at coordinate 166 of DATCVL010000448.1, forward strand.
TCATCGCCTGCGATCATCCGGCCCGTGGATCCCTGTCTGCGCTCGGGCGTCCGGCGGCGATGGCCGATCGCAGCGAGTTGCTGGCGCGATTGACCACGGCGCTGTCCCGCCCCGGTGTGGATGGTGTGCTGGCCACCGCCGACATCATCGAGGACCTGGTGCTGCTGGGTGCCTGCCAGGACAAGATCATCTTCGGCTCGATGAATCGCGGTGGGCTGGCCGGTGCCGCCTTCGAGGCGGACGACCGGATGACCGGCTACGACCCGGCCGGCATCATCGAGGGCGGGCTGGACGGCGGCAAGATGCTGCTGCGGATCGCGCTTGATGATCATGGCACGGTCGACACTCTGCAGGCCTGTGCGGCCGCGGTCAACGACCTGAACCGGGCCGGCCGGATCGCCCTGCTGGAACCCTTTCTCAGCAAGCGCGGCGCCGGCGGCAGGTTGGTCAACGATCTGACGCCGGAGGCGGTGATCACCTCGATCGCGGTTGCTCAAGGTCTGGGGGCATCCAGCGCGTACACCTGGCTGAAGCTTCCGGTCACCGAGCGGATGGCGGAGGTGGCCGCCGCCACGACCTTGCCGACCCTGCTGCTGGGTGGCGATCCGATCGAGGATGCCGACGACACCTACGCCAGTTGGCAGGCCGCCCTTGCCCTGCCGCCGGTCCGCGGGTTGATGGTGGGACGCAGCCTGCTTTACCCACGCGACGACGACGTCGCGGCCGCCGTCGACACCGCCGCGGCGATGGTGCACCCGTCGGTTTCCGTTGCCAGGAAGGAGATCTCGGCATGAGTTCGGATCGTTGGGTGCTGCCGTCGGGTAGCTCGGCATCGGCCGGCTTCGAGCTCGCGGTGACGCCGGAATCGGCAGGCTGGGGCTATTCCAGCTTGCGGATCCTGGCGCTCGACGCCGGCGATCAGCGGACCATCGAGACGGGTGCCGAAGAGCTGATCGTGATGCCGCTCTCCGGAGGTGCCGAGGTCGAGGTCGACGGCCGGGCACATCGACTCGACGGCCGGTCGTCGGTGTTCGCCGGGCCGAGTGATTTCAGCTATCTGCCGATCGGGTCGCGGGCCACGATCGGGTCCCCGACCGGTGGCCGGTTCGCCCTCTGCGGCGCCCGGACCGAGAGGTCGTTGCCGTTCCGCTACGGTGCCGCGGACGCTGTCTCGGTGGAGCTGCGGGGCGCCGGCCAGGCCAGCCGACTGGTCCGCAATTTCGGCACCGTCGGGTCGTTCGAGACCGGCAAGCTGATCGCCTGCGAGGTGATCACTCCGGACGGCAACTGGTCCTCCTACCCGGCCCACAAACATGATCATGCCGGCGCCAGCGAGTCGGAGCTGGAGGAGATCTACTACTTCGAGATCGCGGCCGGCCCGAATCGCGAGCCGGGCTTCGGGTACATGCAGACCTCGGCCTCGGACGAGCGACCGATCAAGATCATGACCGAGGTACGGGATCGGGACACGGTGCTGGTTCCGTACGGTTGGCACGGTCCCTGCGTCGCGGCTCCGGGCTTCGACATGTACTACCTGAACGTGATGGCCGGGCCGGCCGCCGAACGCGCCTGGCTGATCTCCGACCACCCCGATCATGCCTTCGTCCGATCCTGCTGGGACAGACAGCAGGTCGATCCCCGACTCAACGGCCGACGTTGATCACCAACCGCCAAGATCACCGATATCCAAGGGAGCGACATTGATGTCCGAGCAGACCGTACGGCTGACGGTCGCGCAGGCGACCATTCGGTTCCTGGCCAACCAGTACAGCGAACGGGACGGCGTCGAACAGCGATTCTTCCCTGGTGTGCTGGGAATCTTCGGGCACGGCAACGTGGCCGGTCTGGGCCAGGCACTGCTGCAGGCCCAGACTGATCATGACCGGTCCGACGAGCCGGGCGGCATGCCGTACATCCTGTCCCGCAACGAGCAGGGTGCGGTGCACACGGCGATCGGATTCGCCCGAGCCAGGGGACGGACCCAGACCTACGCGGTCAGCACCAGCATCGGACCGGGTGCCACCAACATGGTCACCGGCGCGGCCCTGGCCACGATCAATCGGATCCCGGTGCTGTTGCTGCCGGCCGACGGCTTCGCCAATCGCGCCGCATCGCCGCTGCTGCAGGAGTTGGAGCGTCCGGACGCCGGCGACCTCTCGGTCAACGACGCCTTCCGGCCCGTGTCCCGCTTCTTCGATCGGGTGCAGCGAGCCGAGCAACTGCCGTCTGCACTGCTCGGCGCCATGCGGGTGCTGACCGACGTCGCCGAGACGGGCGCGGTCACGCTCTGCTTCCCGCAGGACGTCCAGGCCGAGGCGTACGACTGGCCGGAGGCCCTCTTCGCCAAGCGCCTGTGGCACATCGCCCGTCCACCGGCCGAGCAAGGCATGCTGATCGATGCGGCCGAGTTGATCAAGCAATCGCAGCGGCCGCTGATCGTGGCCGGTGGCGGCGTCCATTACAGCCAGGCCGAGGATGCGCTGCGAGAATTCGCCGAGCAGACCGGCATCCCGGTCGGACTGACCCAGGCGGGCAAGGGCGCCTTGCTTGATGATCATCCGCTGTGCCTGGGCGCGATCGGCTCCACCGGCACCACCGCCGCCAATGCGATCGCCCGCGACGCGGATCTGATCATCGGCATCGGGACCCGCTACTCGGACTTCACCACCGCCAGCCGGACCGCCTTCCAGCATCCGCAGGTCCGATTCATCAACATCAACGTCGCCGGGCTGGATTCGATCAAACAGGCCGGCCTGCCGGTGATCGCCGATGCCCGGGATTGCCTGACCTCGTTGCGATCCCTGGTTGACAGCTACCGGGTCCCGCCGGCCCTCCTGGACCGGATCGCCGAGCTGAAGGCGGAGTGGGACCAGATCGTCCTGGACGCCTGTCACCCGTCGGTGCCGGTGCTCGGCGAGGGTGGCCGACTCAGCCAGAACGAAGTGATCGGAATGGTCAACGAGCACTCCGATCCGCACGATGTGGTGGTCTGCGCAGCAGGCTCGATGCCGGGTGACCTGCACAAGCTGTGGCAGACCCGGGACCGGGGCGGCTATCACGTCGAATACGGCTATTCCTGCATGGGTTACGAGATCGCCGGCGGCGTCGGCGTCCGGATGGCCGATCCGAGCCGGGACGTGTTCGTGATGGTCGGCGACGGTTCCTATCTGATGCTGGCCAGCGAGCTGGTCACCGCCATCCAGGAGCACATCAAGATCATCATCGTGCTGGTGCAGAACCAGGGCTTCGCCTCCATCGGCGCCTTGAGTGACTCGCTCGGCTCGCAGCGCTTCGGCACCCGCTATCGGGAACGGAGCGAGACCGGACGGCTGGACGGCGAGTTGATCCCGGTCGACCTGGCCGCCAACGCGGCCAGTCTGGGTGCCGAGGTGATCAGGACGACCACGCCGGACGACTTCGTTGCCGCGATCGCGGCGGCCAAACAGGCCACCCACGCGGTCGTCATCCACGTCGAGACCGATCCCTTCATCGACGCTCCGGACTCCCGATCCTGGTGGGACGTGCCGGTGAGCGAGGTGTCAACCCTCGAGTCGACCCAACAGGCGTACAAGACCTATCGAGAACACAAGAGGGACCAGCGGATTCACCTGGATCCCAGCAACTGATCAAGATCAACAATCCGGAGAGGAAGCGCAGTGACCCAACAGACTGCGGAGCAGATGATCACCATCGGCTCCGCCCCGGACTCCTGGGGTGTGTGGTTCGCGGACGACCCCGAGCAGGTCGATCCCGCTCAGTTCCTGCAGGAGGTGGCGGCGGCCGGCTACACCTGGATCGAACTGGGGCCGGTCGGCTACCTGCCGACCGATGCGATCCAACTGCAAGATCAACTCGACGCACACGGGCTGAAGGTCTCTGCCGGCACTGTCTTCGAACATCTGCATCAGCCCGACTCCTGGGATGACGTCTGGAACCAGGTGTCGACCGTCGGCGCCTTGACCCAGGCGGTCGGTGGCGAACACATCGTGGT
>DATCVL010000449.1:0-2338 GCA_036566865.1 Microlunatus sp.
AGTGGCCCCGCGGACGATGACGTCGAGGCGGGCCACTGATGGCGCGCGCGCCCCGGGATGATCCGAACCGGTTGAACACCCCCGGCGGCGTACGGCAGCCGATGCTGCCCAGGATCAAGATCTCCGGCGACTCCTTCGGCAACTTCGCCGAAGGCTTCGCCCGGTTCATGGGCACGGCCCGCTTCCTGGCCTACATGACCGCGTTCGTCGTGCTCTGGGTGGTCATCAACATCGTCGGGATCTTCGGCTTCCGCTGGGATCCGTACCCGTTCATCCTGCTGAATCTGTTCTTCTCCACCCAGGCCAGTTATGCCGCGCCGCTGATCCTGCTGGCACAGAACCGCCAGGAGGCCAGGGACCGGGTCGCGCTGGACCAGGATCGTCGGCAGGCGGCGCAATCCCGAGCCGACATGGACTTCCTGGCCCGAGAGATCGCCTCGCTGCGGATGTCGGTCGGCGATCTTGCGACCCGCGACTACCTGCGAACCGAACTGCGTAACGAACTGCGGGCCATCCTGGCCGAGTTGGACGACGAACCGGCATCCGATGATCATGGTCGCGCCGCCGGCGCCCGGATCTCTTCGTCCCGTTCACCGCGCCCGAACCGGGACGGCTCGAGGTAGCGCAGTACCGCGTTGCGCGGGCAGGAGTGTGACCGATCACACGGCCGCTCGCCCCGGGTGATGTGAGATTGCTATCACCAGCCTGGTCCGGGGTGGACCGAGATCGGTGCCGGCGGGACGGACGATTACGCTGGCGACCATGCCAGACGTTGAGACCCTGACCCCTGACAACCCGCTGGTGAGCGAGATCACCAGGGTGCTGGAGAAGGTGAACGACCCGGAGATCCGGCGCCCGATCACCGATCTGGGCATGGTCAAGCGGATCGATATCGCCGACGGCGGCCGGGCCGAGGTCGAGGTGCTGCTGACGGTGGCCGGCTGCCCGATGAAGGACACCCTGCGCAGGGACGTCACGGCCGCGGTCGTCTCGGTGCCCGGGATCGAGACCGTTGACGTGACCCTCGGGGTGATGTCGGACGAGCAGCGTACGGCGCTGCGGGACTCGCTCCGCGGCGGCCAGACCGACAAGGAGATCCCGTTCGCCAAGCCCGACTCGCTGACCAAGGTGATCGCGATCGCCTCCGGCAAGGGCGGTGTCGGGAAGTCCTCGGTGACGGTCAACCTGGCGATGGCCCTGGCCGCACAGGGGCAGTCGGTCGGTGTCCTGGACGCCGACATCTACGGCCACTCGGTGCCGGCCATGCTCGGCATCGCCGACGCCCGACCGACCTCGGTCGAGGACATGATCATGCCGGTGCCGACCGCGGATCCCAACGGCGAGATCAGCCTGAAGGTGATGAGCATCGGGATGCTCAAGCCTCGCCGCGATCAGGTGGTGGCCTGGCGCGGACCGATCCTGGACCGGGCCCTGCATCAGATGCTGGCCGACGTGTTCTGGGGGGATCTGGACTACCTGCTGCTCGATCTGCCGCCCGGCACCGGCGACGTGGCGATCTCGGTCGGGCAGAAGTTGCCGAACGCCGAAGTGATCGTGGTGACCACCCCGCAGCAGGCCGCTGCCGAAGTGGCTGAGCGGGCCGGCACGATGGCCTCGATGGTCAACCAGCGGGTGATCGGTGTGGTGGAGAACATGTCCTACCTGCAGGTGACCTGCCCGGACTGCGGCAAGCAGCATCGTTACGACGTGTTCGGCAGCGGCGGCGGCGAGGAGGTCGCGCAGACCCTGTCCACCCGGGTCGGCTACGACGTTCCGCTGTTGGCCAAGGTCCCGCTCGATCCCCAGCTGCGTTCCGGTGGCGATCTGGGCAAGCCGATCGTCGGCACCGCCCCCGAGCAGCCGTCGGCCCAGGCATTGAACGAACTGGCCGCGACGTTGATCAAGCGCGGTCGCGGCTTGGCGGGCAGAAAGCTCAATCTGCAGCCGGTCTGATCTCGGTTGCCACTTCGGCCCGACCTGGGTACCGAGGCCGGATCGGCCGACACGGTGGAGCAGGCAGAACTCACAAGCGCGACCCGGATCAGCAGCAGCGGCAGTCAGCTGGGCGCTACGGAAACCGTGGGGATCTCGGTGATGCGTAGCCGGGCGCTGCCGTAGGGCACCAGGGTCACCTCGGTGCCGACGGGGCAGCCGAGGACCGGACCTTCGGGGACCGTGCCGGCTTGTTCGCCGTCCATCCCCCAATCGGGGATGCGGGCGCCGGGCACCCGGATCCGTACCGGTGCGTCGGCGAAGCGGAAGGGCACGGCAGCGACCGGGCCGTGCTCGATCGGCCACCGGTCGGGATCATCGGCGACGATGCCGTGGTTCCAGGAGC
>DATCVL010000450.1:0-13529 GCA_036566865.1 Microlunatus sp.
GATTCGGCGGCGCCGGAGCGGGGAGCGCTGGTGGTGCCGGCGGTGAGAACCCGCTCGAGGCATTGTTTGCCGCACTCGGCGGCCAGGGCGGCCAAGCCCCCGACATGAATGCGTTGATGCAGCAGTTGCAGGGCGCCTTCGCCATGTTCGGCGGTGGCGGCGGCATGTTCGGCGGCACGGCGCCCGACGGCGGTGTGAACTGGGACGTCACCAAGGACGTGGCCCGCAAGACGGTCGCCTCGCTCGGCGAGGACCGTACCCCCAACGACGCTCAGCGTCGCGAGGTCGCCGACGCATTCGAGCTGGCCGAGTCCTGGCTGGACCAGGCGACCCAGTTCTCTCCCGGCGCACGCACCGTGGCCGCCTGGAGCCGGGCCGATTGGGTGGAGCGGACGATGCCGACCTGGCAGCGACTGATCGAGCCGGTGGCCACCCACATCGCCGACGCGATGGAGGGCGCGCTCAGCCTCGGCGGTGACGATCACCCGGGACTGCCGCCGGAGATGAAGGGCATGGAACAGATGCTCCGGCCGATGCTGCGCAGCTCGGGCGCAAGCATGTTCGGCATGCAGGTCGGCCAGGCGCTGGGCAATCTGGCCGGCGAGGTGGTCGGCACGACGGACATCGGATTGCCGTTGGCACCCGCCGGACAGGCCGCGATGCTGCCGACCAACGTCGCCAAGTTCGCCGAAGGACTGCAGCAGTCGGCCTCGGACGTGTTGATCTATCTCGTGCTGCGGGAGGCGGCCCGGCAGCGGCTGTTCGCCTCGGCCGGTTGGCTGCGGGAGCAGATGTTCGCGCTGGTGGCCGAGTACGCCCGGGGCATCACCATCGACACCTCTGCCTTGGAGCAGGCCGTCGGCGAGATCGAGGGCGGCAACATGGAGGACCTCTCCTCCGCGCTCGAGGGCGGGTTGTTCGAGCCGCAGAAGACGCCGGCACAGAAGGCCACGCTGGAACGACTGGAGACGATGCTGGCCCTGGTCGAGGGCTGGGTCGACGACGTCGTCGGCGAGGCGACGTCTCGTTGGATGCCGTCGGCCGAGGCGATCGCCGAGATGGTACGCCGTCAGCGCGCGGCCGGTGGCCCGGCCGAGGCCACCTTCGCCACCCTGGTGGGACTGGAACTGCGGCCGCGCCGGCTGCGGGATGCCGCCAACCTGTGGGCGGCGGTCCGGGCCGAACGTGGCGCCGACGGCCGGGATGCGATCTGGGCCCACCCGGATCTGCTGCCGACCTCGACCGACCTGGACGATCCGATCGGCTATGCCAAGGGCGAGACCCGCAGCAGCGAGGACGATGCCTTCGATGCCGCGCTGGCCGAGCTGCTCAACAGTCCCGACGCCGGCAAGCCGAAGACCGGTCAAGATCGTCTCGACCAGGATCAGTCCGAAGAGCATGATCAGTCCGGCGAAGATGATCAGTCCGGAGAAGATCAGGACGGCGGCAACCAGCCCCGAGGGTAACGGTCGCGGCGCGACGCGTCCTCGCGAAACGGGGATTGGCAATCCGAGGATCGGTGGGTCTCTTCACCGGTCCTCGGTCGCGTTGCAGAGTAGTGCGTACCGACATCTGCGATTGAATGATCGAGAGGAACACCATGACTGAAACGTCCCTGCCCGGCGGCTCTTTCACCTTGGCCGAGGATCTGACGGTGAGCCGGATGGGTTACGGCGCCATGCAGCTTGCCGGACCGGGTGTCTTCGGGCCACCGAAGGATCGCGCCGCCGCCGTTGCCGTCCTGCGCCGGGCGGTGGAGCTGGGCGTCAACCACATCGACACCTCCGACTACTACGGCCCATACGTGACCAACGAGATCATCAAGGAGGCGCTGCACCCGTACCCCGATGATCTTCACATCGTGACCAAGATCGGCTCCCAGCGCGACGACGAAGGCAACTGGATCCCCCATCTGAGCCCGGAGTCGCTGCGCCAGCAGGTGCATGACAACCTTGATCGCCTCGGGCTGGATGCGATGGACGCGGTCAACCTCCGGGTCGGCGGGTTCAACGCCGCCGAACCGGGCTCCATTGCCGACAAGGTCGAGGTGATGGCCGAGCTGCAGCAGGACGGTCTGATCAAGCACATCGGGATCAGCACGGTGAACGCCGAACAGGTCGCCGAGGCTCGCAAGATCGCCACCATCGTGTGCGTCCAGAATCTCTACAACCTGGCCGACCGTCGGGACGACGAGCTGGTGGCATCCCTTGCAGAGCAGGGAATCGCGTACGTACCGTACTTCCCGCTCGGCGGCTTCAGTCCACTGCAGTCGGATGCCCTGGACACGATCGCCAAGGAGCTTGATCAAACTCCGTTGGCGGTGGCTCTGGCCTGGTTGCTGCAACGCTCCCCCAACATCCTGCTGATTCCCGGAACCTCCTCGGTGGACCACCTGGAGCAGAACATCGCGGCCGCCGAGCTGCAGCTGCCGGCCGACGTGATCACCCAACTGGACGCGATCGCCGGCTGAGCAACTCCGATGGAGCTGACGGCCAGTTGTCACGACGCCCTCGTCCGGTGGCGACCACCGGACGAGGAGCAGTCCCGGTTGCGCGCGGGCTACCTTGATCATCTGCGCCGGCGCCAGCACGGCTGGTCGCGGGAATGCGTGGGTGAGCACCTGACCGCCAGCAGCCTGATCATCTCGCCGGACCGCGACCAGGTGCTGCTGACCCTGCATGCCCGGATCGGCCGGTGGCTGCAGACCGGGGGACACATCGAGGCATCCGACCCCGACCTTCCGTCGGCGGCACTGCGGGAGGCGACCGAGGAGTCCGGCCTGGACGACCTCCGGCTCGGACCGATCCTGCGACTGTCCCGACACGAAGTGCCTTGCGGCCCCGTCCGGCCGGCTTACCATCTCGACGTCCAGTACTTGATCACCGCCGATCCGGCGCAGCAGCCGGTGATCAGCGAGGAATCCGCCGATGTGCAGTGGTTCAGCCTTGATCGACTGCCGGCGATCGACCAGACCGTAGCGGATCTGATCACCGCGGCCCGCGAACACTGACGGCCGGCGGCCCGGGAGGCTCAGACGGTGTGCCCGGTGGAGAGCAGCATCCGAACGTTGTCCCAGCCCTCCAGGCCGGGGTCGAGTCGATGCACCGACTCCGGGCTGCGCATCCGATGCCAGCCCGGGGTGCGCACGACCAGGTTGCGCCTGGGCGCGATATCGCTCAACTCCGCGTACGGATCATGATCAAGATCGAGATCGCGATCCAGCCAGGCCGGCCACGGCAGCCGGACTCCCGCCGCTGCGAGCCCGTCGCCGCCGTTCTGGGGCGCCAGAGCGACATCGGCCCGCAGTAATGCCTTGGCGATCTTGGCGATGATCATCTCCGGCAGATCCGGCAGATCGGCCGGAACCATGATCAACTCGGTCGGAGCATGATCATGATCATCGGAGGTCAGCCGCTCGACCACGGCCCGAGCGGACCGCCCGTCGGTCTTGATCACGGGGTCCTCGGGCCAGCGGATCTCTTCCAGGACAGCGGAATCTCCAGCCAGTCCGGCATGGATCCCGGACATCGCGGCAATCGCCTCGTAGCTGTCGGTCAGGCAGGCATCGCCGTATTGGCCGGCTTCGATACCGGGCGGTGCGACCGCGCGATAGGCCGACTGGACGACCACCCAGCGGCTGGTGGCGGCGGATTCAGCGGTCACGACCGGCTACCGCTGAGCGATCGCTCGTCGGTGTCACGGCCAAGGCTGCTGCCGGCCTGGAACCCCTCGAGATAGCCCTGCGCCTTGTCCGCGTCGGGGTAGACATTGACCAGTCTCCAGAACCGACGCGTGTGACCGGACTCGGCCAGATGCGCGAGCTCGTGCAGCAGTACGTAGTCGACCACCCAGGACGGCATCGGCATCATCCGGTGGGACAGCCGGATGGTCGCCGAGCTCGGCGTACAGGAACCCCAGCGATGATTCTGATTGGTCACCCAGGTCACCGATGCCGGCTCCGGCGCATACCCCAATTGCGGCGCCAGGTAGCGCTCGGACAATTCCTTGGCCCGCTCGGCCAGGGCCGCATCCCCGCGCGGGGCCGAACTTCGCGACTCCCGCGCCAACACCTTGGCCACCATGTCCTCGACGTAGACCCGCTCGTCGGCCTTGGTCATCCGCTGCGGTATCAGCACGACGATCGCGTCCGCGTCCCGATAGGCGGTGACCGTGCGCTTGCGCCGGGCGCTCCGGCGCACCACGACCCGGGGTCCGCCGGCCGACGGGACGTCGCTGCGGACGGTCTCCTCGCCGGCTATCCGCGTCGACTCGTCCCGCGACATCAGCGGCGCGGACCTCTCAGCGTCCGGCAACAGCGTCTGATCCGGATCGAGCAACGCCGGCTGGTCGGCAGCAGGTCGCCGACTGGGTCGTGCCATCAGCCCTCCTCCGCCGGCGACCGACCCGAACCCAGATGTTCGAGAGGGGCCACTTTCCAGCGAAACCAACGTTAGCCGCGACTACCGACGAATCTGCCCACGCCGCGACTCGTTTTGCTCCCACCACCCCCTTCGCTTGCTCTGCCGCCCGGTCACCCAACGAGCCGCGCCCCCGCGACAGCGCACCGATCGCCACCCGAGCCGCCAAACGACGCCCGCCCGCAAGGCCCGAGCCCCATGCCGCGGCGAAACAGCTGTCGGACCCGTAGCTGTACGCGTGTCCTTCCCTCGGCGGTCCTACGGCCGATTGCGACGCTCGACCGGGTCTGCCGTACGACGCGACTTCGGCAGCGTCGCCGCCGGACGCGGGCAGGGCCCGCGAATTCGGATCCGTTGCCAAATGACGATTCGGATCGAAATCGTCGTCTTTCTCAAATCCGGGCTATGAATTCCGGAACTGTTTCAAATGGGCCGTATCCACAGGGGTACGAGCGGGTGACCCGCAGGCGAACGACCGGTGTCCACACGCCGGGGCCCTGCGTACACACATCGTCCACAGGGTTATCCACCGAAGTGGAGATTCCAGCGTTTGACGGGTGCTTGATTTGCAAATAACGTGCAGGTCACGAAACCTCCGGATGGTCGGCACGCTCGCAGGGGAAGGCAAGCGATCCGATGTTCCTGGAGGTTTCGTCTTTTTCTGGGCCCGAAAGCGCCGCCGAACAGCGCCTCTGGGCCGCCACCGCGCCCGACACACCGAGGGGCAAGGCGCGCTCAGAGGGCGTTTGGGGCATACTCACCTAGAGTTACCGGCGAGTGAGCGCTTGTCGGCCAGGCTGACCCCCAGGGTCCGTGCCCGGAAATCCGCGTACGGAGCAGGTGAGCGCTCATGCACGAGCGAGGAGAGAACGTGGCTGCAGAGACCTACAGTGGTGAGTTTTACTGTGTGAAGTGCAAGGCCAAGCGTGAGGCCACCGGCGAGGTCCAGGTGAACGACAAGGGAACCCGGATGGCCAAGGCCAAGTGCCCGGTGTGCGGCACCAACCTGAACCGCATCCTTGGCAAGGCCTGACAAGACAGCTTCTGATGGGGTGGCACCGTGATCGGTGCCACCCCATTGTCGTTTCTGCCTGTGGACAGCCGCACCCTGCCATGGTCCAGGTCGGCCCAGAATCGGCGCTGTGCCAGCCACCGCCGAACGACCGCGCCTGCTGCCGGGCCTACCGGTGCTGCATCGTGGCCCGGACGAATTGCAGGTCGGGCTCGGCCCTGAGGTCGGGCTGGTGTTGTCCGGCGTACCGGTCGGGGTGTCCGACCTGCTGGCGTTGGCCGACGGGAATCACCGACGCTCCGACATCCTGGCGATGGCGAGCCGGTACGACGTCGAGCCGGCGCTGATCGACCAGATCCTGCGATCACTCTCCTCCGCCGGCCTGCTGATTGATGCCGCCGAGGAACCGATACCGACGGCGATCGACCTCACCGCCCAGCGGATCCGGTTGGTCGGCGCCGGTCGGCTGGGACGAGCAGTCGCCACCGCGCTGCTCCAGGCGCAGGTCGGGGCGCTGTATCTCGTCGATCCCGACCCCGTCGACCTTGCGGTGTACCCACGGCCCGGACTCGCGGCGACGCAGGCGCAGGCACTTCGTACGGAGCTGGAGGCTCGGATCCTGCAGAACCAAGGGCGTAGCCTGCCGGCCCGGCCCGATCCGGAGATCCGGGTACTGCGGCACTGGACCAAACCCGAGTACGCCGGACCCGACCTGACCGTGATCGCGATCGACCGGGCCGAGCCCGATCGCGCCATCGGCGAGGACTACACCCGCGCCGATCATCCGCACCTGTACGTTCGCCCGGTCCTCGACGGCGTGGTCCTCGGCCCGTTCGTCCGGCCCGGTCGTGGGCCCTGCCTGCGGTGTACAGACCTGACTCGGCGGGACGCCGATCCGGCGTGGCCGCTGCTGCTGGCCCAGCTCTGCCGGACAACGTTGCCGATACCGCCACTGCTCGCGGTCTGGGCCGGCACCACCGCGGTCACCCAGCTCGTCGGCCAGCTGAACGGATGCCCGCCGAGCGTCGGCTCGGGGACGCTGGAGATGACCGCTCCGGAGTGCGAACTCCGCTATCGAACCTGGCCGATGCATCCCGGTTGCGGGTGCGCCTGGTATGCCTGATCGCCGGCACTGGGCCGCTGAGCAAGAATGGCGGCATGAGTTCGGACGACGACTCGCTGCCCCGCTCCGCGTTCCGCCGCGGAGCCAAGCTCGCATCCCTGCCGATCGGCTTTGCCGGCCGAGCCACACTCGGCCTCGGCAAGCGGATCGGTGGTGCCTCCGCGGAGACCGTGAACGAGCAGATGCAGGCCAGGGCGGCCGATCAGCTGTTCCGGGTGCTGGGCGATCTCAAGGGTGGCGCGATGAAGGTCGGTCAGGCGTTCAGCCTGTTCGAGTCGTTCCTGCCGGACGAGGTGGCGGCGCCGTACCGCGAGAAGCTGTCGATGTTGCGCGACTCCGCCCCGCCGATGCCGACCTCCCGGGTGCACGCCGTGCTGGCGCGCGAATTCGGCCACGACTGGCGCGGCATGTTTCAGAGTTTCGAGGCTCGTCCGGCAGCGGCTGCCTCGATCGGTCAGGTGCATCGCGCGGTCTGGTCCGACGGCCGGCCGGTCGCGGTGAAGGTGCAGTACCCCGGCGCGGACGAGGCGTTGCGCTCGGACCTGAAACAGCTGAGCCGGATCGCCGGCATCGCCGGCCCGCTGGCCGGCGGGATGGACGTCAAGGCTGTGGCCGAGGAGTTCGCCGCCCGGATCGACGAGGAGCTGGACTACAACCTGGAAGCGCGGTCCCAGCAGGCCTTCGCCGAGGCCTTCGAGGACGACCCCGAGTTCGTCGTACCGCAGGTGCTCGCGCACACCCAGAAGGCGATGGTCAGCGACTGGATCGACGGAGTCGCGCTGTCCGGCATCGCCGATCGGCCGGACGACGAGCGCAACACCATCGGGCTGAAGTACGTACGGTTCCTGTTCGCGGGTCCGAGCCGGGTCGGCATGTTGCATGCCGACCCGCACCCGGGCAACTTCAAGGTGCTGGCCGACGGCCGGCTCGGGGTGGTCGACTTCGGCCTGGTCGCACGACTGCCGGACGGGCTGCCGTCCGAGATCGGGCGGACGCTGCGGATCGCCATGACCGGCGATGATCATGCGGCAGTCGCGCTGTTGCGGCAGGAGGGGTTCCTCACCCGGGACGTCGATCCGCGGCTGGTGATGGACTACTTGGCGCCGTTCGTCGAACCGGCTGCCGAGGACCAGTTCACCTTCAACCGGGCCTGGATGCAGGACATCTACCGGCAGGCCAACGCCGATTCGGTCGCGGCCAGCGAATTCGGCAAGGCGTTCAACCTGCCCACCGACTACCTGCTGATCCACCGGGTGTGGATGGGCGGCATCGCGGTGCTCTCTCAGCTCGGCATCACGGCTGCCTTCCGCTCGGTGCTGGACGAATTCCTGCCCGGCTTCGCCGTCGAACCCGCCTAGGGGCCGATAGCGACATCGGGCCGAGCCGCGTTCGACGAAGATTTCCGCAATCGGCTGCCGCTGTCGGGGCGGTCGGCAAGGATCGGGCCATGATTGATCATCTCGGCATCAATGCCACCGACATGACCTCGGCGAGTGCGTTCTACGACAAGGTTCTGGGCGTGCTCGGCCATCGTCGGCTGTTGGACTTCGGCGTCGCCATCGGGTACGGCACCGAGCAACCGCAGTTCTGGATCTCCACCTTCGAGGGGGTCGGTGCCAACCGTGAGGTGCACGTGGCCTTCACCGCGCCGGATGCCGCGACCGTCCGTGCCTTCGGCGAGGCGGCCGCCGAACTGGGCGCGGAGATCCTGCACGCGCCGCGGATCTGGCCGGAGTATCACGAGCACTACTTCGCCGTCTTCGTCCGCGACACCGAGGGCAACAACATCGAGGCGGTCTGCCACACCGCCCAGGCCGGCGACTGACCGGATCCGGCCGCAAGTCTGTCGATATCGTCAGCTCTCATGCATCGGATGGGTGAGGGCACAACCGGTGCCCCGAATCCGTGAGGAGACAGCGATGCCGAACTATCTGGTGTTGATCTATGAGGACGAGGCCGCTAGGGCGGCCGCCGAGGCGAGCGTGATCGAGTCGGTCCGACAAGGACACAGCGACTTCTTCAGAGAGAATTCCGACGTCCTGCGCGGCGGCGCCCGGTTGGACGGCGGGCAGACCGCGACCTCGATCCGGCCCCGCGCCGACGGCGAACTGTCCGTCACCGACGGCACCTTCGCCGAGACCAAGGAGGTGCTGGCCGGCTACTACATGATCGAGACCGACGACCTCGATCGGGCGCTGGCCACCGCGAAACAGATCCCGTCGCCGTTCGGCGGGGTCGAGGTCCGGCCGGTCATCCCGACCTGATCGTCGAAGTCGATCATGGAAGTCGACCTGGTCGAGCGGGCTGTGGCCGCGGCGCATGCGCAGGAGTGGGCGTACGTGCTGGCGGCCACCGCCCGGGTCTGCGGCGATCTCGACGTCGCCGAGGACTGCGTGCAGGACGCCTACGCCGCCGCACTGGTGCACTGGCGACGGTCCGGCGTTCCCCGTCGTCCCGGCGCCTGGCTCACCACCACCGCGACCCGGGAGGCGTTGCAACGACGGCGCCGGGCACGGACCCTGGCCGGCAAACTTCCCTTGCTGGTACCGGATCTGAGCGATGTCGATCATGGCCCGGAGGCGGTGGGCGAGGACCAGATCGAGGATGACCGGCTGCGGTTGATCTTCACCTGCTGCCACCCCGCACTGGCCAGGGAGCAACAGATCGCCCTGACCCTACGGCTGGTCTGCGGCCTGTCCACACCACAGGTTGCCCGGGCGCTGCTGGTCACCGAATCGGCCATGCAGGCCAGGATCACCCGGGCCAAGCACAAGATCAGCGCGGCCAGCATCCCCTATCGGGTGCCGGAGACCTCAGAGCTCGCCGACCGGGTCGCCGTGGTCACCGACGTGGTGCACCTGGTCTACACCGAGGGGCATACGGCGCGGGCCGGAGATGATCTTGTCCGATCCGAGCTGACCGGCCGGGGCATCGACCTGGCCCGGATGCTGCATCAGCTGTTGCCGGAGGACCCCGAGGTGGCCGGACTGCTCGCCTTGATGCTGCTGACCCAGTCCCGAGAGTCGGCCCGGGTCGCCGACGACGGGTCGTTGGTGCTGCTGGCCGATCAGGATCGCAGCGTCTGGGATCGCCCACTCATCGATGAAGGTTTGCGTCTGGTCGAGGAAGCGCTGACTCGTGCACCGGCCGGCCGGTTCGGGCTGCTGGCGGCGATCGCCGGCGTCCATGCCGACGCGCGAACTTGGGAGGACACCGACTGGCCGCAGATTCTCGGCCTCTACGACCTGTTGGCCCGGCGATGGCCGTCACCGGTGGTGGCGCTGAATCGCGCGGTGGCGGTCGGCTTCGTGTCTGGGCCGCGCGCTGCCCTGGTCGAACTGGATCGGTTGGCCGATGATCCTGGCCTGGCCGGCTATCCGTACCTTGCGTCGACCCGGGCCGATCTGCTCCGCAGGGCCGGTGATCTTGCGGCCGCTCAGGACGCGTACGCCGAAGCCCTGCTGCTGACCGAGAACGCGGTCGAGGCCGATTTCCTGCAGCGCCGATTGGACGAGGTACGAGACACCGGCACGACAAACGTCCGCCGGCCCGGCAGCTGAGCTGCCGGACCGGCGGAGGTTCTCTTGGGACCTGCTACCTCAGGTGGTCAGGATCACGACAGGGCACGGCCGAGCCAGAGCCGGACGGCGTGGAACATCCGGCTTGCCCGACCTCCGCCGAAGGCGTTCGGCCCGCCGGATTCCGTACCGCCCGGCCCTGCGGTCATGCCGCTCGCTCCGGACGATCCTCGGACCGACGGTTCGGGCTCTGCGCTGCCCCGACCGTCACCCGGCGATCCTTCTGCTGAGGCTCCCGTGCCCACCGGCGCACCACGGACGGAGCGATCTCCGTCTGCTCCGGCAGCGGATGCTTCCGCGGCCGGCCCCGCGGACGCTTCCGAGCCACGACCTCCCCCTGAACCAGGAGTTGTCCTCCCCAAACACCCCACGGCTCGCGCCGATCCAGCGCTGCCTCCAGGCACAGATCCTGGACCGGGCACTCCCGGCACAGCGACTTGGCGTACTCCACATCGGCGGGCTGCTCGGCAAAGAACACCTCCGGGTCGACCAGACGACACGGTGTGTCGGCCATGGCGACGGCTGGATCGAAGATCTCCCCCACGACAGGCGCGAGCAGTTGGGTGGCCAGGGACTGGTTACTTACTGCGTCAAACATGTCGGCCAACTTCTCTTCTCGAATGGCCCGCCCCGGCGCTGGATTACGCCGGGCAGATCCACTCTCGGTTTAGGCCGGGAACCACGAAGGCCGTGAATCCCGGTTTTGCCTTGGGTTCACGGCCTTGGAGTTGCTTCGGTGTCGAATTACACCGGTGGACTCGGAGGTCTGGAACCCAGACGGGTGACAAAGGCGCCCTTGGCGTTGCGGCTCATACCCTGAGCGCCCTGGTCGATGACGGCACCGCACGACTTGTGCGAGGCGAGCTTTACGGCGGCGTCAATGGTGGTGATGGACTTGTGATCGGTGATCTGCTGCTGCAGGTCCTGGTGAAGCGCGGAGCCTTCCACCGGGCGGGCGGAGACGGCATATCGGCCGTCGGCGAGCATGATCATGTCGCGAGCATGCGACAGTGACATCAGCTGCCGTGGGCGCGATGGGATGATCACGGTGGACCGCGTGGTGCTCGTGAGCGTCAACGTCGCCATGTCACTGCCTCCTCTCGACGAATGATCAACATCGTCAGACTCCTGACTCGATGTGTCCGGATGGGTTTGCGGCTCGACGGAAGCCGCATCGGAAACACTATGGCTCCTGGGGCCGGAGAGCAACCGATTTAGCCGGTTTGGGTGACTTATTTTCTTCGATTGCTACCTCAGGTGGCAGATCAACGAAGAACCTCCGGTCCGATCGCGACGACCATGCAAATTTCAACCGGCATCATTGACCACTTCGAGCAGGTCGGCGCCGTACTTGCTGATCTTGGTCGCGCCGACTCCGGCGACCTTGATCAACTCGCGCGCGGTGCGCGGCCGCGCCTCGGCGATCGCTACCAGGGTTGCATCGGTGAAGATGCAGTACGCCGGCACCCGCTCGGTGTCGGACTGGGACTTCCGCCAGGTCCGCAGTCGATCCAGCGTCGGCTCGTCATAGCTGGCAGGACAGTCCGCATGCCGGCCGAGCTTGCGTTCGGCCGCGTCGGTCAGATGCCGGCCGCAAGAACGACAGGTGGCCGCCAGCGCCGTTGAACGCCGTCGGATGCTGCGGCTCGGTCCGTTGCTCCGGGTGGAGCCGCTGCCGGGCCGGATGCCGTCGAGGAAGCGGGACGGCCGGCGCTCCCCCGAACCGTTGCGGGTGCGCGCCCAGGAGATCCGCAGCCGCGTCTTGGCCCGGGTCACGCCGACGTAGAAGAGCCGCCGCTCCTCCTCGATCTCCTCCGGCGTGGTGGCCAACACGAACGGCAGTGATCCTTCGCTGACGCCGACCACCGCGACCGCGTCCCACTCCAGGCCCTTGGCCGAATGCAGGGTGGATACGGTGACTCCGTTGGCGCTGGGCACATGCTGGGCGTCGGCCCGGCGCTGCAACTCCATCACCACGTCGGCGAGCGTGCAGTTCGGCTGCTGTTTGGCCAGATCCTCGGCGACCGTGACCAGCGCGGCCAGCGATTCCCACCGCTCCCGCACTGCGCCGGTGCCGGTCGGCGGCTGCTCGGTCCAGCCGAGGCTGCCGAGCAGCACCTTCACCTGCTCGGCGGCCGAACTCCCGGTCGTGTCCGCACTCTCCTCGGCCGCTATCCGAGCCTGGGTCCGCAGGGTGATCAGCGCCTGCCGGACCTCCGGCCGCTCGTAGAAGCGCTCGCCGCCACGGACCAGATAAGGCACATCCCGATCGGCCAGCGCCTGCTCGAACGCGGGCGACTGAGCATTCACCCGGAACAGCACCGCCATCTCGCGATACTCGATACCGGCGCGGCGCATCCCGACCAGCCAGTCCGCGACATCGGCCGCCTCCGCCGCCTCGTCGCCGGCGTCGGCGAAGACCGGCTCCGGGCCCGACTCCCGCTGAGCCTGAAGCTGAACTGCGCCGAGCTGCCCGCCGGCCCGCACCGTCGTCGGCCGAGCGGCGTCGGCAGCTGAACCGGCCGCGCCGGGGGCCGAATTGTCGGTGGGCCGGGCTCGTTGCAGCACCCGGTTGGCCACCCGCACCACTTCCGGGGTGGAGCGATAGTCCCGGACCAACCGGATCACGGTGCTGTCCGGATGGCGTCGGGCGAAGCCGGTCAGGAACGATGCCTGGGCACCAGCGAAGGAGTGGATGGTCTGGGCCGGATCGCCGACCACACAAAGATCCTGCGAATCGCCGCGCCACAGATCCAGCAACGCCTGCTGCAGCGGACTGACGTCCTGATACTCGTCCACCACCAGATGCCGATAGGTGCGCCGGATCTCCGCCGCGACCCGGTCATGCTCGGAGATCATCGCCGCGGTGCAGAGCAGGATGTCCTCGAAATCGATCCGCTGCCGCTCCCGCTTGACCTCCTCGTACACCGCGAAGGCGCGCGCCACCGTGTCGGCGTCGAACGAGGCCAGCTCACGATGCCTGGCCTGGGCCAGCGCGACGTAGTCGTCGGGGGTGACGTTACTGACCTTCGCCCAGCTGATCTCGGACATCAGGTCGCGCAGCCCGGGTGCCTCGGTCGACAGCCGCAGCCGAGAGACGGCCTCTGCGATCAGGCCGTACCGGTTGTCCAGCACCGGTGGCAGATCCGACCGGTAGGCCTTCGGCCAGAAATACTGCGCCTGCCGCAGCGCGGCGGAGTGGAAGGTCCTGGCCTGCACTCCGGGGATGCCGAGTCGCTGCAACCGGCCACGCATCTCCCCCGCCGCGCGGGTGGTGAAGGTGACCGCGAGCACCGAGCTCGGCGCATACACCCCGGTGGTGACGGCATACGCGATCCGGTGGGTGATCGCCCGGGTCTTGCCGGTCCCCGCACCCGCCAGAACCCGGACCGGACCCC
>DATCVL010000451.1:0-9956 GCA_036566865.1 Microlunatus sp.
GCCATGCGCCGGGGTTCATGACCGCCGGCCTGGACGATCCGAAGAGTTACTACTACCGGCGGCTATATACCGACACCATCCGTTGCCTGGAAGCGGTCCGCAGCAATCCGCTGGTCGATCAGTCCAAGATCATCGTCACCGGTGGCAGCCAGGGCGGTGGCCTGTCCATCGCCGCGGCCGGCCTGGCACCCTACGCCGGCATCGAGTTGGTCGGCTGTGCACCCGACGTACCGTTCCTCTGCCACTTCCAGCGGGCCCTCCAGATCACCGACGCAGCACCGTACTCGGAGATCACGAACTACCTGCACGGATGGCGCGACCGGGTGGAGACGGCCTACCGGACCTTGTCCTACTTCGACGGTGTCAACCTGGGACAGCGGTCGACGACACCCGCGCTCTTCTCGGTCGCCCTGATGGACAACACCTGCCCGCCGTCGACCATCTATGCCGCGTACAACGTCTACGGCGAGCGGACCGGCGAGGCCCCGGCCAAGTCGATCAACGTCTACTCCCACAACAACCACGAGGGCGGCGGCGACTACCAGACCCAGGCCAAGCTGGACTGGTTCGGCAAGCTCTTCGCCTGATCGACCGACGGCCGGTTAGGGACACCTCCGGGATGCGATCGGGGAAGTTGCCGATACCTGCCTCTCGAGGTGCGGCCTAGCGTCGGCCGCATGAATTTCACCCCGGTCCGGATCGTCGCTGCGCTCTGGGCGTTGAGCTTGGCCGCGCTGCAGGTGGTCTGGTCGAACGGTCGCAGCGGGGGAGCATCACCGGCCGATCTGACCGGCGCCACCGGGTGGCCGGTCGGCGGCGAGGTGGCGTTCACCATCGGCTGCCTGATCGCTGCCGCGGTCGCGCTCTGGGGACAGCGCTGGATGTTGATCTTGGTCGGGCTGCTGTCGCTGGTCCGTGGCCTGATCGGCCTCGGCCTGCTCTGCTCCCGGATGATCACCGGCGAGGCAGTCGCCGGGACGGTCTGGTGGGTCGATCCGCTGTACGTGCTCGGCGGGGTGTTGTTCATGATCGGGGCACGACGGCCGGCCAATCCGGCGCTGCCGATCGAGCGCCGGCATCACTCTCACCCTGCGAAGCGTTGATCCCACCCTGCGAAGCGTTGATCAGCCCTGCGAAGCGTTGATCAGACCCTGCGGCCGACCAGAATGTCCCGCTGGATCGAGGAATCGACCCGATGCGCGAAGCCGGCGTACGGCCCGTCGTTCAACGGTTCCAGCCCGGCGTTGACCATGATCGCCGACAAATCCTCGCGGCTGATCCGGTACGTGTTCCAGCTCAGCCCGAGTGCGCCGCCGGTCTTCAGCTGGCCGGTCCAGATCGCGATCGCCTCTTCCAGCAGCCGGGCCGAGGAGCCCTCCTTGCCCTTGCCCGCACTCTCGTGCACCACGCCGTACGGCGCATCGGTCACCACAAGATCAAACTTGCGCTTGCCGTAGAGCGCGGCGGACTGGCGGGTGTCACCGGTGAAGACCGTCAACTGCTGGCTGTCGCCACCACTCGCAGGAGTCACCTCGACCTGCAGGCGGCGTCCCAGGCTGCGGCCCTCCCGGCGTACCGGATTGAATTCGGCCTTGTGCTTGATCCGCTTTCGCCGGAAGTAGCTCTTCAGGAACGCCGCGTACGCCTCCACCGACTTCGGCTGTGATTCGACACCGGCAACGTCGAAGCCCAGCGTCAGGCCGACGCTCAAGGTGGTGCCGCGTCCGCACAGCGGGTCGAGCAGTTGCAGCCGATCATCGGTGGTGTTGATCTTGTCGGAGCGTCGGCGAACCGCCGCCGCAGTGACGTTCACCATCATCCGGGTGAACTGCTCGTTGGTCTTGCCCTGGTACTTCGGGATCGTCACCAGGTCGTCGGCGAACCGGTCGGTGTTGACCAACTGCACCGGACGCAACAGGCCGTCCTCGACCTGTTCGAAAATCGCATGGGTCGAGGACAACCGGACGATCGTGGAAAGCCAGTCCGCGTCATCGTGGTCAGCCAGGCTGAAACCGAGATACTCGATCCCGGCCAGCTCCGTCCTGCCCACCTCGGTCACCGGCAGCGAAGCCGCCGCGGCGCAGATCTCCAGCTCTGCGGCCGCCAGCTCGGCTGCCTGTCCGGCGAAGACTCGATTGGCCGCCGGGGCGACCAAGATCAAATACCGGTGATTCACCGCAGGCTCAGTGGCCCTCGGTCTTGGCCCGCTCGAAGCTCGCGCGCACCTCGGCCTCGGCCTCGTCGACACCGGTCCAGGTGGAACCCTCGACCGACTTGCCCGGCTCGAGGTCCTTGTAGACGGTGAAGAAGTGCTCGATCTCGAGCAGGTTGTACTGGCGGACGTCGGTGACGTCGCGGAGATGATCGCGGCGCTGATCATCGGCCGGCACGCACAGCACCTTGTCGTCTTCGCCCTTCTCGTCCCGCATCCGGAACATGGCGATCGCGCGGCACTTGATCAGGCAGCCCGGGAAGGTCGGTTCGGAGACCAGCACCAGCGCGTCCAGCGGGTCGCCGTCCTGACCGAGGGTGTCCTCGATGAAGCCGTAGTCGGCCGGGTACTGGGTGGAGGTGAAGAGGGTCCGATCCAGCCGGATCCGGCCGGTTTCATGATCGACTTCGTATTTGTTCTTCTGGCCCTTGGGGATCTCCACCGTGACGTCGAAGGTCAAACCGCTGAGCGGCTTGGTCGGAACCGATGGTGATGCGCCTGGATTCAGTCCGGTCACGGATCTGGGCCCTTTCTTGTTGCCTAGCTGTCGGCCGCGCGTCTGGGCCCCTTCAGGCTCCACTCGATGACGACGTTGTCGAGGAATTGCGTCGGCAGGCCCTGAGCGTAACGCCACTGCGGCTACTGGTACGAACGCGGTGAGGGCTGCGGACGGCTACTGTGAGCACTCTCACGCAGGATCGCGACGCTATTGAACGCCGAACAGCATACTTTTACGGGTTGCCGGACGGCCGCCGGATGTCATCCATGCGGCAGCCGATGGAGATGAGGTGTCAGTGGGCAAGCGGCGGGTGCTGGTGGTGAGCGCGGTGGCTGTGGCCGCCGCAGCGGCGGTCACCGTTGCCGCGACCCTGGTGCTGCGACCAGATCACTCGAGTACGGCGTCTGCCGGCGAGCAGGCGGTCAGTCCGACCCCGGTGGTCACCTCGTCGGCACCCCCGGAGCCGGCCGCGGCGGCTGCGCTGGATCCCGTACTCAAGGGGGCGGACGCCTCCCGGGCCACGAAGCCGGCAGCCCTGGCCGGCCGGATCGCCGGCGCAGGCAAGTCGGGTGGCAAGGTCAGTGCCGCTGTGCTGTCAGCCCAGAGCGGAAAGCTGCTCTACCAGGACGGTGCGGACTCGGCACTGATCCCGGCCTCGACCAACAAACTGCTCACCTCCACCACGGCGCTGCAGCTGTTGGGGCCGGAGCATCGCTTCAGCACCCGGGTCGTCAGCACCACGGCGCTGCCTGCGGGCTCGAGCGCGAGTGGCGAAGGGCCGGGCTGCGGCTGCACCACGCGCCCGACAGCGTCGGCCACCGCGAACTCGAGTCAGCATCACGCCAGCAGCATCGTGCTGGTCGGCGGCGGCGACCCGTATCTGGCCGGGGCCGCCGACAGTGCAACCGAGTCCGGCCAGGCCTCGCTGGAGGGCTTGGCGAGCAAGACCGCCAAGCGGCTGAAGAAGGCCGGCGTGAGCTCGGTCCGGCTGGGGTACGACGCCTCCCTGTTCGCCGGACCGGCCTGGAATCCGGACTGGCCGAGCGGGTACGCCGACGTCGTCACCCGGACGTCCGCGCTGTGGGCCGACGAGGGCCGACTCTATGGCGCCGAGGGCCCGCGACAGAGCGATCCGGCCAAGTCGGCGGCGACCCTGTTCGCCAAGCAACTGAGCAAGCGCGGCGTCAAGGTCACTCGGGTGGCCGAGAGCGAGGTCAGCGCCAAGGTCGCCAAGGACCAGGACGCGCAGGTCGCTGCGGTTGACTCGCTCTCGCTGGAGCGGATCATCGAGCGGCTGCTGATGACCAGCGACAACGACGCCACCGAGGTGTTGCTGCGCCAGGCGTCGCTCGGGGCCGGGGGTGACGGGTCGATCAGCAGTGGTGTTGCGACCGTACGCAAGACGCTCGGCAAACTGGGTGCCTGGGTGGACAGCACCCACACCGTCGACGGTAGCGGCCTGGCCCGCACCAACCGGGTCTCCGCGGATCAGCTGGTGCAGGTGATCGAGCTGGCGGTCTCGGGCAAACATGCCAAGCTGAGTCCGCTGCTGACCGGGCTTCCGGTCGCCGGCGTCGAGGGCAGCCTGCACTACCGCTTCAACGAGCGGGGCGCTACCGCCGGCCAGGGGCTGGTCCGCGCGAAGACCGGCACTCTCAGTGGGGTGCATTCGCTGGCGGGATACAGCTACACCCGCGACGGAGAACTGCTGGTTTATGCCTTCGTGGTCAACAACCCGAAGAATGATTGGGCCTCCCTGGCCTGGCTCGACCGCTCCGCAGCTGCCGTAGCCACCTGCGGCTGCCGCGGCTAGCCGGGCAGTCGACCGGAGCCGTAGTTGATCATGAAACGGCCACCGATTTGATCATGAAACGGCCACCGACCATGATCGACTCGAACCTCGATCGGGCGGCCGAATCCTTTGCACCGTAGGCAGTCAATGACTCGCCGGGCGGCGAAGATCATCAGCCATCAGCCCGCGGACATCCCGGCCGTGATGGACCAGTTCATGCACCGTGTGGGCCGCAAGCCAGCGCAAGGACTTCGTTGCCGGCTCCGGGTAGTTGTAGTTCAGCAAACGCGCCCAGTCCTCGTCGCTCAGCAACTCGAACGAGTGGGCCAGCCACTCGGCGGTCAGCCGGATCTCGGCGCCGGCCCGGTCGGCGGTCAGTCCCTCGTACTCACCCCAATCGACGCGCTCGTCGCGGCCCATCGCGACGATGGTGAATTCCGGCTGCAGCCGGGCCGAGAGCAGGCGTTCACGCTGAGCCAGCAGCACATCGCGGACGTGGCCGCCGTACTGAAGGGCCGACCAGCCTTGGTCCGGTCGCCGGCTCGCCGCGACCGGATCCGTCCCGGTCAGCGCTTCGGCCAGTCGGTCGGCTTCCCGGCGGACGGTGGCCGCAGCGTTGCCGGGCCCCACTGACGCGTAGCTGAATCCACAGTCGTCGCACCGCTCATCCATGGCTTCATGCTGGCATCCGCGACCCGGTTCGGGTCGGCAGCACCGACGCCGGGGATGTCTCAGGGTTGCAAGCCCGGGTTCACTGACCGGCGACCGCATAGAGTTCCGGCATGAGCACAGCGATGGTCGACTGGAACGTCGCGGTCAAGACCGCGCGCAAGCTGGTCAAGCCCGGCCCGGAAATCTCGATGGAGGGCGCGCTGTCGGCCGTGGCCGAACTGCGCGATGCCGCCCAGCGGGCGGAGACGTACGTCCAACAGGTCACCGGACTGACCGTTCCCAGCGCGACCGCCCCGGTGCTGGTGGTCGACCGTCCGGGCTGGATCCAGGCCAATGCCGACGCCTTCAAGACGATCATGGAACCGCTCAACGCCAAGGCCGCCGATCGGCTGGCCGGCACCCGCGGCGGCGCCCAGATGCAGTTGGTCAGTTCCCGGGTCAGCGGCGCCGAGGTCGGCGCCCTGCTGAGCTATCTGGCACCGAAGATCCTCGGCCAGTTCGACCCCTTCTATCCCGGCGAGCCGGGGGAGGCCGGCGGTCGGCTGCTGCTGGTCGCGCCGAATGTCGTGATGGTGGAACGCGAGCTCAAGCTCGACCCCGCCGACTTCCGGCTCTGGGTCTGCCTGCATGAGGAGACCCACCGGGTGCAGTTCACCGCGGTGCCCTGGCTGCGCGAGTACCTGAACGACCAGGTCGAGCAGATCGTCGACACCACCGATCTCGATCCCGGCGTCGTACTGGAGATGATCAAGAACGCGGTCGGCAAGGTCGGCGAGGCGGTCCGCGGCAATCAGGACGTCTCGATCGTTGACCTGATGCAGACGCCGGCCCAGCGGGAGACCGTCGAGCGGATCACCGCAGTGATGAGCCTGCTGGAAGGCCACGCTGACGTGGTGATGGACAGCGTCGGGCCCGACGTGGTGCCGTCGGTGGAAACCATCCGAGCCCGGTTCAATGTCCGTCGGAAGTCCCAGGGCCTCGATCGAATCGTCCGCAAGCTGCTCGGCCTGGACGCGAAGATGCGGCAGTACCGAGATGGTGCGAAGTTCTGCAACCACGTCATCGACGCAGTCGGGATGGACGGCTTCAACCGGGTCTGGATCGGACCGCGAACACTGCCGACTCCGGCCGAGATCGCCGACCCGCGACTGTGGGTCAACCGTGTCCACGGGGCATCGCCGCAAGGGTCCTGAGCCCGTCGAAGGATCGCGACCCGACGGCGACGAACCATGGCGCGTAAAGCACTCGGGCCGGCGACCCTGGAGATCGTCCAGGCCGTGCGGGCGATGGCCGACCGCGGGATGGTTGTCGGTGTTTCCGGAGGTGCCGATTCGTTGGCGCTCGCCTTCGCCGTTGGGTACGTCGGCCGTCAACAACAGCTGAGCCACGCTGCCGTGACGGTGGACCACGGACTGCAAGACGGATCGGCCGACCGCGCCCAGCGGGTCCATGATCAACTGGTGGGGCTCGGCTTCACCGACATCGCCATCCGCCGGGTCGAGGTGCCGCAGCGATCCGGTCCGGAGGCCGACGCCCGGACGGCTCGCTATCGGGTGCTGGATGCCGAAGCCGCGCAACGCGACGCCGATCTCTACCTCGGCCACACCTTGGACGATCAGGCCGAGACCGTCCTGCTGGGCCTGGCCCGGGGATCGGGTACGCGTTCGCTGGCGGGGATCGCGCCCCGATCGGGGCGGAAGATCCGACCGCTGTTGGGCGTACGCCGCGCCGCGACTCGAGCCTGCTGCACTGAACTCGGTCTCGAGGTCTGGGACGACCCGCACAACACCGATCCGCGATTCACCCGGTCGCGGCTGCGGCAGCGGCTGCTCCCGGTACTGGAAGATGATCTTGGTCCGGGCGTGGCCGAGGCGCTCGCCCGGACCGCGGAACTGGCCCGGGTCGACGCCGACCTGCTGGACCGGCTGGCCGAAGATCTCTACCAGGCAACCAGGATCGGCGAGGACGACTCGGATCTGGACCCGGACGAGTCACCCTGCCGGGAATCGTCGTCCTCGACGCCGGGGCTCGACTGCTCAATCCTGGCAACCGCGGATCCGGCGCTGCGCGGCCGGGTGATCAAGCGCTGGCTGGGCGACTGCGGCGCCACCGACATCAGCCAGCGACACGTCCGCGCGGTCGAGTTGTTGATCATCGACTGGCACGGACAGCGGGAGGTCCAGTTGCCAGGGGTGGCGGTGCACCGACGCTGCGGCGTGCTGAGGTCGTCAACGCCAAGGCCGGAGTCGAAACGGTAGGAACGCGGCAGCAGAACGAGCATCGCCGATCCGGCCCGTTCGGCGGGCCGCTGTGGCAGCTTCATCGGCTGCGCCGCATCAGTGCGGCGGCGCGACCGGGATCCTGGCGTCGGTCTTGCTGTCGGTCCTCGGATCCCGCCCGCGGACCAGGATCCAACGGTCGGTGACCCGGAGCCGATAGATCCGGAGCTTCCCGGCCCCCGTCACCTCGGACGCATCCAGCCGATCGGCGTCCGGCAGACCGCTGTTGAGTATGTCGAGAGCCTCCGAGACCGCGATGCCCTGATGGACCTGCGACGCGTGCCCGACCAGGTACGCCGCCGCGGCGCCACCGACCGGCACCGTCGAGTCGAAGATCGTCGCAGCCACGGCATCCCGGGCTGCGAGGTTGCTCGAATGCCGACTGCCCGGCGCAGACACCCAGAAGACATCGCCGGTCTCGTTCATCCGGAAGAAGACCGGTGAAGCCCAGGGCGCTCCGTCGTCGTCGGCGGTGGCCAGCACCAGGTAGTTCAGCCCGGACGCGATCTCGCGGAATTCCTGCCAGGACGCACGTTGCGAATCGATGGTTGTCATCGCCTAACCTCCTGTCGCTTCCTATCCTGCCTGCTGCTACCTAGCGCCGGGGCCAGTCAGCACACACCAGCCGCGCCGGCCCACAAGGCAGGGCTGTTGCCGGAGGTTGTCGAAGGAGGCTGGGGATGGCGGCTGTCAGGACCGAGACGCCGTCACCACGAACAGCCGACCAGTCTCGGTGGCGGGTTCATCCTGCCAACCACCGGCGATCGACACGACCTGCAGTCCGGCTTTCGCCAGGTCCGCGGTCAGCTCCGGTCGACTCCGGAAGGCCAGCACATTCTCGAAGGCGACATGTTCGCCGGTCGCTTCGAAGAGGTTGTGGCCGGCGAACGCCACCTGGCCGCCGCTGCCGTTCTCGAAGCCGGTGACGCCGGTGATCTCGAGCCATTCGGTGAGCGGACCGTGCTCGGTGTCGCGGGTGCCGCGGGTGTTGTCCTCGGACCAGGATTCCCACGCCCTGGCCGCGGGATTGCGGGTCTCGAAGGTCAGCAGACCGCCCGGTCTCAGAACCGACCCGATGGTCTGCAGGGTACGGTCCCATTCCGCGCTGACGATGTGCTGTGCGGTGTTGCCGGACATGATCACCAGGTCCAACGACGCCGGTGCGATCAGTCCGGCCAGTACGTCGGCATCGCCGTCCTGCCAGCTCACCCGATCATGACCCGGGCGGTGCCGGGCGACCTCGAGCATGGTCGGCGACGGATCGACGCCGTACACCGTACGATCCGGGCCGGCCAGCGTGACCGTCAGCGAACCGGTGCCGCAACCAAGATCAACAATGTGGCGGGCGTCGATCCGATCGGCGACTCCGCGGAAGTATTCGTGATCTTCACCGGGCGGGTTGTCGACGTCGTACAAGGCAGCCAACCGGCGATCACCGAACGGGTCATCATTCACGTCGTCGCACAGTACGGATCCGATCCCGGGCGGCCAACCGGATTTGAGTGGTCAGACCCCGGTCCGGCCGTCGATGCATTCGCGGAGCAGGTCTGCGTGGCCGCAGTGCCGGGCGTACTCCTCGATCAGGTGCACGAGGATGTCGCGGACGCTTGCGGCGTCGTCGTGGTTCGGCAGTTGAATCCGCTCGCCCAGACCGTCGTCGGCCCGGGTAGCCAACCAGGCTTCGGATTCGGAGATCACCCGGTGCCAGGTGGTGAACGCATCCTCCCGACACTCCTGGGTGCCGACCGCCTCGTTGAAGTCCAGGTCGTGGTCCTCGGCGCTGCGATACAGCCGCGGCTGATCCCACTGACCCTGCAGCACTCGGACGAACCAGTGATTCTCGACCGCGGCCATGTGCCGGACCAGGCCGAGCAGTGAAAGGTTGCTCGGCGGGACGCTCGCAGTCGCCAACTGCTCCGGGGTCAGCCCCTCGCACTTCAATTCGAGGGTGAGCCGGTGCTGCTCGAGATAGGCGCGGTAGTTCGCGACCTCGCCATCGGGGGTGCTCGAGTTCTGTCGCGGATCCTGGTCCGGCGGCAACCACAATCCTGCGTACCCGGCCGGCGATTCATTGCTCATAGCAACACCCAACCCATGACGGCCGCCCGCAGCAATCCGATATCGCCGAGGCGAGGGAGCCGGACCGAGCAATTCCCAGCCGAGCCGACGCCTGGCCATCCGAGCCGGGCAGCGACCCCGAGCACCCGAACCGCAACCTATGCATGCCCGTCGAGCGCCCCAGCGCGAGACGCGGCGACAGTTCTGTGGAGGAGGCGCCCACGCCCGGGGGTCCGGGGGTCGCCCCCCGGAACGTGACCTGCGCCGACCAGACCAGCGGAAGCGGCACCCAGGCGGACCGCTAATCTGAAGCAGTGGATGACGCACACGTCAGCAGCGAACTGACGCAGGTCCTGTACACCCCCGATGAGCTTTCGGCGCGGCTGAAGGAGATTTCGGCCGAGATCGACCAGAAGTACAAGGACAAGGACCTGCTCCTGGTCG
>DATCVL010000452.1:0-1768 GCA_036566865.1 Microlunatus sp.
CTTGCCGGACTTGTGGTTGAAGTAGATCTTCTTGTACGGGCAGCCGGTGATGCACTGGCGCCAGCCGCGGCAGCGATCCTGGTCCACGAGCACGATGCCGTCCTCGGCGCGCTTGTAGATCGCCCCGGACGGGCACGAGGCCACGCACGAGGGGTTGAGACAGTGCTCGCAGATCCGGGGGAGGTAGAACATGAAGGTCTGCTCGAGCTCCGCCTTGACCTGCGCGTTCGACTCGGCTCGAAGCTTGGCGACGATCGGGTCCTTCTCGAGGTGCTCTGCGGAGCCGCCGAGGTTGTCGTCCCAGTTGGCCGACCAGGTGATCTTGGTGTTCTCGCCGGTGATCAGCGACTTCGGCCGGGCGACCGGGAAGTCGTCGCCGAGCGGCGCGTCGATCAGGGTCGCGTAGTCGTAGGTCCACGGCTCGTAGTAGTCGCCCAGCTCGGGCTGCACCGGTGAGGAGAAGATGGTGAGCAGCTTCTTGATCCGGCCGCCGGCCTTGAGCTCGAGCCGGCCGCGGCGGTTGAGGGTCCAGCCGCCGCGCCAGCGCTCCTGGTCCTCGTAGCGGCGCGGGTAGCCCTGCCCGGGCCGGGTCTCGACGTTGTTGAACCAGACGTACTCGGTGCCGGCCCGGTTGGTCCAGGCCTGCTTGCAGGTCACCGAGCACGTGTGGCAGCCGATGCACTTGTCGAGGTTCATCACCATCGTCATCTGGGCCATCGGTCTCATCGGGTCGCTCCGCTCCGGGGCATCAGTAGGCCACCTCCTGCGATCGTTTGCGGATGGTCGAGACCAGGTCGCGCTGGTTGCCGGTCGGGCCGAGGTAGTTGAACGTGTAGGAGAGCTGCGCGTAGCCGCCGATCAGGTGGGTCGGCTTGACCAGGAGCCGGGTCACGGAGTTGTGGATGCCGCCGCGTCTCCCGGTCGCCTCCGAGAGGGGTACGTCGATGGTGCGCTCCTGGGCGTGGTGGACGTAGACGACCCCTTCGGGCATCCGGTGGGAGACGATCGCGCGCCCGACCAGCACGCCGTTGGCGTTGGTGGCCTCCACCCAGTCGTTGTCGCGGACGTCGATGGCCTCCGCGTCCTGCGGGGACATCCACACCGTCGGGCCGCCGCGCGAGAGGGAGAGCATCAGCAGGTTGTCCTGGTACTCGGAGTGGATCGACCACTTCGAGTGCGGCGTCAGATACCTGACCGTGACCTGTGCGGATCCGTCCGCGCCGAGCCGGGGCTCGCCGAAGAGACGGTGCATGTCGAGCGGCGGCCGGTAGATCGGCAGCCCTTCCCCGAGATCGGTGATCCAGTCGTGGTCGAGATAGAAGTGCATCCGGCCGGTCAGGGTGTGGAATGGCTTGAGCCGCTCGATGTTGACCGTGAACGGTGCGTACCGGCGCCCGCCGGTCTCCGAGCCCGACCACTCCGGGCTGGTGATCACGGGCACCGGCGCCGACTGCGTCATCGCGAAGGTGATCCGCTTCTCCTCCGAGCCCTCGGCCAGGTCCGCGAGCGGTTTGCCGACGCGGGCCTCCAGATCTCGGAATCCCTGCACCGCGAGCTCACCGTTGGTGGTGCCGGACAGGAGCAGGATCGCCTCGGCCATCCGCTCGTCGGTATCGATCGCCGGCCGCCCGGCCGCCGGCCCGCTCGGCATCACACCGTGCTGCCGGGCCAGCCGCTCGGTCTGCTCGGCCACCCGATAGGTCACGTTCTTCACCGTGAACCCCAGCGTGTCGGCCAGCGGCCCGACGCTGGCCAGCTTGTCGGCGAT
>DATCVL010000453.1:0-5169 GCA_036566865.1 Microlunatus sp.
GGTCAACATCAGGGTGCCGATGTTGGAGGAGTGCGCGATCACGCCACGCATCGTGTAGTTGACGGTGCCGTGGGCCTCGGCGTCCTTGATCCGTCCACCACCGGAAGCGATCGTCGGCGGGACCTGGACCCTGGTGTCGGGATCGGCGGTGCCACTGTCGATCAGGGCTGCCGAGGTGAGCACCTTCTCCACGCTGCCCGGTTCGTAGCTCTGGCTGACCAGACGGTTGCCGAGGTTGTCCGGATCGGTCCCGCCGGGATCGTTGGAGTTGTAGCCGGGCGACTGGGCCATCGCCAGCACCTGTCCGCTGGTCACGTCCATGGTGATCGCCATCCCGGACAGCGATCCGGTCTTGGCCACCGCCGCGTCCAGCCGGCGCTGCGCGACCCACTGCAACTCAGAGTCGATGGTCAGCTGGTAGTTCACGCCGTTCTTGGCCGGGGTGATGGTGCTCTCGCCGAGCGGGATCTTGCTGCCGTTCGGGGCGCTCTCGTACGTTTCCTTGCCCTCGGTACCGGCCAGCGAGGAGTTCATCGAGTACTCCAGCCCGGCCTGGCCCTTGTTCTCGCCGTTGACGAAGCCGACCACGTTCGAGGCGACGGTGCTGGCCGGATAGGTACGGATCGGGTCGTTCTCCCGGTAGATGCCGGGAAGCCCGGCGTCATCGAGTTCGGTGGCGATGTCGGTGTAGACATCGGCCGGGACCTTCTTCTTCACGTACACGAACCGGGTGTCGTGCCGCATCAGGGTGGCGATCGTCTGCTGCTTGTCGATCTCGGTGTGCTTGCCGATGATGTCGGCGATCTTGGTCGCCTCGGCCAGTCCGCAGAGCGGCCCGGACACCTGGTCCGGCTCGCCGCAGTCCTGGCTGGTCAGGGTCGGGTCGGCGGTGATGTCGAAGGCCGGTGTGGTGCCGGCCAGGACGTTGCCGTTGCGGTCGGAGATCTCACCGCGGGCCGGCAGCAGCGGGGTGCTGGTGGTCAGATTTGCGGTCGCGATCGCGCCGTACGCCGCCGAGTCGAAGCCCTGCAACTGCAGCAACCGGCCGGCACACAGCGAGATCGCGATCGCCATCGCGATGCCGATGATCTGGACCCGGCGGGCAGCCGAGCCGAGCGGGATCCGCAGCGCACGCCGCCGCTTGTTCAGGCCGCGCGTCGAGGACGTGGACGACGGCCTGGGCCGGGAGGTCGGCTTCCTCTTCATCGGCTTGCGGCCACGATCGAGCCCGGCGCTGCGCGCCGTCGCCGTCCGTGCGGTACTCGGGCGCTGGCTGCGGGCCGTCCGCGATGACGTCTTCCCGGTCGATCGCGAGGAGGACCTCGGGGTTGATCGCGAGGAGGACCCTGCCCCGGTCGTGGTCCGCTTCGATGGATGCTGTCGTCGCTCGCCCACTGCCGATCAGCCCCGTCCGTTCGATTCCTGCTGCTGCTTGCCCGAGTCCTGCTGCCCGGTCTGGCCGGACGCAGTCTGTTGCTGGTTCTGTTCGCCCTGCTTCTTCTTCGCCGCCTCGCGGTCTGCCTCGCGACGGGCCTGTTCGGCCTGCTTCCGCGCCTCCTCCGCCTTCTTCTTCGCATCGGCCGCCTCGCGTTCAGCGGCGATCTTCTCCGGCGTCTTGACCAGCCCTGGCACCTCGTTGCCCACGACCGTCTTCGACTTGCCGATCAATTTGCCGTTCGGCAGCTTGACGAACGCCGGCTCGGGATCGGGTCGCATTCCCAGTCCGAACGCGCGCGCCGCCAGCTTGTCCGACGAGCGCAGATCGTCCACCTGTCGTTCCAGGGCGGCTTGCTGATAGGTCAGGCGATTGGCCTGCTGATGTAGCGCCTGGGCCTCGAACGCCTGCCCCTGCAGGGTGGTGTTGAGGGCGAGCAGCCCGGCCATGCCGAGTCCGAACAGCCCGATCAACACCAGCACGAAGGGCACCCGGCCGAGTCGGCCGTGGCCGGCTCCGCCCTCGATCACCGATGGACGCACCGGACCGGTGTCGACGGCACGATCGTTGGTACTGGAGTCCGAGGTCCGTCGGGACGTGTCGGCCCACAGGGCACTCATCGCTTCGCCTCCTCGGTCGGGTGGGTGATCTTGACGGTGTTGCAGGTTGCGCGGGTCATGCTGCGCGACCTCGAGCCGGTGCGATCCGTTCGGCCGCGCGCAGTCGGGCGGATCGCGCCCGTGGATTGGTGCCGGCTTCCTGCTCGCTCGGCCGGTCTGCGCCCCGGGTGAGCAGTTTCAGTTCCGGACCGAGCTCCGGCGGCACCACCGGTAAGCCGCGCGGGGCCCGATCCGAGGACGCGATCCTCAGCACCTGCTTGACCAGGCGATCCTCGAGTGAGTGGTAGGCCAGCACCGCGATCCGGCCGCCGACCGCCAGGGCCGCGACCGCACTCGGCAGCACTCCCTTGAGCGCCTCGAGTTCGCGGTTCACCTCGATCCGAAGCGCCTGGAACGTTCGCTTGGCCGGATGGCCACCGGTACGTTGCGCGGCCATCGGTACCGCGCCGGTGATGATCTGGACCAGCCGCGCCGAGCTGGTGATCGGGGCGGTCTCACGCTCGCGGCAGATCGCCGTCACAATCCGGCGAGCGTTACGTTCCTCGCCGTACTCGTACAAGATCCGGGTCAGGTCCGCGGCCGAGTAGGTGTTCACCACCTGCTCTGCGGTCAGCTCTTCGGTGCGATCCATCCGCATGTCCAGTGGTGCGTCGACGGAGTATGCGAAGCCGCGATCGGTGCGGTCGATCTGCAACGAGGAGAGGCCGAGATCGAGCAGCACGCCCTGCACACCAGTGATCCCGCGCTCGGCGAGTACGTCGGGAAGCTCGTCGTAGACGGCGTGCACCAGGTCGATCCGATCGGCGTACGGCGCCAGCCTGCGGCGGGCGGTGTCCAGAGCATCGGTGTCCCGATCGAGCCCGATCAGCCGGGCCTGCGGACAGGCCTCGAGCAGCGCCGCTGCGTGGCCGCCGAGCCCGAGAGTGCAATCGACCAGGATCGGCCGCGCACTCTGCTCACTGTTGACCTGCTGTTCGGAACCGGGGAGGGATTGCAAGGCGGGGCTCAGCAAGGCGACGATCTCGTCCAGCATGACCGGGACGTGGACGGCACCCTGCTCCGGCGAGTCAGCCATCGAGGCGTACCTCGTTGCCGTCCAGTACTGCCATCTCGACCCCAAACTCGCGCGTCCGCTGCTCGTACCCTCAGGTTTCAGCCCTGGATCTGCGGGAAGTACTACCTGGCGCCGGGGAAGTTGCGCCAGGGAGTCAGATCCCAGGGCTGAAGCCTGAAGACACGAGCCGTGCCCTCCTGCCAGTCCAGACGATGTGAGTCCTGCTTTCACATGCCCGGGAAAACCTCTTCGTTCATGTCGGCGAATGCCGGTTCCTGCTGGCTGGAGTAGTCCTCCCAGGCCCCGACATCCCAGACCTCGACGCGGTTGATCGCACCGACCACCACGACATTGGTCTCCAGTCCCGCATAGCTGCGGAGCTGCTGCGGAATGGTGATCCGCCCCTGCTTGTCCGGCGTCTCATCGGATGCGCCTGCGGCGAGCATCCGCTGAAAATCCCGAACCTGTTTGACGCTGGTCGGCGCCGCGGAGATCGACTTCGTCATCTCCACGAACGTGGCCATCGGGTAGACGGCCAGACACCGGTCCTGCGCCCTGGTGATGACGAGCCCCTCCGCCAACTCTTCGCGGAACTTGGCGGGAAGGATCAGTCGGCCCTTGTCGTCCAGCTTCGGGGTGTGCGTACCGAGGAACACGGCCCACACCTCCCCGCTCCAGAACGGAACCGAACTGCGCCATCACGTACTAAAACTGTCCGATCTCCTCCATTTCGCGCCACCCTACTCCATTTCGCTCCACTGAGCATAGTTTCTACCCCCACCTCCTCCCCATTGCGTGTCGATGACCCGAAATCGGGCAATGAACGAATGTCTCCGCAACAGCGTCTGCGTACGGGAGCGGGGCCGCATAGCATGTAGCTCGACCGCCTGCGGAAGGACAGACCTGTGAGCTTGAGGTACGACGACCGCGCGGGGGCCTACGACCGAGATCAATCGAGCGACTCCGCTGACGGCCGCCGGGTGCGATCCGACACGGACGGGCAGGACTTGATCGACCACCAGGACCGCGGCGACTACCAGCTGACGGACGTGGTCGAGGTGATGGGGCGGGTCCGAGACGCCATCGGGCAGGTGATCGAAGGCAAGCGGTCCTCCATCGACCTGGCGCTGGTCGCGCTGTTGGCCGAGGGACACCTGTTGGTCGAGGACGTCCCCGGAGTCGGCAAGACGATGCTGGCCAAGGCACTCGGCCGGTCCATCGACTGCACCGTCCGGCGGGTTCAGTTCACGCCCGACCTCCTCCCCTCCGACATCACCGGAGTCTCGGTGTTCAACGGCGAGAGTCGGGAGTTCGAGTTCAAGCCCGGCGGCATCTTCGCCAACATCGTGGTCGGCGACGAGATCAACCGCGCCTCGCCCAAGACCCAGTCGGCCCTGCTGGAGTCGATGGAGGAACAACAGGTCTCGGTTGACGGCACCACCTACCAGCTGGAGACCCCGTTCATGGTGGTGGCGACGCAGAACCCGATCGAGATGGAGGGCACCTACCCACTGCCCGAAGCGCAACGGGATCGGTTCATGGCCCGGATCGAGATGGGATACCCGACGCCCAGCGCAGAGCTCGACATGCTGGACACCCACGGCACCAGCGATCCACTGGCCGCGCTGCAGCCGGTCACCGATGCGGTCACCGTCCGCGGCCTGATCGAGGCCACCAAGCAGACCCACGTCAGCCAGGCGGTCAAGGAGTACATCGTCGGCGTCGTGAACGCGACCAGGCACTCGCGGGACCTGCGCCTGGGCGCCTCACCGCGCGCCACCCTGCAACTGCTGCGCGCCGCGCGCGCCCAGGCAGCGCTGTCCGGACGGGACTATGTCAGCCCGGACGATGTCAGTTCCCTGGCGGTTCCGGTACTGGCCCACCGGGTGCTGCCCTCGACCGAGGCCCAACTGGCCCGACACAACGTGCAGGACATCATCTCGGCTGCGGTACGCACAGTTCCCGTACCGGATCGAAGATGAGCGGACGCCAGGACCGCCGGCCGGCCCACCGGTTGACGGTCCGCGGCCAGCTCATGCTCGGCCTCGGTATTGCAGTCG
>DATCVL010000454.1:0-1751 GCA_036566865.1 Microlunatus sp.
ACCTCCGGCCCCGCCGGCGGCACCGTCGCGATCTGGAGGGCAGATCTGAGATGACCAAGTCCCAAGCCACCGATCGATCAATTCGGATCTTCCTGCTTGATGATCATGAGGTGGTCCGCAACGGCATCGCGGAACTGCTCAGAACCGTTCCTGGGTTCGAGATCGTCGGAGAAGCCAGTACCGCCACCGAGGCTGTCGGCCGGATCCTGGCCTGTCGGCCGGATGTAGCGCTGTTGGACATGCGATTGCCGGATGGCAGCGGGATCGACGTCTGCCGTGATGTCCGGTCGGCACTGCCACACACCTATTGCCTGATCCTGACTTCGTACGATGATCATGACGCGGTCTTGTCCTCGGTGTTGGCCGGAGCATCGGGCTACATCCTCAAGGAGGTCCGCACGGCCGGCCTGGTGGACGCGATCAAACAAGCAGCCATGGGACGCTCGCTGCTTGATCCGGCAGTGATCGCCCAGGTGATGAACCGCATGCAGACCGACAACGGCACCGACCCGCGGCTGAGGAGTCTGACCGACCGTGAACGCGAGGTACTGGATCTGATCGCCGACGGCCTGACGAATCGGCAGATCGGCGAACGGCTCTTCCTGACCGAGAAGACGGTGAAGAACTACGCCTCGAGCCTGTTTGCCAAGCTGGGCATGGAAAGGCGGAGCCAGGCCGCCGTCTTCGGCGCCGAGCTGCGGCGTCAGGAGGAGGAGACCTGACCGGGCAGCGATCCCGGTTCAGCCGGACTTCATGATCGCTGCTGCTGCCTGAGGAAGCTCGCGTCGACATTCGGGCGGGTGACGCTTCGGCCGGTGAGCTTCTTGATCGTGATCGCGACGAAGAGGTGCCGAGTCCCGCTCGCCCAGGGCAGTACGTCGTCCAGGCGCCACTGTCGGGCCCGATTCTCGACCGGCGCCGGCCCGGACGTTCCTTGCACCAGGACGCTGCCGCCGGTCCGGCGTTCATGATCGAGAACATCGACTTCGAAGGCGACCTTGGTGCGGGTGACCAGCTCCGCCAAGACGCCGTAGGCACTGGTTCGGAAGATGATCAAGCGATCGACGAACAGGTACGTCACCGGCAAGATCAGCGGATTGCCCTGCGGCTGCCAGCCGACCCGGCCGATGGTCTGGTTTGCCAGCAGCGCCCGGCACTCGGCCTCCGACAGCTCGATGAACTGGGCGGGCCGCCGACCGGGCGCCCGCTTCGTATCGTCCGGCTTCGGTACGTCTGGATCCATGATCAAACCGCTGCCGCTCGCTGGTGAGCGGGCGCATCCGCCTTGGCCGGTGTGAATGCCTTCATGATCATCGTGGCCTAACGCCTGGACTTGATTCCGTGGTTGAAGAACTCGGTACTTGACGTTGACCGTTACCCGATGGGTATTCGACACGGAGGGTGAGATCCGGCCCAGGCCAGGACGTCGTCGTCCTCGCCGCGATCTCACCCTCCGCGGGCCCGGCCATGCCGTCATTGATGGCGCTGACCCATCGTCAGCGGACCCAACGGTGATCGCGGATGTAGGGCAGCCGGGCCCACCAGCGACCGAGCCCCCAGGTCAGCCCCGCCGATGTCGCCGCGAGTGTGATCAACACCAGTGCGTAGATCACGTGATAGTCGACGATCGGATTCGGTGACCCGGACAGTCCGCCAGAGCTGAGTGTGCGGTCCAGCGGGAACTCGACCATCCACATCATCACCAGCATGATCGTTCCTGCCACGGCCGAGATCCGCAGGGCAACGCCGGC
>DATCVL010000455.1:0-1602 GCA_036566865.1 Microlunatus sp.
GGTGGCCATCATCGCCGGGTGCTCCAGGCGCCGGCGAACAGAATCATCCGCTGATGGCGTTGAAGCCGCGGGGATCGGTCCGATCAGGGCGAACGGTGGGCGGTTTTGTTCGCGGCCAGACCCGCGACTGTCGCCGGAGCCCGGGCGGAGGCAGCCGTCCCGTTCGAGTGCGGCTGCCCTAGATTGGCAACCAGTGAAACCGCAATGATCACAACGGAGGATCTTGATGGAATACCGACAACTCGGGCGGTCAGGGCTGCGAGTCTCGACCTTGACCCTGGGCACCATGACGTTCGGCACGGAAGCAACCGCATCGATGCTGGGGCATGTGGACGAGGCCGGCGTACGACGTCAGGTCGACGTCGCCCTGGATGCCGGCGTGAACCTGATCGACACCGCCAACATGTACAGCATCGGCGCCTCGGAAACCCTGGTAGGCAAGGCGATCAAGGGCCGCCGCGATCAGGTGTTGATCTCCACCAAGGTACGTTTCCCGATGGCCGACGGACCGAACGACGCCGGGCTGTCGCGGCAACACATCCTGGAGCAGATCGAGGGCAGCCTGTCCCGGCTCGGCACCGATCACGTCGACATCTACCACGTCCACGAGTGGGACGGGCTGACGCCGATGGAGGAATACCTGGAGACGCTCAACGTCCTGGTCGAGTCCGGCAAGGTGCGCTACCTCGGTGTCTCCAACTTCGCCGGCTGGCAGCTGATGAAGGCGCTCGCCACCTCGGATGCGCACAACTGGCAACGCTTCGTCAGCAACCAGATCTACTACTCGTTGGAGGCCCGCGACGCCGAGTACGAGTTGATCCCGGTCTCCGTTGATCAAGGTCTCGGCGTGATGGCCTGGGCACCGCTGGCCGGCGGCCTGCTGACCGGCAAGTACCGCCGCGACCAGCAGCCGTCCGAGGGACGCCAGATCACCGACTGGAGCGAGCCGCCGGTCCGCAATCCGGACCGGCTCTGGGACACCGTCGATCTGTTGATCAAGATCGCCGACGGCCATGGAGCATCGGTCGCGCAGACCTCGCTGGCCTACCTGATGGCGAAGACCGGTGTCACCACCTTGGTGATCGGTGCCCGGCGCGAGGAGCAGTTGGTCGACAACCTCGGCGCCGCCGATCTTGTCCTCTCCGCCGACGAGATCGACGCCTTGGACGTGATCAGCGCGCCGGACATCATCTACCCGCACTGGCACCAGCGCGCCGCAGTCGGTGATCGGTTCAGCCCGGCAGACATGGTGCTGCACGGACCGAAGCGTCCGAGCTGACACCAGCCGTCACGAGGATGCGGGAGCGGTCGGGAGGCTCGAATTCACCGAGGCAGCCGTCGACCGCTTCTGCATCCTGATCGTCTGTCGGGTTCGTGACCTCGACCTGGACGACTCCGCGAGCCGAGCCGACAGGGCCCGATCCTCCGGTACGCCTCCGCAGCCGCTGTGCGCTGCCCGGCCGGTTCCGCACGCCACCGGTCAGGTTCCGTGATCACCTCGGTTGCCGAAACACCCCGGCGCTGGCTATGGTCGGCTCGGCGCGTCGAGGGCGCCCCCGGTCCGCGGGAAGGACGACTGTCCACCTCAGCATGATCCCGCTG
>DATCVL010000456.1:0-7621 GCA_036566865.1 Microlunatus sp.
TCTGCTTCCTCACAATCTCGCTCTCGAGCCTGGTGCCGATTGGATCCGGCCGGGGACGGCTCGTGCCGGCCGCTGAGCCGGGCATCGGGGGATCGACCTGGCTGACGGCAGACC
Organism: Microlunatus sp.; assembly: GCA_036566865.1. Taxonomy (GTDB): domain Bacteria; phylum Actinomycetota; class Actinomycetes; order Propionibacteriales; family Propionibacteriaceae; genus Microlunatus. Next base: position 115 of record DATCVL010000456.1, read on the forward strand.
TCGCCAAATGTGCCATGGGGAGAGGCAGATCCAAACGTCGGCAAGCCAGGGGTTGTCAAGATGTGATGTCCATTCTCGGGGCGACTGCCGTCCTCGCCAAAACGGCCGCTTCGGCGACTCCTGATCGCTCCGATTCCCTCTGTCGGATCAAGCGTCACCCTGACCCGACCCTGGAAAGTAGAAACGAACCTTTCTGATCTGGAAGAGCGGTTTTAGGTTTTGGTCCATGAGCCCTTCTCAAGACATGACGACGATCCTCGAAGACCTAGCGGCCGGTCGGATCGATTCCGCTGAGGCCGCCCGCAGGATCGATGCGCTCCCGGCCGCCGATCGGGTGGCCGGTGATCAAGACGACGCCGCGGAGAGCGCGTCCCAGCCCGATGCCGACACCGATTCCGTCTCGGACGAGGCTCAGCAGGACGAGGCCGCGGACGGCGACACCGAATCAGGTGCCGCTGGGGCCGATCCCGACGCCTGGGCCGCCAGCACCGATCGGCCGCAGCAGGCCACGCACCCCCGGGACTCCTTCCTGGACGACGGGCCGAGCGCAGCCGAGGCCGATGCCGAGCCGACCAAGGAGACCATCCGCCGCCCGACCGGCAGTGGTGGGGTGGAGAAGCTGAGCGTACGGGCGGTCGGCCGCCGGGTGCGGATCGTCGGTGAGCCGTCGGTGGCCACCGTCTCCGCTGACGGGCCGCATGTGCTGCGTCGTAACGGCTCGGTGCTCGAGATCTCCAGCGACGGCGAGTTCGGCGCCTCGATCGACGGCTTCCAGCTGCTGCGGTCGACCCGGAGCCTGGACGACTTCCGTTCTCTCGGCCTCGGCAAGGAATTGCTGCTGCGGGTGAACCCGAAGCTGCTCGTCGACATCGAGGTGACTGCCGGCAGTCTGAGCACCGAAGCTGTGCCGCGTTTGGGCAGCGTACGAGTCACCGCCGGCGGTGCGAAGCTGATCGACGTCACTGAGATCTCCGACGCCCTGATCCAGGCCGGCCAGGCAACGGTCAAGGCGGCCATCGGCGCCGGCCGTTCCCGGATCCGGGTCGAGTCCGGTTCGCTCAATCTGCAGCTGGCCGACTCGTCCAATGTGACCATCGCCACCGAATCCCAGCTGGGCAAGGTGAGCTGGGGCGGTGCACACGCCGGCTTCGCCGGCGACGAGGTCGTGATGGGATCCGGTGCCGGCCGACTCGACGTCGAGGTCGTGATGGGACACGCCTCGGTCAAGGCCGGTACGGCCGAATCCGCGTCGTCCGGCGCGGCATGACTGCTGCTGGTCCCTTCGGGCCGGGCATCCATCAGCACGGTTCGGAGCTGGTTCCGGACCATCGGGCGCCCAGCGATTGCCCGGTCTGCGGTGAGCACCTGGTGGTGACTCGGCTCGGCTGCGCCTCCTGCGGAACCGAGTTGGCCGGCATCTTCGCTCCGTGCGAGTTCTGCTCGCTGTCAGCGGCCGAACTGGACATGCTGCGGGTGTTCCTGGCGGCCCGGGGCAACCTCCGGGAGGTGGAGAAGCATCTGGGGGTGTCCTATCCGACCGCCCGGCTCCGATTCACCGAGGTGCTGCAGAAGATGGGGCTGGCACCGATCGACGAGTCGAAGGTCCAGCCCGAGCCACACGAGCCGACCCGCGAGGAGATCCTCTCCGAGGTCGCGTCGGGTGCATTGACCCCGTCTGAAGCGGCGCGGCTGATCGGCTGAGATCAGCGACGACTGCACCAGGACAGAGGAAGAGCCGCACCGAATCGGTGCGGCTCTTCCTCTGTTGTCGGGGTGGGATTACGACTGATACGGCTGGACCTTGACCACGGTCACCGCGATCGGCTTGCCGTTCGGCGCCTCGTAGGTGACCTCGTCGCCGGGATGCTTGCCGAGGATGGCGGCACCCAGCGGCGACTGTGGGCTGTAGACATTCTGCGCGGCATCGAGACCGAGCACCTCACGCGAACCGAGCAGGAAGGTCTCGGTGTCGGACTGGTCGCCGAAGAAGGCGATGGTGACCTCCATACCGGGGGCCACCTCATCGGAATCGGCGAGCGGCTCACCTACCTTCGCCCGGCGCAGCATGTCGGTCAGCTGACGAATCCGGGCCTCCTGTTGACCCTGTTCGTCTCGCGCCGCGTGGTAGCCGCCGTTCTCGCGCAGGTCACCTTCCTCCCGGGCGGCCGCGATCTTCGCAGCCACCTCGGTACGACCTGCACCAGCCAGATGATCAAGCTCGGCCGCCAACTTGTCGTAGGCGTCCTGAGTCAGCCAGACCGTCTCGGTAGAGGTGTTCTCAGACATCCGGCAAGCCTAGCAAGATCGACCCACAGCGTACGAACGGTTGCGCTGTTGCCGTCCTGGCTACTCCTGCACCCAGCAGCGGCTCAACGACACCGACGTGGCGCGCCGCAACGTGCGCATCGAATCCTGAACGTCAACCACCTTGGCCGTGGTCGGGCCGACCGAGACGTTCTTCTCGCCGACGGTTTCGAAGTTCTTGGCCTGGGCGATCACCCGACAGGCGACGGGGACCGACGGATCGCGACGATCGACGGTCAGGGTGAAGGTGACCTGCTCATCGGACTTCACGTTCCAGATGTGGACGTCGCCGCTGACCGCCGGGTCGGAGTGCACCAGCGCCGCCCAGATCAGCCAGCCGATGCCGCCCGCGGCAACCACACCGACCAGGATGATGATCAGCAGTTTCGGCGTACGGCGCCGGGGGTAGCGGTTGGGATCGGGCACCCGGCCATTGTCCAGTCTCGTCACGGAGCCGCTCGCGTCGGGTGCGAAGATAGGCGCCGTGACTGTTGAGCCGTTGCGGGTCGATGCCTCCGGAGAACGCCTCCGGCTGCTGCATGTGCACGCCCATCCCGATGACGAATCCTCCAAGGGGGCGGCCACCACCGCCAAGTACGTAGCCGAAGGAGTCGACGTCTGGGTCGCCACCTGTACCGGCGGTGAGCGGGGAGACATCCTCAACCCGGCGATGGACCGGCCGGACGTGCTGGAGAACATCGCCGAGATCCGCAAGCAGGAGATGGACGCCGCCCGGGAGATCCTGGGCATCCATCAGGTCTGGCTGGGTTTTGTCGATTCCGGGCTGCCCGAGGGCGATCCGCTGCCGCCGCTGCCGGACGGGTGCTTCGGCCTGGTCGACCTCGACGTCGCGGTCGAGGCGCTGGTCGAAGTGATCCGCGAGTTCCGGCCGCACGTGATGACCACGTACGACGAGAACGGCGGCTATCCGCACCCCGATCACGTGCGCTGCCATCAGATCAGCGTGGCGGCGTTCGAGGCAGCCGGGAAGGACGGTGCTTTTCCCGACGCCGGTCCGGTCTGGCAACCGCAGAAGCTCTATTACCACATGAATTCCCGGGCCAAGTACGAGGCGCTGGACGCGGCCATGATCGCTCGCGGCCAGGAACCTCCGTACGCCGAGCGGTTGCAGCACTGGAGTCGGGACACCGCCAATCGGGTGACCACTCGGGTGAACTGCGCGGACTACTTCGCGGTCCGGGACCGGGCCCTGATCGCGCACGCCACCCAGATCGATCCGGAGGGGCACTGGTTCGCTGTTCCGCTCCAGGTCCATCAACAGGCCTGGCCGACCGAGGACTACGAGCTGGTCCAGTCCCGGGTGGACACGACGCTGCCCGAGGACGACCTGTTCGCGGGAATTCCGACCCGGCCGGGCGCCGGAGTAGGGTCGCAGCCATGATCGTGCTGGACATCGACCCGAACGTGGTCAAGCCGGGCTGGACCCCGCTGATCATCACGATCCTGCTGGCCGCGGCGATCGCCTTGTTGATGATCAGCATGCGGCGGCAGATGCGCAAGGTGACGGTCCCGTACCGCGACGAGTTGCGGGGTGAGGGCGAGTCGCAGGGCGAGGACGATGCGCCCACCGCTGACTCCGATCCGGCCCGCGAAGCCGACGGTGACACGACCGACTCTGCTGAACCGGCCGACCACGACGACCGGCACCCGATCGGCAACTCCGGCTAGTTCGCCCCGTCCACCACTGCGGTACGCAGCCAGTCCTCGACGCCCGCGATGTGCGCGGTCGCCCGGAAGGCGGCCAACTCCGGATCGCGACGTCTCAGCGCATCAAGGATCGCCTGGTGCTCGTCCAGCGTCCTGAGCAGCGCACCCTGCTGGGTCAGCCCGCGCCAGACCCGGGCGGCATGGGTCGGGCCGGCGAAGCTGGCGATCATCGAGGCCAGGATCGAATTCCCGGAACCGATCGCGATCCGCCGATGGAACTCGGTGTCCACCTCGACCAGATCCTCGACCGGCGACGACTCGTCGGCCCGGGCCAGTACCTCGGCCAGCTGATCGAAGTCCTCGTCGCTCATCCGGGCGGCTGCCTTCGAGGTCGCGGCCGGCTCCAGCGTGCGGCGTACCTCGAACAGGTCGAGCACCGAGTCATCCCGATGGAATTCGACGACGAAGTTCAGCGCCTCCAGCAGCGAGTCCGGGGCAAGACTGGCTACATAGGTGCCGTCGCCCTGCCGCACATCGAGGACCCGCATCAAGGACAGCGCTCGTACGGCCTCCCGGAGCGAATTCCGGGACAGCCCGAGAGTGTGCGCCAGATCGGCCTCCCGGGGCAGCCGGTCACCGGGCCGTAGCTCTCCGGACGTGATCATGCTCTTCAGCCGATCGATCGCGTCGTCGGTTACCGCCATCGAGTTTCACCTCCGGTCTGGTGCCCGCGATACGGGCGGGCTGCGGTGAGGCAGGAATCACTGGCAAGATGAGCAAGACGTCGGGTGTTTACGTCGGTTCCTAGCCCGTACGATCCGAAGTCTTGCACGGCCGCCCCGACGACGTCGTCAAATAGCTCGGATCTATCGTGGGACCGCGCACTCTGCAAGGCAGCTCGGATCTGACGAAAGGTATCGGCATGCGATTGGCACGGCACGGCCAGGCAGGCAATGAGAAGCCGCTGATCGGCGACGCGGACGGCAACTGGTGGGACCTCAGTCCGATCACGGCGGACATCGATCCCGGGCTGCTCGGCGGGGGCCTTGAAGCGGCCACCGCGGCCGCCCGGTCCGGCCAGCTGCCGGCGGTCACCGACCTCGATCGTCTCGGCCCGCCGCTGAGGGGGATCGGCAAGATCATCTGCATCGGCCTGAACTACCGGGATCATGCAGCCGAGACCGGCGCCGAGATCCCGGCCGAGCCGATCCTCTTCATGAAGACCACCGACACCGTCGTCGGACCGGAAGACACCGTGTTGATCCCCCGCCAGTCGGTCAAGACCGACTGGGAGGTCGAGCTCGCGGTGATCATCGGTGCCGAGGCGCGCTACCTGTCCTCGCCGGAGGAAGCGGCGACCAAGATCTTCGGGTACGCGATCAGCAACGACGTCTCCGAGCGCGAGTTCCAGATCGAGCGCGGCGGTCAGTGGGACAAGGGCAAGAACTGCGAGACGTTCAACCCGCTCGGCCCTTGGATCCTCACCGCCGACGAGGTCGCCGACCCGCAGCAGCTCGGGTTGCGACTGTGGGTGAACGGCGAGCAGCGGCAGAACGGCAGCACCGCGGACATGATCTTCGGCGTGCAGCACCTGGTCTGGTATCTGTCCCAGTTCATGGTCCTGCGGCCGGGTGACGTGATCAACACCGGCACTCCCGCCGGGGTTGCGATGGGCATCGCGGGGCAGCCGTACCTGCGTGCCGGTGATGTGGTCGAGCTGGAGATCGACGGGCTCGGCAAGCAGCGACAGACGTTCCAGCAGGCGTGAGGGAGAAGCAACTCATGGGTGAGTTCGACGGACGTAAAGCACTGGTCACCGGCGGTGCTTCCGGCATCGGCGCCGCGATCGCGGCCCGGCTGGTCGCCGGCGGTGCTCGGGTCGCGGTGCTCGACCGCAACGTTGATGATCTTGGTCCGGGTCTGGTCGGTTGTCAGGCCGATGTCACCGACGATGCGGCTGTCCGAGCGGCGGTGAGCAAGGCGATCGACGAGCTCGGCGGGCTGGACATCGTGATCAACAACGCCGGCATCGGTGCTCAGGGTGGCGTCCAGGACAACGACGACGAGGAATGGCACCGGGTGCTGGACGTCAACGTCGTCGGCATGGTTCGGGTCACCCGGGCCGCCTTGCCGGCGCTGCGTGAATCCGATGCCGCGGCAATCGTGAACACGAGTTCGATCGCCGCCACCGCGGGTCTGCCGCAGCGGGCGCTCTACTCGGCCAGCAAGGGTGCGGTGCTCTCGCTCACCCAGGCGATGGCCGCCGACCTGACCGCCGACGGCATCCGGGTGAATGCGGTCAATCCCGGCACGGCCGACACCCCGTGGGTGGGGCGACTGCTGGACAGTGCTCCCGATCCTGCAGCGGAGCGGGCAGCTCTGGAGGCCCGGCAACCGCACGGCCGACTGGTGTCGGCCGACGAAGTCGCGCAGGCGGTCTGCTATCTCGCCTCGCCGACTGCCGGATCCACAACAGGTACGTCGATCGCCGTCGACGGCGGCATGCAGGGTCTGCGGCTACGCCGCTGAAACCCTTCTGGTGTTGAAGAGTTTGCCGATTCCGGCGCCGACATGGGCCGGATTCCCTCTCCGGCTGGAAATTGCCGACTGAAGGATTTGAGTCACCAGCGGCACCGCCGCGGTAGCTACCCGACTGAGCGAGGCTTGCATGAAGATCAACAAAATCGGCAACACCAGCCTGGCCGTGACCGAGCTCGGCCTCGGCGCGGCTCCGATCGGCAACCTCTATCGGGCGATCTCCGATGAACAGGCGACGGCCACAGTCGACGCGGCGTGGGAGGGCGGGATCCGCTACTTCGACACCGCACCCCATTACGGGCTGGGACTGTCCGAACGGCGGCTCGGGCAGGCCCTTCGCGACCGACCGCGGGACGAGTACGTGATCTCCACCAAGGTCGGCCGACTGCTGGTGCCCAACCCCAACCCGACCGGCGCGGACAGCGAGGGCTTCGATCACGCCGACGACCTCACCCGGGTCCGGGACTACAGCGCGGCCGGTGTCCGCCGGAGTCTGGAGCAGAGCCTGGAGCGTCTCGGGCTGGACCGGATCGACATCGCCCTGGTGCATGATCCCGAAGATCATCTGGAGCAGGCAGCCGAGGAAGCGCTTCCGGCTCTGTGTGAGCTGCGCGATGCCGGGATGATCTCCGCGGTCGGGCTGGGGATGAACTTCGTCGATCCGTTGCACTGGTTCGTCACCAGGGACAACTCGGCATACACCCTGGACGTGATCTTGGTGGCCGGTCGCTGGACGTTGCTGGACCGTTCCGCCGGACCGCTGCTGGACGCCTGTGCCGAGCACGGTGTGAGCGTGTTGTCCGCGGCGCCGTTCAACACCGGTCTGCTGGCTCACCGGGAACCGCCGGCCGACGGCTACTTCAACTACGAACCGGTCACCGCCGAGGTCCTCGAAGCGGCCCGGCGCTTTGCCGCCACCGCCGAACACCACGGTGGCCGGCTGCCGCAGGTCGCGATGCGATTTCCCCTGCGGCACCCGGCCGTGGCCGCGGTCGTG
>DATCVL010000457.1:0-17880 GCA_036566865.1 Microlunatus sp.
AGAGCGCGATCCTCATCGCCTGGTTGATCACTGCTGTCTGGTTCGGCGCCATTCACCTGCCCAGCTACGGCTGGAACGTGGCCCAGGCCCTGTTGGTCATCGGAGTTGCGCGGCTGGTGCTGACGCTGGCCTACATCCGGACCAAGAACATCCTGGTCAGCACCGGCGCCCACATCATCAACGACTGGGTGCTGTTCACCTTCCCGTTGATCACATCTGCCGCTGCCGTGATCATCTGAGCGCCGGCCGACGTCAATCCGCGTTGCGGGCCGTTGGAGCTGGGTGATCAGTGCACTGCTGGCCAGCCTGTCGGCGGGTTCAGTCGATCGGGGTCAGCCGGATCACCGGGATCAGTCGCCGGGTTCGACGCTCGTACAAGAGATAGTTGGGCCAGGCCCGACACATCCGTGTCCACATCAGCGCGCGGTCGGTACCGACGAGTTCTTCGGCGCTGACTGTCACGGTCCGGCCGCGAAACCGGATCCGAGCCGTCCGGGCGGCACGCAGGTTGTGGACCCAGGCCGGCGTCGTCGGGCCGCCGAAACTCGATCCGGCGATCAGCCAGGCGTCCTGGATGGGTACGCACAGCAGCGGTGTCGTCCGCGGTACGCCGCTCCTGCGCCCCGGGACCGTCAGCAGCAGATTCGGTAGTCCGGCGATGCTCAGCAGGCTCAGCCGACCGCGGCTGCAGGACTGCAGGCGCAGATCGATCCAGGTGATCTGCGGCAGCAACCGCGGCATCCAGGAGACGGCACCGATCCGAACCGCCAACGGGGTCAGCAAGCCCACGCCACGAACAATAGGCCGGATCCGCCGCAGTCCGGAATCCTCGTTGCGATGAGCTGCCAGGCGGGCTGGGATCACCAACCACGGGTGATCACCGAGACCCCGATCAGTCCGTCGTGCTCGGCACGGCTTGCTGCCAGTCCGGCCGCAGGATCGCCATCGTCACGGCATCGATGCGCTCACCGTCGAAACGCAGTGCCGCCCGACGCCGTCCCTCCTGGACGAATCCGACCTTCTCGTACACCCGTTGCGCCCGCGGGTTGAACGCGTACACCTCGAGCTCGAGTCGGTAGAGATCCGTTTGGGAGAAGGCGTGATCGGTCATCAACCGCATCGCCTCGGTGCCGAACCCTCGATTGCGGCCTTCGGAACCGATCAGGATCCTGATACTGCAGGCGTCATTGCCGGGATCCAGTTCGTTCAACACCACCTCGCCGACGACGCGTTCATGATCACGATCGACGATCGCCAGGTCCAGCCGGTCGGCATGATCATTTCGGCTGCCGTACCACTGCCGCAGGCGATCGTCCGGCAACCCGGTCTCCCCTGCCGCATCGTCGGACGAATGCGACGATCCGGTCAGTCTCAGGACCTCCGGATCGGCCAGGATCTCTGCCATCGCGTCGACATCGTCGGCAGAGAACGGACGCAGGACGACCCGCTCCCCGGTCAAGGTCGGTTTGATGCTGAAAGGCTCGCTGTCCACGACCGTGAGGCTAATCGAGACAGCACCGACGACACGATCGCCTTTCCCGGACGGCGATCCGGACCAGCAACCGCGGCACTACTTCAAGATCAACAGATACTGCACCGGCTTGGCGCCCTTGAGCTGCGAAGTCGCGTAGTAGTAGCCGGACTGAGGCAACTCCGGACGGTTCGTGCAGCTGCCCCCGTGCTGGGATCGCTTGCCGTTCCAGGAGATCTTCCAGTCGGCCGTCTGCCCTGCCTTGAGGGTCTGCTGGCGATCCGGCACCAGCCGGGCGCAGTCGTCGGTGGACCAGATCCGGTCGGTGCCGGAGTAGACCTTCAGCTCGTAGTTGTCGGAGCTGAGATCGAATGCGCAACTCTGCGCGGAACGGTTCGTCATGGTCAGCCGGAATTCCACGGTGTTGCCGATCCGAACCTGATGGCGGTCGCTCTTGATCCCGGCCTTCAGCTTCGCCGGCTCGCAGGCGGCCGGAGTGGCAGGCTTCGCCGGGCTGCTTTCGCTCTTGCTGTCGGTCTTCGACGAGGCCTGGTCGGCCTTCTTGGTCCGCGCCGAGGCACTCGCTTCGGGCTTCTTCGCGGCACTCGATGCGGCCTTGGTCGGCCCGGGCGTGGGCTTGGCGGTGGTGTTCTTCGCCTTGCCCGACGTCGTAGGCGACGGAGGTTTCCGGCCCGCGGTCGGGCTGGCAGTTGCCGACGTACGGGTTGCCGGGGCCGACGGCGATGCCGCCGAGGGTGAGGCGCCGGACCCGGTCTTGTTTGCTGAGGCGACGGGCGACGATGTGGTGGAGGGCGAAGCGCTGGATGGCGACGCGGTGGTGGCTGGTGGCGCCGCCTGCCCCGGACTGCCGCCGAGGTTGATCAGGAACACCAGCACGATGATCAACAAGGCCAACATGATGCCGACCACGAGGGCGCGCCTGACCCAGTAGGTCTCCTGCGACTCCGGACCGACGGGACGCATGACGCCGCTCATGAGGCGACCTTAGGCAGGCTGCGCGCGGGAGCGACGGATGCCACGCCGCGCAGGGGCAGAGCGTCGGGCCACAGCCGCCGCGGCTACGGTTGCCGCGTGAGCCGTTCGACCGTGGTGACCAAGACCCTGCGGTGGTACGCCCACGCTGCCCGGGATCTGCCCTGGCGCAGGCCGGACGCGTCGCCGTGGTCGATCATGGTCAGTGAGTTCATGCTGCAGCAGACGCCGGTGTCCCGGGTGCTTCAGCCCTGGGCGCAATGGGTCGACCGGTGGCCGACACCATCCGCCCTGGCCGACGCTCCCAGCGGGGAAGCCGTACGCGCCTGGGGCCGGCTGGGCTATCCGCGCCGGGCGCTGCGGCTGCATCAGGCGGCCACCGCGATCCGTGATGATCATGACGGCCAGGTGCCCGACGACTACGACGCCCTCCGGACGCTGCCCGGGGTCGGCGACTACACTGCCGCCGCCGTCGCCAGCTTCGCCTTCGGTCGCCGGCACATCGTGCTGGACACCAACGTCCGCCGGGTCCAGACCCGTATCGCATTCGGGGTCGAGTTTCCTCACACCTCGACCACAGCGGCCGAGCGGCAGCTGGCGCTGGACTTCCTGCCCAGCAAGGCGGAACGGGCGGCACGCTGGGCGGTGGCGTCGATGGAGTTGGGCGCGTTGGTCTGTACCGCACGATCGCCGCGCTGCGACGACTGCCCGGTACGGACGGATTGCGCCTGGCACCAAGCCGGTCGTCCGGCCTGGGATGGACCGGCGCGGGTCGGCCAGCGCTATCAGGGCACCGATCGGCAGTGTCGCGGCGCCCTGCTTGCCGTACTGCGATCCAACGATGCCGCGGTCTCCGACTCCGAATTGCTCGGCTCCTGGCCCGACCGTCGCCAGGCCGAGCGTGCCCGCGAATCCTTGATCGAGGACGGCCTGATGATCATGCACGTCGACGGCTACACGCTGCCTGCCTGATCAAGATCATCGCCGGCCCCGCGTTGCCCTCCCGTCGAGCGCTGCAGCGAGCCGGCGATCAGCCCGTCGAGGTAACCAAGCCCAGCGTTGGGGGCGGTCCCGCACAGAGTGAGACGCCGGCACAGATCGTCAGCGGCACAAGCTCGACCGCGTAGGTTGACAGGTATGAGAAACGATGTACCGACCGTCGGACTCGTCCACGGTGCACAGATGCCCGAGCTAGGCCTGGGCACCGCGCCGATGAATGACGCTGAAACGGCCGAGGCTGTGCGGACCGCCGCCGAGTGCGGCTACCGGCTCTTCGACACAGCAGAGAACTATCGCAACGAGGCGGGCGTCGGCCAGGGCATCAAGGACTCCGGCATCCCCCGCAACCAGGTGTTCATCACCACCAAGTTCAACAAGGAGTGGCACAGCGTCGACGGGGTACGGCGGGCCTTCGACAACGCCACCGCGAAACTGGGCACCGACTATCTCGACCTGTTCCTGATCCATTGGCCCAATCCCGGCCAAGATCGCTATGTCGATGCCTGGAAGGGTCTGATCAAGTTACGGGAAGAAGGGTCGGTGAAGGCGATCGGCACGTCCAACTTCAAGCCCGCGCACCTGGATCGGATCATCGGCGAGACGGGCGTCGTGCCGGACGTCAACCAGATCAACCTGAATCCGTACACAACCCGTGACGCGTCCGTCGCCTATCACCAGGAACACAAGATCATCACCGAGTCCTGGAGCCCGATCAAGCCGACCGCCATGCTGCAGGAGCCGGTGATCAGCGATCTGGCCGAGCTCTATCAGCGCACCCCGGCCCAGATCGTGTTGCGCTGGCACACCCAGCTGGGTCACGTCGCGGTGCCGAAGTCGGCCACCCCGTCCCGAATCCGTGACAACATCTCCATCTTCGATTTCGAGCTGACCTCCGAGCAGCTGCAGTCGATCAGTGCGCTGGACCGGGGCGAGGGACATATTGCCGATTCGGACCAGGTCGGTCACTGACGCGGACCAGGAGATTTCCTCGCTGTGCCAGGAGGTTTCTTCCCGCAGCAACTCCGACCCTGGCCGTGCCGAACCAGCGGCGAGCACAGCGGCGACCCATGATCAACAACGCCGGATCGTGGATCTGCCGACCGATGATCTCGCCGCCCGGCCCGCGAGGTGTTGCTGCCCTGATCATCGATCAGGACAGCAGACCGCTACGACTGCACCGGCTCCGAACGAGCCGCCGACCGCGCACCGGACCGACCACGGAACAGCAGTGCATCCACTGCGATACGACCGGGTCCGGTGAAGGCGTAGATCAACGAGGTCGCACCGAGCAACAACACGAACTCGTACCCACCGTCACTGACGAAGAAGCCGTTGGGACCGTGCAGCAGGATGATCGCGCCGAGCATGTCGACCGCGAACAAGATCGCGATCGGCCGGGTCAGGAAACCCAGGATGAATGCGACGCTTCCCAGGGTCTCCAGCAAGATCACCAGGATCGCGCTGATGTCGGGCGCCGGCGCTCCGATCTTGGTGAACATGCCGGCTACGCCGGCCTGCCCCAGGTCGTGGAACTTCTGCCAGCCGTGCATCAGCATCACTCCGCCGATGGCAACTCGGCCGATCAGCAGGCCGATGTCGGCCGACGTGGATCGAGTGCGGGCAGGACTCATGACGATCTCCTCATTAGTTGACTGCTCAACGAAAAGGTACCAACGAGGGCCTGTTGCCTTTTGTTCCACCTCGGCCGGACAGATCCGTGATCTTGCTCGGTGCCGCGGTCATCCGGCGAGTTGATCTTTGTGAACGACTCCCCTGCTGATCACCATCGCCAGCGTCTTCGCCGGCTCGGCCAACAGCGTGATGTCATCCAGCGGATTGCCCTCGACCACCAGCAGATCGGCGTAGGCACCGGGCGCAACCACACCGACGCGATCAGACATGCCGATCATTTCGGCGGCCACGGTCGTCGCCGACCTCAGGATCGCGGACGCGGACTGCACCTGGCTGCGCAGGCGGAATTCCCCGCTCTGGAAGACCTGCAGGCTGCCCAAAAGGTCCGTACCGAAAACGATCTTGAGCCCGGCCCGATCGGCTGCCTCGAGGGTGCTCAGGCCGGCCTCGACCACGATCTTGTTCTTCTCCAGATTGTCCGCGCTCAGGCCGACCTCCGCGGATGCTCGGGCCATCGCATCGTAGGCGGACAGCGTGGGCACGTAGAACGCATCCTTGGTCTTGAACAGGTCGAAGACCGACTCGTCCATCAGGTTGCCGTGCTCGATCGAACGAACGCCACCTTCGAGTCCCTGCCGAACTGCCTGGGTGGTGTAGGCGTGACCGGCAACGTACTTCCCCGCATTGGTTGCCGCGCGAACTGCGGCTGCAATCTCCTCCGGCGAATACTGCAGGTCGGAGATCTTGTCCGTCGGGGACGCAACACCGCCACCCAACATGATCTTGATGTGGTGCGCCCCGCGGCGGATCTCGTTCCGTGCTGCCCGGAGCACCTCGTCGACGCCGTCGGCGACACCGGACAGGGTGCTGCAGCAGTCCCCGAATCCGGCGTCTCGCCCCGGTGGCCGGCCATCGCCGTGTCCGCCCGTCTGGGACAAGGCCTTGCCACCGAAGATCAGCCGGGGCGCGGGGATCCGGCGTTCCTCGATCGCCTGGGCGAGCCCGAAGTCCGCGCCGCCGGTGTCCCGTACGGTGGTGAATCCTCGGTTCAGCATGTCCCGCATCAGCCCGGCCGCTCGGATGGTGGCATAGCTGGCCGGCTGCTCGGCAGCCGCCAACAGATTGGCATTCCAGGCCGTCACGTGTACGTGCCCGTCGATCAGCCCGGGCATCAACACCCGCCCGCCGAGGTCGATGACCCGATCATCGCTGTCGTGGTTCACGCCGCTCTGCTCGACTGCGACAATGCGATCGCCCTCGATCAGCACCTGCCGATCAGGCTCCAGGTGAACCTCCTCGGCGGTCAGGTTCAGGACGGTGGCATTGACGATGCGGGTGATCATTGGGTGTCAGTTCTCCTTCGACGTTCGAGTACGGACTGGGATTCGTTCAGCTCCTCCAACGATCTGCCGGCGGTTGAGACGCCGAAGATCAAGATCGCCAGGATGCCGATCACCAACACCACGAACATCATCCCGAACACCCCTCCGAAGCCGAGTGTCCGGTAGGCAGTGCCGATGATGATCGGTGCGGAGATGGCGCCGAGCCGCGCGTTCGCGGGATCCAGATGAAGAAGCCGTAGCAGGCGAAGGTCGGGACCAACCGGACGAGCCAGACGACTCGGGGACGGCGAGCCCGGCCACCGCGGATCGCTCGAGCGGGTCAGTCGCGATGAGTGCTCTCCTCCTGGTCGGGAGTCGGTCGCGGTGCATCCGTTCAGTCCTCGAAGGGCGACCGCCCGCCGTTGCTGATGAATTGATCGATCGCCGTCTCCAGCACCGGTAGCGGGACGCTGCCCAGCGCGAGCACTTGATCATGAAATGAGCGGATCGAGAAGCTCTCGGACAGCGCCGATTCGGCCCGCCGTCGCAACTCCATGATCTTCAGCATGCCGAGGTAGTACGCGGTCGCCTGGCCGGGCCAGGCGATGTACCGATCCACCTCGGTGACGATCTCGTGATCACTGATCGCGGTGTTGTCGCGCAAATAGTCCTGCGCCTGTTCCCGAGTCCAGCCCAGAGCATGCATGCCGGGGTCGATCACCAGCCGGACCGCGCGCCACATCTGGAAGCTGAGCATGCCCATCATCTCGAACGGAGTTTCGTACATGCCCATCTCGACGCCCAGGCGTTCGGTGTACAGAGCCCATCCCTCGCCGAAGGCGGAGATGTAGTCCTTGCGACGGTAGTCCGGGTGCTGAGTCATCTCCAGCGCGAACGGCACCTGGAAAGCATGTCCCGGTGCGGCCTCGTGCAAGGTCAGCGCCGGAATCGAGTAGAGCGGTCGCGCCGGCAGGTTGTAGGTGTTCAGCACGTAGCGATGCGGCCCACCCCGGCCGAAGGTGTAGAACGGCGCCAACTCCGGCGGCGGTTCCTCGATCCCGAACCGCATCCGGGGCAGCCGGCCGAAGTAGTGATGGGCGCGAGCATCGAACTGCTTCGCTTGCCAGGCAGTGAAACGCAGCAGTCCGGTTGCCGTCGTCTCGTAGAAGCTCGGGTCGGTCCGCATGTGCCGAAGCATCGCGTCGGCGTCGATGAAGCCCGCACTGCCGGCAACCTCGGCCATCTCGGCGCGGATCGACGCCACCGCGTCGAGCCCGATCCGATGGATCTCCTCGGCAGTCAGATCGGTGGTTGCATACTCGTACAACTGAGCCGCGTAGAAGGCGTTTCCGTCCGGTTGGTTCCTGGCGGCGATGTCGGTCGGCAGGGCCGGGAAGTATTCGTCGGTGAAGAAGCTCAACAACCTCTGGTACGCGGGAATCACGTCGCTCTTGATCAACTCGGCGCCGACCTTGCGCCATTGATCATGATCGGCGACCGTCTCCGGCAGGCCGGCCAGAGGCTGGAAGAAGACCGATGACTCCGCCGACGGTGCCTGGGCCACCGACCGGATCGTCGCCTCGCGGCCGATCATGGATACCTGGGCCGGTCCGAATCCACGCCGGACGCCCGCCCGCATGTTGGTGATGTTCTGATCGATGTAACGCGGGATCTCGCCGAGCCACTGCGCGTAGGTTTCCGCGTCGGCCGCGGATTCAAGGCGCCGTCGGCACTCGCTGGTGAGTTCCATCCAGAAGGCGGAGTCGGCGTTCGCCGGTCGTTCGTACATCTTGAACCGCTGTCTTCCCCGGAAGACCGAGATCTGATAGCGGTAGACGTCGTAGTCGGCAGCTTCCTCGACACCGAGTCGTCCGCGGTCGACGCGGTCCAACCGGTTCATGATCTCTTGCCAGTAACGCTCTCGGCGCTGCTGTGCTTCGACACTGACGTCGGGCAGCTTCGGATCCAGCGGCTCGTCGGCGGTCAGCCAGCCGCCGCCGAGCTCACCTTGCCGCCAGGCCCATTCGGTCCGGTAGATCTCCTCGAACGCGCGATACTCGTCGGATCGGGCAATCTGCGATGGCATGGTGATCATGCTCCTTGTCCGTGCTCAATGACGAAGTCGGCGATGTCCTGCGACTGCGCGATCCGCGACTCCTCGTGCACATACGTCATGTGACCTGCCGGGTAATACCTGCGGACGAAGCCGTCCATGACCTCTGCCGGGACGTCGAGATGATCAAGGACGTACTCCGACGCGGAGAACGGGGTGGCGCCGTCGTAGTAGCCGAACCCGATGTAGACAGCCATGTCCGGATTGGCGCGCAGGGCCGCGGACAACTCCTCGGTCGTGGTCACCGCGCGGCCCTCGAATTCCTTGTAGGACCAGGGATGCACCCGACCGGTCAGGATCTCGTACTCCAGGTCCGAGGTGAAGCCGAGTTCGCTGCGCAGGTACTGATTGATCGCTGCGGTGTAGGGAAAGAAGATGAACATGTGCGAGGGGTCGGTTTCCTGTTCCTCGTTGTTCAGGTTTGCCGGTGCCATCGTGAAGCGGGTGTCCAGACGGCCGGTGTCCAGGCCCCGATCCCGCAACAGTTCGGCGAAGAAGTGTTTGTGCTCGATCCGGAATCTCGACCGCCGGATGTAGCCGGCATCGATACCGATCAGCTCCGACATCTCGTCGGCCAGCGACTGTTGATCTTCATCGCTCAGCCGAGATCCCAACGCCAGTGCCGATGCGTAGCTGGTGGAGGCGAAGTCACGAGCCCGTTCGATCCGCTGCTCCACCTCGGAGGTGCTGAGTCCGTCGTGGTAGGCAGAGGTCGCGGCGTAGGTCGGCAGGTAGTGGATGTACGGGTGATCATTTCCGCGGGTGAACCTGATGGTGGCGAAGTCCAGCACTGCCGAGATCAAGATGATGCCGTTGAAGGCGATGCCATGTCTGGTGGTGAGATGCCCCGCCAATGAGGCCGCCCGGGTGGTGCCGTACGACTCTCCGGCGAGGAACTTCGGCGAAAGCCAGCGCTGGTGCCGACCCAGCCAGATCCTGATCACTTCACCGACCAGATCTCGGTCCCGGGTGTAGCCGTGATACTCGGCAGGCTGCTCACCGACCACGGGCCGGGTGTATCCGGTCGTCATCGGATCGATGAAGACGAGATCTGCGTGTCGGAGCAGCGTTTCGTGATTGTCGGTCAGGCCGTACGGAGCCGGCACCGGATGATCAACATCTCCGGACAGCACTCGCCTTGGTCCGAAGATGCCCAGGTGCAGCCATACCGAGCTGGATCCCGGCCCGCCGTTGAAGGCGAACACCACCGGCCGATCGGCGTCGCCGCCCTTGGCGACATAGGAGGTCACGAAGACCTCGGCCTTGGGCTTCAGTCCGGAGAACTTGTCGTCCTCGAGGTGTTCTTCGTGGACCACCATCGTGCCGGTGATCGCCTCGTACTCCAGTTCCCCGCCAGGGCCGCTCAGCGTGTGGGTGGTGGTGACCAGATTGTCCGTCGGCTTGTCATGATCACCACCCGTCGGTCCGTCCGATGACGCCTCGCCGACGCTGGTCGGGTCAGTCACGCGTAGTTCCTTTCGTTGTGGAGCACTGGCTGTCATTCCTGCCGTTCAGCCGACATCGATGCGGGGGACGGCTGCGAGCAATGTCTTGGTGTAGTCGTGCCGTGGGGAGTCGAAGACGTCCTCGCGACGACCGAGCTCGACCAAGGAGCCGCGCTGCATCACCGCAACCCGGTGGGCGATCTGTCGGACCACGGCAAGGTCGTGAGTGATGAAGATGTAGCTGAATCCGCCATCGAGCTGGAGTCCCTTGAGCAGATCGATCACCTGAGCCTGGACCGACACGTCGAGCGCGGACACGGCTTCGTCACAGATGACCACCTTCGGCCGGACCGAGATGGCACGGGCGATGCCGATCCGTTGCGCTTGCCCGCCGGAGAATTGAGCCGGGTGTCGGGTGGAGTGATCCGGATTGAGTCCGACCCGCTGCATCAGTTCCTTTGCGTAGCTTCGAAGATCGCCACCGGCGGGAGCGGGGATGCGCTGATAACGCAGCGGGGCAGTGATGATCTCCTCGGCTGTGTGACGTGGATTGAGCGACGAATAGGGGTCCTGGAAGACCACCTGGACGCTGCGCCGGAACACCCGCAGATCCGCGCGGCCGGCCTTCGAGTAGTCGACGTCTTCCAGCTCGACACGACCCGAGGTCGGTTCGATCAACTTCGCCACCATTCGTGCGGTCGTCGACTTGCCACTGCCGGATTCTCCAACCAGGGCAAGGGTCTCACCCCGCAGCAGATCGAAGGTCACGTCATCAACGGCCCGGAAGCGGGACTTGCGATGAGTCAACAGACCACTGCCGCGGCTGTCGAACTCCTTGATCAGGTTCAGTGCCCTCAGCACCGGCTCGACCCCCTCGCGCAGCCCGGACACGCCGGCCTGCTGAGGTATTGATGCCGCGGCGGTGTGAAGGTTGGTACTCATGCGTCTTGCTCCTGCCAGCTGGCGTACGGCGTCGGCAGCTCCGGATAGGCGTCATCGATCCGCGGTGTCGCCTGCAGCAACATCCGTGCGTAATCCGTCTGCGGATTGGTGAAGATCTCGGCGGCGTGCCCGGCTTCCAGTTGTTGCCCGTTGCGCATGACGACGATCCGGTCGGCCACCCCGCTCACCACGGCGAGGTCGTGGGTGATGAAGAGCATTCCGGCGCCGGTGTCTCGTTGCAGTCCGTCCAACAGCTCCAGGATCTGCGCCTGTACGGTGACATCGAGCGCGGTCGTCGGCTCGTCGGCGATGATCAGATCAGGCTCACAGCACAGGGCCATCGCGATCATGATCCGTTGCCGCATGCCGCCAGAGAACTGATGCGGATAGTTGTCCACCCTGGTCGCGGCATCCGGGATGTGCACGCGCTGCATTGCCTCGACCGCAACCTTGTTCGCGTGGCTTCGAGACCCGCCCTGATGTGCGAGATACGCCTCGGCGATCTGCAGACCGACCGTGTAGTACGGATTCAGCGAGGACAGCGGATCCTGGAAGATCATCGCCATCGCATTGCCTCGCAGCGGACGGAGCCGCTTGTCCGGCAGACCGAGGATCTCCTCTCCGGAAAGCCTGATCGACCCGGTGGCGGTCGCATCATCGGGAAGCAGTCCCATGATCGCCAGCGAGGTCATCGACTTCCCGGAGCCGGACTCACCGACAACGCCGATGGTCTCACCGTGGTCGATGGAGAAGCTGACCCCGTCCACCACGGGATCTCCACCACCGAACGAGATTCTCAGGTCGGAGACTTCGAGCAACCGACGTCGGCTGCTCTGTTCCGTGCCGTCCTTCGGCCGGGACTGAGTGTCCATGGTCATGCCGCCTTCACTCGGACGCGCGGATCCAGGAACTGGTAGGTGAGATCGACGGCGATGTTCGACACCACCACGAAGAACGCGGCCAGCAACGTCACCGCCATGATCACCGGCTGATCATTGGTCCCGATCGCGTCGTAGGCGAGCTTGCCGACCCCGCTCAGCCCGAACACTGTCTCGGTGATCAGAGCCCCGCCCAGCAGCGCTGCGACGTCCATACCGAAGATCGTCACGATCGGCGTCAACGATGGCCGTAATGCGTGCCGACGCAGGATCAGTCCGGGCACCAGCCCTTTGGCTCGCGCCGTTCGCATGAAGTTCTCCGACAGCGTGTCCAGCACATTGGCTCTGGTGAGCCTGGCATACATCGACGCGTACATGAGTGCCAGTACCATCCACGGCATGATGTAGGTCTCGAACCAGTGCACCGGATCGGCGAAGAAGTGTGCCTCGGACGGGAACGGCAGCAGCTTCAGCTTGACCACGAGGATGTACTGCAAAACCAGCGCCACGAAGTAGTTCGGCAGCGAGATGCCGGCCAGCGCGAACATCATCGCGCCCTTGTCCCACAGCGTTCCCTGCTTGATCGCGCTGACCAGGCCCGCGATGATTCCGGTCAGCAGCCACAACACCGCTGCACCGAGCGCCACGGTCACCGAGACCGGAATCCGGTCGGCGATCATGTCGGTGACATTGGCCTGATTCTGGAAGCTGTAACCCAGGCACGGCGCATCGCAGTGGATCGCGGACGCCCCGCTGCCGTAGGTCCGACCGACGAAGATGCCGGTCACGAAGGCGAAGAACTGCGTCAGGAACGGCTGGTCCAGGCCGAGCTGACTGCGGATGTTGTCGATCGTCTCCGGCGTACAGGTCTGCCCGCAGATCAGCACCGCGGGATCCGGCGAAAGTTTGAAGAAGATCAGGTAGGTGAAGAACACCACCGCCAGCAAGGTGATCGCCGCCAACCCGATCCGGCGAACCAGATACATGATCATGGTTTCCTCCCGCGCGGGTCGAGGACGCGCTGGAGTTGATCACCGATCACGGTGAACGACAACACCGTCAAGAACAGGAACAGGCCGGGGATCATCAAGAACATCGGATCGACGGTGTACCAACCGACGGCCTTGGCGATCATCTGGCCCCAGGACGGCGTCGGTGGCGTCAGCCCGATCCCCAGGAACGACAGCCCGGCCTCGGTCCCGATGTAGGTGGGCACCGCCAGGGTCGCCATCACGATGATCGTCCCGGTCAGGTTCGGCAGCATCTCGGTGAAGATCACCCGATGCCTGCTGGCACCCGAAGCGACGGCCGCCTCGACGAATTCCCGTTTGCTGACCGACATCGTCTGGCTCCGTACCACCCGGGCGATGTACGGCCAGCCGAAGATGCTCAGCACCGCGACCAACATCAGCGGACGGTTGCTGTTCGGTAGCGCTGACAACAACGCGATCATGAAGATCAGGGCCGGGAAGGCCATCAGGAAGTCCATCAGCCGGGAAACGATCTGATCGACCCGGCCGCCGAAGAAGCCACTCATCAGACCCAGCACGGTGCCGAAGACCATGGTCAGCAGGGTCGCCGACAAGGCGATCGCCATCGATGCCCTGGCACCGTAGACGATCCGGGCGAAGATGTCCCGACCGTTCTGCGGCTCGACGCCGAACCAGTGCTCGGAACTGATGCCGCCGAGCGGCCCCTTCGGCAGACCGCCGGTGGCGGCATCGATCGCGTCCTGATCAAAAACGTACGGGTCGTAACCGCTGATCTTGACGATCAGCGGCGCAAAGATCGCCATCAAGATCACGATCGCCAGGAAGCCGAAGCAGAGAGCGACCGAAGGGCGGGCGATCAGTCGGCCGAAGATGTGCCGGCTACTGCGGGCGCCACTGGCCCCGATCAGTCGTCCGGCACTCCCCTCGGCAACCAGCTGCGCTTGAGGTGTGCTCACCCGATCACTCCTGAGGATTCTTGAGTCCGACCGAGGTGTAGTCGATGTAGCCGGTCTGAGCCGCATGCGCGAACGCGCCTCCGACATTGCTGCCGACCATCTGCAGCGGAGTCTCCCGGAGCAGCGGGACAACCGGCGCCTCTTCCATGATCTCCCGATTGAGCTTCGCGTACTCAGCGTTCTGTTTGTCCAGATCGGCGATCTGGGCGATCTCGTCGATACGCTTGTTGATCTTGTCGCTGTCGAACTGGGAGATGTTCTGGTTGCCCTTCTGGGTGATCGTGCGGCCGTCGAAGAGGGAGGTCAGCAGCGGCTGCCCGGACAACCAGGCAGAGCACCATCCGGTGATCGCAAGATCATGTTGCTTGCTCGGCTGGCCGATCACGTCGTAGAACGTCGACGCATCGATCACGTTCAGTTTGACGTCGATGCCGATCTTCTTCAGCGACGCCTGCACGGCCTCCGCCTGTGCCTGCCACTTCGGAATCGACCTGACATCCATGGTCATCGAGAAGCCGTCGGGATAGCCGGCGTCGGTCAACAACTGCTTGGCCTTCGTCACGTCGCCGGCATGATCCTTGCTGGGATAGAGATCGAAGTCGACCCGTCCGGGCACCTTCGGGGTCAACATGTCGCTGGCCGCGGTTGCCATCGTCGGGCCGCCGGTCGCGGTGACCACACTCTTCTTGTCCACGGCGTAGTTGATCGCTTGGCGTACCTGAAGGTTGTCCAGCGGCTTCTTGGTGTTGTTCATCGCCATGTACATCGTGCAGGCAGGGATGTCGTGCACCGTGCGTTGCTTCAGCTCCGGCGTCTGTATGCGGGCCAACGACGGCGCCAGCAACGGATTGGTGCTCGATGCCATGGCGTCCTTGTCACCGCCCTCATCAGAGATCATCCGCTGATCAATGGTGTTCTGATCAACGCTGAACAGGAATTTGAAGCCGTCCGGATAGGCCTTCCGCACGCTGTCGGAGTCGGCCGACCACTTCGGGTTGCGTTCCAGCTCGAGACTCGAGCCGTGGCTGTAGCTCTTGATCTTGTACGGCCCGGAGGCGATCGGCTCCTTGCCGATCTGTTGCGGACTCTTCACCTTGGCAGCGGGGAACGGTACGAACGGCCCGGTCGAGGCCACGTTGGGGAACGCAGCCAGTGGTCGGTTCAGGTGGAAGATGATCGTCTTGTCATCCGGGGTCTCGATGGACTTCAGCCCGGCTGGATCATTGAAGACGCCCTTGTACTTGGACGCTCCCTCGACGAACTGCCGGCCGTACTGATTGCCGATGGCCAGCGAGGGATCCATCGACCGCTCGAACCCGAACTTGACGTCCTTGGACGTGATCGGGGTGCCGTCGGAGAAGTAGATGTCGTCCTTCAGAGTGAACTTCCAGACGGTGGCGTTCTTGCTCGACTCACCGGTGCTGGTGGCCAGATCAGGGACCACCTTGGTTCCGCCGTCACCGGGCTCGTTGGCGTACGTGGTCAGGGTGCGGTAGATCAACCGGTAGAAGTTGTTAACGTTGCCGTCGTTACCGACCGCCGGATCCAGCGATGCCAGGTCGACACTGCCGAGCACGTTGATCGTCCCGCCGGACTTGGCGTCACCGGTGGTGACCGCGAAACCCGCTGCATCGGCCTGCGCACCGGCACCGCCCGACACGTTCTCTTCGGCGCCGCCGCAGGCAGCCAGGCCGCCACCGACGATCGCCAATGCGCCCAACAGCGCCACCGACCTTCTGACCCGCATTGCTGACTTCATCGGCTGTTGCTCCTGATCATCGAGGGCCGACGGCCCACTGAAGTGGTGCTGGGGCGACGCAAAACCTCGGGGCTTCGAGCCGCCTGGCCCAGCGCGCAATGTGCTATGTCATACGGCAGACTAGCGATGGGCGTCGCCAACAGCCAGGGGTCAGCGGCACGTAACGGATTCTTAACTCGAACCGAAGTTGGAGCATCTGCTGGGTGGTTGGCGACCAAGATCATCAACACGGACCGTGCTGCGGCCAGACACAAGAGACCAGAATCGAGACGACATGCCAGGTGGACCCGACTTCACGCGAGTGCGGCACACTGCGAGCCTGCGCGAGCAGGTCGAGCAGGTGATCAGTGCGGCGATCATTTCCGGTGAGATGGAGCCGGGCGCACTTTTCTCCGCACCCGGGTTGGCGGCGCGGTTCGAGGTGTCTGCCACCCCGGTCCGGGAGGCGATGCTCAACCTGGAGAAGCGCGGCTTCGTGGAGACCGTTCGCAACAAGGGTTTCCGGGTGACCGAGGTCGACCCCAAGGCGCTGACCCAGCTGGCGCAGGTACGCCATCTTCTGGAGCCGGAGGCGATGGCGATGCTCGCGCCCGACTTCACCACGGCGATGGCTACCGAGGCACGGGAGCTGGCGAACGAGATCGTACGCGGTGCGGCCGAGGAGGACCTGGCTCGATACTTGGCGGCGGACCGACGTTTCCACCTGACCTTGATCGGCTATCTGGGCAATCCATATCTGGTCGAGATCGTCGGCGACCTCCGGGAGCGGACCCGGCTGGTCGGACTGAAGAGTCTGCTGCAGACACATCGATTGCAGATGTCGGCCGAGGAGCATCTTCAGCTGGTGGATGCGCTGGAGAAGCGCGATGCCGATGTGGCCAGCAAGCTCATGCACCGCCACATCGGCCACGTCACCGGCTGGTGGTCGGGCGAGGATGAGACGTGAGCTTCCCGGTTTCCGGTCGGGGGCTTGACGCTTGCCGTCGAGGACCAGCTAGATTGCCCGTGCGGTGTGACATTTTACTGGGAGCGGAGTGCAGGGACAGAGCGACGCGATCGTGATCGGCGCCGGCATCATCGGCGCCGCGTGCGCGCATGCCCTGGCCCGTTCCGGTCTGTCGGTCACGGTGGTCGAGGAGAAGGCGGCTGCATCGGGCACCAGCGGCCAGGGCGAGGGCAATCTGCTGGTCTCCGACAAGAGTCCCGGGCCCGAACTTGATCTTGCCCGCTACTCCCTGGGCCTGTGGGACCGACTCGAAGATCAACTTCGGGATCGGCTGCCGGCCGGCTTCCCGCCGATCGAGTACGAGCGCAAGGGCGGACTGGTGGTGGCGACCACCGCCGACGGCTCTGCACCGCTGCTGCGCTTCGCCGAAGACCAGCGAGGCGCAGGCATCGACGCGCGACCGATCGATCGTGATCACGCCCTGCAACTGGAACCACACCTGCATCCGGAGATCACCGCGGCCGTGCATTATCCCGAGGATGCCCAGGTGCAGCCGGTGATCGCCACCGAGGCCTTGCTCGCGGCTGCCCGCAGCCATGGCGCGCGGACGATCTTCGGTGAGCGAGTGATCGGCGGCGTCCGCAACGCATCGGGCAAGATCATCGGCGTTCGGACAACAGCCGGCGTACGCCATGCCGGCTTGGTGGTCCTGGCCTGCGGTCCGTGGGCAGCCGAGGTGGCGACATCGCTCGGCACCTCGATCCCGGTACGCCCCCGGCGAGGCGTCATTCTGGTCACCACTCGGATGCCGCAGCGTGTGTTCCACAAGGTGTACGACGCCGACTACGTCGGCGCGGTCGAATCAGATGATCAAGATCTGCAGACCTCGAGCGTGATCGAGTCCACCGCTGCCGGGACCGTGCTGGTGGGTTCGTCCCGGCGGCAGTCGGGCTTCGACAGTGCGCTGGACCTGCCGGCCGTACGGGAGATCGCGCGGAAGGCGATGCGGATCTTCCCGTTCCTGGCCGACGCTTCGGTGATGCGGGTGTACGGCGGCTTCAGGCCGTTCATGCCGGACCATCTACCGGTGATCGGACCGGACGCCGAGGTCGACGGACTCTGGCACGCCGGCGGACACGAGGGCGCGGGCATCGGTCTGTCTCTCGGCACCGCCGACCTGCTGGCGGATCTGATCATGGAACGACGGCCGGTGATCGACCCCGCACCGTTCGATCCGGCCCGGCCGTCGCTGCGCGCGGAGGCACTGCGATGATCCGCCAATCTGCCGGCCGCATGATCACCCTGCGGATCGACGGCGCCGAGGTCAGCGCCCGGGACGGACAGACGATCGCGGCCGCGATGCTGGCCACTGGCCGCCTCGCCTGGCGGACCACCGCGCGGCAGCATCGTCCACGCGGCGTGTTCTGCGGGA
>DATCVL010000458.1:0-11617 GCA_036566865.1 Microlunatus sp.
CCGAGCGCGCAAACCATCGACGAGCGTGCTGCCGCCATCCGGACGGTGATCAAGACCGTCGAAGGCCGGGTGCCGGTGATGCCGGGTACCGGTTCGGCCAAGCTGCAGGAGACGATCGATCTGACCGGGGCCGCGTACGACGCCGGAGTGGATGCGGCACTGGTGATCACTCCCTACTACGCCCGGCCGACCCAGGAAGCCTTGTACGTCTGGTACAAGACGGTGGCCGCGGAGTATCCCGACCTGCCGATCGTCGCCTACAACGTACCCAGCCGAACCGCGGTGGAGATCGCTCCACAGACGGTGGCACGGCTCTTCCGGGATGTGCCGAACTTCGTCGGGATCAAGGAGACGACCAAGGACTTCGAGCACTTCTCCCGAGTGATCAAGGCCGCCGGTCGGGAGTTGCTGGTGTGGTCGGGGATCGAGCTGTTGTGTCTGCCACTGCTGGCGCTCGGCGGCACCGGATTCGTCAGCGCAACCGCAAACATCGCCCCGGCCGCGACCCGCCGGATGTACGACGCGTACAACGAGGGCCGATTCGGCGAGGCGCTGGACATCCACTACGGGTTGCATCCGCTGGTCGATCTGATCTTCGTCGAGACCAATCCGGCGCCGGTGAAGTGGGTGCTCGAGAAACGTGGCTTGATCAACTCCGGCTACGTCCGTCCGCCGTTGATCACGCCGACCGAGTCCGGCCTGGCCAAGATCACCACATTGCTGGACGAGGGCGCGGACTACTTGTCGCCGGTGCATGATCGAGACACCATCGCCGCCCGAATGTCTGTCAGCGCCGGAGGTAATTGATCATGAACGCGACCGTACCCCTGGTCCCGGGACCGAGTGGGAGTGCCGGGCAGTACGTGCCGCCGGACGAACTGCCGAAACAGATCCAGCACTTCATCAACGGCGAGTTCGTCGACAGTGTCGACGGCGACACCTTCGACGTGCTGGACCCGGTGACCAACAACGCCTACCTGCAAGCCGCCGCCGGCAAACTGGCCGATATCGACAACGCCGTTCGGGCTGCCCGGGTGGCGTTCGACGACGGCCCCTGGCCGCGGCTGCTGCCGCGCGAACGGAACCGGATCCTGAACAGGATCGCCGACATCGTCGAGTCCACCGATGCTCGGTTGGCGGAGTTGGAGACCTACGACTCCGGGCTGCCGATCACCCAGGCCCTTGGCCAGGCTCGTCGGGCGGCGGAGAACTTCCGCTTCTTCGCCGACCTGATCGTCGCCCAGAGCGACGACACGTACAAGGTGCCGGGCCGGCAGGTCAACTACGTGAATCGCAAACCCAAAGGCGTGGCGGGCCTGATCACACCGTGGAACACACCCTTCATGCTGGAGAGCTGGAAACTGGCTCCCGCGCTGGCGTCCGGCTGCACGGTGGTGTTGAAGCCGGCCGAGTTCACCCCGCTGTCGGCAAGCCTGTGGCCGGAGATCTTCCGCGAGGCGGGCGTACCGGACGGGGTCTTCAATCTGGTCAACGGTCTCGGCGAGGAGGCCGGCGACGCGCTGGTCAAGCACCGGGACGTGCAGCTGATCTCGTTCACCGGCGAATCGGCCACCGGCCAGTTGATCTTCGCCAATGCTGCCCCCACCTTGAAGGCCTTGTCGATGGAGCTCGGAGGCAAGAGTCCGGCAGTCGTGTTCGCCGATGCCGATCTTGATGCGGCGCTGGACTCGACCCTGTTCGGCGTCTTCTCCCTGAACGGGGAACGGTGCACCGCCGGCAGCCGGATCCTGGTCGAGCGCGACATCTACGACGAGTTCGTCCGGCGCTACGCCGAGCGGGCGAAGCGGATCAAGGTCGGTCCTCCGCACGATCCGGACACCCAGGTCGGTGCGCTGGTACATCCCGAACACTACGAGAAGGTGACCGGCTACATCGAGATCGGCAAGACCGAAGCCCGGCTGGTGGCAGGGGGTGGCCGTCCCGAAGGACTGGCCGAAGGCAACTACGTCCAGCCGACCGTGTTTGCCGATGTCCCTTCCACGGCAAGGATCTTCCAGGAGGAGATCTTTGGCCCGGTGGTCGCGATCACGCCGTTCGACTCCGAGGAGGAGGCGTTGCGGCTGGCCAATGACGTCAAGTACGGTCTTGCCGCCTACCTCTGGACCTCGGATCTGGAACGTGCGCACAACTTCGCGCAACGGATCGATGCCGGCATGGTCTGGCTGAACTCGCACAACGTCAGGGATCTGCGCACACCCTTCGGCGGTGTCAAGGCTTCCGGCCTCGGACATGAGGGCGGCTATCGGTCGCTCGACTTCTACTCCGACCAGCAGGCCGTGCACATCTCGCTCGGCCCCGTACACACACCGAAATTCGGCGCCTGACCCCGCCCATTGATCATGAAGGACGTTCAACGATGACCGCCACCGATCCCACGCCGGCCGACAATGCCCCGCCTGATCCTGCCCCGCCTGATCTTGCCCCGCCCGACCTCGCCCCTCCCGACATAGTCCGCTGCGCCTATCTCGACCTGGTGGTCACGGATCTGGCGGCATCGCGGAAGTTCTATGTGGACGTGCTCGGCCTGATAGTCACCGAGGAGAACGACGAGGAGATCTACCTGCGTCCGTTGGAGGAGTTCATTCACCACAACCTGGTGCTGCGGAAGGGCCCGGTCGCCGCCGCGGCCGCCCTGGCCTTCCGGGTGCGGACCGCCGAGGATGTCGATCGTGCCGAGCGCTGGTTCACCGCCCGCGGCTGCCGAACCGAACGCCGCACCGACGGATTCGTCAGGGGCATCGGCGACGCCGTCCGGGTGATCGATCCGCTCGGCTTTCCGTACGAGTTCTTCCACCAGGTCGAACATGTGGAGAGGCTGGCCTGGCGCTACGACCTCTACAGCCCGGGAGCGCTGGTGCGTCTTGATCATTTCAACCAGGTCACCCCGGATGTGCCGAAGGGCCGTGCCTATCTGGAAGAGCTGGGCTTCCGGGTCACCGAGGACATCAAAGATGATCAAGGTACGACGTACGCGGCCTGGCTGCGACGCAAGGACACCGTGCACGACACCGCGCTGACCGGTGGTGACGGACCGCGCCTTCACCACATCGCCTTCTCCACCCACGAGCAGCACAACATCATCGCGATCTGCGACAAGCTGGGGGCGCTGCGGATGTCCGACGTGATCGAGCGCGGACCCGGCCGGCACGGTGTGTCGAATGCGTTCTATCTCTACATTCGTGACCCCGACGGCCACCGGGTGGAGATCTACACGCAGGACTACTACACCGGCGATCCGGACAACCCGGTGGTGACCTGGGACGTACATGACAACCAGCGGCGGGACTGGTGGGGCAATCCGGTGGTGCCGTCCTGGTACACCGAGGCGTCGCTGGTTCTTGATCTTGACGGGAATCCGCAGCCGGTGCAGGAGCGGACCGACGCGAGCGAGCTGGCGGTCACGGTCGGCGCGGACGGGTTCTCCTACACCCGCAAGGGCGAGACGGAAGAGGGCTTCAAGTTGGGCACCTCGTTGTGAGCGGTTTCGACCTTGATCGAAACACTCCCGGGATCCGGCGGGTAACAGCACGAACTTGTGTCTAGCGGGACCCGAGGCTGCCTAGTATCCCGAAAATGCTGTTCACCGCTCTTGGGCCGTTGACGGTCCATGCAACAGGGGGGAGCGTCGAGCCCTCCGGGAGGGTACAAAGAACCCTTTTGGGCCTGCTGGTGGCGCGGGCCAATGATCGCCTGACGACGGATCAACTGGTCGATGCGGCCTGGCCGGGCGTCGACGTCAGCGTTGCGCTCGGGCGGTTGCAGGTTGCCATCCATCGCTTGCGCCGGCTGCTGGATGATCATCAGCGGTTGGAGTGTTGGCCGGGTGGCTATCGGCTCAACCTGGAGGTCGACGAGCTCGACGTGCTCAGCTTCGAGTCCAAGGTCACCGCCGCGCTTCGGGGTGAGTCCGACAGCTCACCCGACCACCGACTGAGATTGATCAATGAAGCCCTCGAGCTTTGGCAGGGGGTGCCCTTCCAGGGACTGGACGGTCCGGACTTCACTGCGGAACGCGATCGGCTGACCGAGTCGCGCTCGACCGTCCAGGAGGAGCGATTTCGACTGGAACTGTCACTCGGCCGATCGGCGAGAGTGCTCGGCGAGCTGACCGATGCTGTCAGCGAGCATCCGTTGCGGGAGGGACTGCACGGTCAGTTGATGATCGCGCTGCAGCAGGCCGGCCGGTCCGCTGACGCACTACGCGCATTTCGCGACCTTCGGCAGTTGCTGGTGGCTGAGCTCGGAGTCGAGCCCGGCTCCGAGCTGCAGCGCATCCATCAGTTGATCTTGGCCGGGGAGTGTGCGCAGAAGCCCATGTCGCCTGCCTCCGACGGATCAGAACCGGTAGCCCCGGTCGACATCCCGCCGTCACATCTGAACTTCACCGGACGGGAGGCGGAGCTGGCGGCGCTGGATGATCAGTTGATCGATGCAGCAGGATCGTCGGTCGGGGTCTGTGTGATCACTGGGATGGCCGGCATCGGCAAGAGCGAACTGGCTCTGCAGTGGAGTCATCGCCGTCGCGCCGACTTCCCGGACGGGCAGATCCACGTCGAGCTCGACGCGTTCGGTGCAGAGGAGTGGGTCGATGTCGAAACAGCCTTGGGCCGGATGCTGCAGGCGCTGGGAGTGTCGAGTCAACACCTCCCCGCCGGTTTGGCGGATCGGCGGGCCCTGCTCCGTTCGCGACTGCGCAGCAAACGCGTGTTGATCTTGCTCGACAACGCCGGATCAGTCGAACAAGTACGGCCGCTGCTGCCCGCTGCACCGGGCACCGCGGTGATCGTGACCAGCCGTCGAGAGCTGGCCGGGCTCGCTGTTCGCGATCACGCGAAACATCTCCGGTTGTCTCCGCTGTCGACGGAAGCCTCGGTGGAACTGCTGACCTCCTTGATCGACAGCGACGACCTGACCAAGCCTGCGCTGCGCCGGCTCGCCGAGCACTGTGCCCGGTTGCCGCTGGCGCTGCGCATCCTTGCCGAGCGGATCCGCGTCCGCCCCGACCTCGCCGCGGACACGTCAGAGCTGGAACGGCAACTCAGAGATCGGGGGAGCCGACTCGACCTGCTGGCTCTGGCAGGAGATCCGCACTCGGACCTTCGTACGGTCTTCACCTGGTCCTACGGTGACCTGGATGCCGAGGCTGCGGGGCTGTTCCGGCTGCTGGCGTGTCAGCCCGAGGAATGTGATCTCGGGCGGCTTGCGGCTTGCTGGGGCCGCAGCGTGACGCGCACCCGGCGGGTCCTTGATCAACTCGTCGAGGCACATCTGGTGGAGCCGTTGCCGGGTTCGCGTTATCGGCAACACGAACTCGTACGGATCTACGCCGAGGAGCTGGCGTCGTCGACCGACCCGGCGTCCACCGCGGTAGGCGACGTCTGTTTGCTCGGCTCAAGTCGAGATTCCGATGCCGCGAGCTGGTCGACCGACTGCCGCTGTGCCGAATGCGATCCGAATGCCTCGATCGGCAGAGCCTCCTAACCGTTGCCGCGGTTGCCGGGCATGTCGTGGAAAATCGGCTTCCGAACAGGCATGCCGTGCTTCAGAATGCACCGATGATCAGGTACGACGTCAGGATCGAGCTGGCCGAGATCGATCGAGCCGCCGCACGGGAGATGATCTTGGCTCATCACCGGACTCTGCCGTACTCCGGAGACTTCTTCATGCCGACGATGCAGCTGGAGTCGCGACAGCTCGAGATCATGGTCGACGGCGAGTCGGCCGGTCTCACGGCCGCCGACGGCGACTCGGTCTCCCTGTGCATGATCAACACCGCTGTCGCGAGCTACGACCGGCAGATTCTCGAGGCCGTGCTGGCGGAAACCGCAGCCACCCAGGCCTATGCCGCCTCCTGGGACCTGAACCACGCCGACCTGTTCGGCAATTTCGCCCGCGGTCTCGACAATCAGGCCTACCAATTCGAGCTGCTTCGAGCCGAGGACCTTCGTGATCCGGTGCCCGGTCTGTCGGTGGAGCCGGCAACCGAGGCAGACCTGGCCTACCTCGACCAGACCGACTTCCAGCCGGACTTCCGCGAGCCGGTGGCCGCCGGCAACGTACGGGTGGCCAGGCTGGGCGGGCAGGAGATCGGCATCGCGATGTTGGTACCGCATCCGTTGAACGCCGCGCGGGTGGATATCGGGATGTTCACCGATCCGGATGCTCGCCGACGCGGTATCGGCCGCTCGATCCTTGCACTGTCCGCGGACGAGGTGCTGGCGACCGGCCGCGTGCCGGTAGCCGGATGCTGGTGGCGCAATTGGGCATCCCGCCGAGTGCTCGAGGCGGCCGGACTGACCTGCATCGGTACGATCTTCCGCTACTCGCTCGATCCGCAACGCTTCCGCGGAGACGACACCGCCGCCCCGGCGAGTTGATCAGTCGCGATCGAGCTCGACCACCGGACCACCGGCGGACGACATCGCCGCCAGGATCCGGTTGCGGTTCCGTTCGGTCGTGTAGCGATCCAACTCGGACTCCGGGACGAAGCGAAAGCTCCGCAGCTCATCGGACGGCGTGACGATCCGGTCGATCGTTTCTTGATCAAGTACGCCGCCGTCATAGACGAACACCAACGCACCATGGGGATCATCACTCGCAGGAGCGACCCAATCCATGCTCAGCATCGGCCCGATCACAAGATCAAGACCGAGCTCTTCGACCAACTCCCGGTGGCAACCAGCAGAAGGCGACTCGTCGGCCTCGATGGTGCCGCCCGGCAGCAGCCAGTAGTTCTTGTACGTCGGCTCCACCAAGCAGATCCGGCCACTGTCATCGCGGATCAGCGCGCCGGCGGCAAGTCGCCGCCGAGGCAGGGTGGCGAGGAACTCGGCACGACTCAACATGTGCTCCACCGTCTCACAATCGACCGACTCCGGGCCGATGATCTTGAACCAGGCTCACAACCTGGACGTCCGCCGCACATCGAGCAGGCCGAGTTGATCAAGATAACCGGCGAAGCCGTCGTCATCCACACTGCCGGCGATGGCATCGGCGGCTGCCCGGGCTTCCTCGGTACCGTTCGCCATCGCGACCGCGTGACCGGCCACCTCGAACATCGGAAGATCATTGGCAGCGTCGCCGAAGGCCATCACACCGCGAGGATCGACGCCGAGTCGCTCGAACGCCCGCGCCAGCCCGGTTCCCTTGTCTGTATGAGCAGGGGTGATGTCGAGCAGTTCGTCGCCCGCGATGCTCATGGTGACGGCATCGGGACCGATACCGGCCTCGACCAGGATCCTGCGGGTCTCCTCGGGCGTCAGCTCGGGATGGACGACGGTCATCATCGTGGCCGGTACAGCGGCCAGCTCTTCCCGCGTGCCGACCCGGTAGTCGCTGCCCGGCCAGCGTCCGCGTGCTGCGTAGAACCCGTCGCTGATCGTCCACGGGCGGCCGTTGCGCACTCCGTAGCCTGCCCGGGGAAGATGATCATGAATCGCCTGGATGAGGCGGGCCAGCGCCGCCGGGTCGATGTCGGTCCGCCAGAGCTGTCGATTCGTCGCCGGCTCGAACCCGATCCCGCCGTTGCAGCACACGGCCAGGGCGACGTCCGCGTTCAGCTCGCTCAGTCGCCACAGGGGTGGCGTACGCGCGGTCGCGATGATCAGCGGGATCCCACGCGTGCGCAATACCCGAGCCACCCGCAGAGTCGCCGGACTCACCGAACCGTCGCGACGGATGATGGTGCCGTCCAGGTCGGTCACCACGGCTGTGATCATCTTCGGCAGCACGGGTCGATCCTGGCAGCGATCGGAGGTCAGCCGGCGATGTAGCCGTCGACCGCGGATGCGACCTGGTCCACCTGGGTGATCAACTCGTTGATCACGGCGGAATCGGCGACCAGCGGCGGAGCGAGGATGAGCATGGTTGCGCCGCGATCATCCGGACGGGTGATCAGTCCGGCCTCACGCATCGCGGTCGGCAGGATCTGGCGCACGATCTGCTGCGCCTGTTCGGTGCTCAGTGGGCGGCCGCTGGGCCGGTCGGCGGTGAACTCGATCGCGTAAAAATAGCCGGTCCCGCGTACGTCCGCAATGGTCGGATGGCCGTCCAGCAAGGCATCCAGCCCGGACCTGAACTGCTGTTCATGATCATGGGCGTTGCCGACCGCGTTCATCTCGATCATGGCGTCGATGTTGGCGACCGCGGCCGCGGTGGCCACCGGGTGCCCGCCCCAGGTGCTGCCGTGGAAGAACGATCCCCCGTCCGGTGAATCCCACAACCGCTCCACCAGGGGGGTCCGCACGGCCATCCCGCCCAGCGGCGCGTAACCCGAGGTGGCCGCCTTGGCGAAGGTGATCACATCCGGCACGACCTCGAACTTGGTGCTGCCGAACCAGGCGCCGAGCCGGCCGAAGCCGCAGATCACCTCGTCCGCAACCAGCAGGATGCCGTGCTCGTCACAGATCCTCCGTAGTTCCTGCCAGTAGCCGGCCGGCGGCACCAGCGCGCCGCGAGAATTCTGTACGGGTTCGGCGAAGATCGCCGCGATCCGGTCCGGGCCGACCTCGTCGATCATGGACTTCAATCGCGTGATCGACGGCAACCCGGCAGCGCTGCCACCCTCCGGCACGACCTCGCCGAGAGTGTGCGGGAAGTGCCGGACGTCAGGCATGACCGGCTCGAAGGGCTCTTTGTACCAAGGGATCCCGGTCAGTGCCAGCGCACCCATGCTGACCCCGTGGTAGGCCATGTCACGTGCGATGATCACGGTCCGCTCCGGCTGTCCCTGGCTGCGGTGGTACTGCCGGGCGAACTTGAGCGCGGATTCGACCGCCTCCGATCCGGAGTTGACGAAGAAGATCCGATCAAGGTCACCCGGAGTGAGCTCGGCGATCTTGCTCGCTGCCTCGATCGCCGACGGGTGCGCGGCGCCCCAATTCGGCCAGTAGGCCAGCTTCTCCATCTGCTTCATTGCCGCAGCCACGATGTCGGTCCGACCGTGGCCGATGTTCACGCAGAAGAGGCCGGACAATCCGTCCAGGTAGCGGCGCCCCGCATCGTCGTACACATAGCAGCCCTCGCCGTGATCGATCACCGGCAGGTCGGGTGACCGCCAGGCCTCGGCACGGGTGAAGTGCGGGAACAGGTTCC
The DNA here is from genome assembly GCA_036566865.1 of Microlunatus sp. Classification (GTDB taxonomy): domain Bacteria; phylum Actinomycetota; class Actinomycetes; order Propionibacteriales; family Propionibacteriaceae; genus Microlunatus. The sequence goes on from DATCVL010000458.1 coordinate 9,115, forward strand.
GACGTGCTGCGGCACGGAGCTGGCTGGGATCGGCCTGCGTCGGATCGATCCGGGTGGGATCGGATGGGGCGCTATCGGGTCGTGACATCATCAGCCTCCGAATCGGGTACGTCTGCTTCACATCTTCCGCCCAGGGCGCGCGCCGAACAATGCAGCCCTTTGCGCGGCCTGCTGCATGCAGATCACGTCACTGGCCGTGAGCGTCCTGTTCAGTTCCCTTCCTACCAGCCCACGGTTCAGGACTTCCCGATCTGCGTCCGCCGTTCTGGCGCCGGATCCGGTGCGGACGTGAACGCCGTACGTCGGACCGATGACAGCCGGACAAACGGCGGCGGTCAGGCCCCGAGGGTGACCCCGAAGGGGAGCCCGCTGTCCGGAGTTCGGCAGATCTCCTGCAACCGCCGGTAACCGTCGGCGACGATGTCCGGCCGGTCGGCCCACAGATCCGTTGTCTCGTAGGGATCGGTTTCCAGATCGTAGAGCTGGCCGACCGGATGATCTTGGTCGAAGGCGGTCCCCTTCGGCTCGGTGAAGCCGGCACCGGACCCGGTCGTGAATTCGATCTTCCACCGCCCCATCCGTAACCCGAAGCGGCCACCCAAGGTGTGGTGAACCAGCAGATCAGAGCCGTCCCCGGCCGCGGCCCGACCGAGCAGCAGATCGGTCCGGGAGGTCGAGTCCTCGCCGCCCGTACCCGGATCGACGCCGCACGCGTCTGCCAGGGTCGCGTACAGGTCGACGAGCCCGACCGGATGGTCGATGACGGTCCCAGGACTGACGTGACCGGGCCAGCGGACCAGCAGCGGTTCGCGGTGGCCGCCCTCCCAGATGTCGGCCTTCTGTCCGCGGAACGGCCCGTTCGGAAGATGATCTTCGAGCCGCCCGTCCTCGATGTAGCCGGTGGGGGCGCCGTTGTCGCTGGTGACGATGACGATGGTGTTGTCGCGGGCTCCGATCTCGGTCAGCGTGCGATCGATCTCGGCGACCATCCAGTCGACCAGGCACACCGCGTCGGTACGATTCCCGATTCCGGTCCGGCCCCGTACGAATTCGGGCGGCACACACGGTCGGTGCGGCGCGGCCGGTGTCAGATAGAGGAAGAACGGCTCGTCGCCGGGGCGCTCGCGCAACCAGCGGACGGACTCCTCGGTGACCCGCACATCGACTTGATCATCTTCCCAGCCGGCGGTCTGCAGGCCTGGCCGCTGGCCGGGCGAGTAGGCCTGCTTGGGCTGGTCGAGGACGCCGAGGGTCCGATCTTGATCAAGGAAGCAGTACGGTGCCATGTCCAGCGACGCCGCGATGCCGAAGAACCGATCGAATCCGCGCGTGGTCGGCCCATCGCTGAACCCGCGTTCGTAATCGACCTCGGCGCCGTCCTCCAGCTCCCGAGCAACAGCCAGTCGTGCATCGGGACCGAAGGCGGTCTCCACATGTCCGTCCCGCCAATGCCAGCCGACGCCGAGATGCCATTTGCCGAAGGCGCCGCAGGCATAGCCGGCAGCAGTCAACATGCCGGCGATCGTCGGTCGATCCTGCTCGATGATCGCCGGTCCGTGTCCCATCAGCACGCCGGACTTCAACGGCCCCCGCCAGGCGTAACGGCCGGTCAGCAAGGCGTAGCGGCTCGGCGTGCAGACACTGGACGCGGAGTGCGCATCGGTGAACCGTGCGCCGTCGGCGGCGATCGCGTCCATCGCCGGGGTCGGGATGGCGGTGGCCCCGTTGCAACCAAGATCACCCCAGCCCATGTCGTCGGCGAAGATGATCACCACATTGGGGGGTCGCACGTCGGCTTCAGTCACGGGCTCCACCAAAACACAACCGACGCAAAAAGTGGGCAGCCGCACCGGAATGTCCCGGTACGGCTGCCCACCGATTGATGTGGCTGTCGAGCCTCAGGCGTTGGCCGGCTCGTTGGCCGGACGCTTCCAGGTGACGGTCGGGGCAAGCGCCTCGATGTTCACCCGGTCCTTGTGCGCCGCGACGATGTCGAAGAGCGACTCGATCAAGGTGTCGGACAGCAGGTGCGGCTGCAGACCAAGATCAACAAGCCCGGTGTGCTTGACGTTGTAGTAGTGGTCGGACTGCTCGACCCGCGGGTTGGTCAGCCGCTCGATCTGCACCGGGCCGGGGAAGTCCTCGGCGACCTTGTCGGCCAGCTGAGCGACCGAGAACGACTCGGTCATCTGGTTGAAGACCCGGAATTCGCCGCGATCGGCGGGATTCTCCACTGCCAGCCGCAGGCACTCGACGGTGTCCCGGATGTCCAGGAAACCGCGGGTCTGGCTGCCGTCGCCGTACACCGTCAGCGGCTCGCCCAGAACGGCCTGGATGACGAACCGGTTGAGCACGGTGCCGAACACGGCGTCGTAGTCGAACCGCGTCGCCAGCCGCTCGTCCTGCACGGTCTGGTCGGTCTGCTGCCCGTAGACGACGCCCTGGTTCAGGTCGGTGACGCGCAGGCCCCAGATCCGGCAGCCGAACTCGAGGTTGTGCGAGT
>DATCVL010000459.1:0-4368 GCA_036566865.1 Microlunatus sp.
TGTCGGTGCCGGTGTCGCCGTGGCCGGGGAAGTGCTTGGCTGCGGCCGCGACACCGGCGTCGCGTTGCAGCCCGGCGATCGCGGCCACCACATGCTCGCTCACCACGTCGGGCTCGCCGCCGAAGGAGCGGACGCCGATCACCGGGTTGGCCTGATTGGCGTTGACGTCGGCGACCGGCGCGAAATCGGCGTTGATGCCCACCGCGGAGAGCTCCCGGCCGGTGATCCCGTACGCCTCCCGGGTCAGGTCCAGGTCATGAGCTGCGGCCAGCGCCATCGCTCCCGGGAACTGGGTGGCCGGCGGACCCATCCGCGCCACCCGACCGGTCTCCTGGTCGGTGCCGATGATCAAGCCGATCTCGGAGGCTTCCTGCAGGCCGTTGCTCAGCCGGCCGATCTGCTGTGGGTCCTCGGTGTTTCCGGCCCAGGCGAAGTAGATCACGCCGCCGAGCCGGTACTTCTGCACCACCTCGGCCGGGGTCGCGACACCGAACAGTTCGCGATTACGCTCGTCGGCCTGATCAGCCGCAGCACCGTAGACCAGGTGAAAGATCAACTGGCCGATCTTGTCCTGCAGGGTCATCCCGGCCAACAGTTCTGGAACCACGGGCAGCCGTGAGACATGTTCTGTCATCACGGCCGAACACTACTGGTTGGCCGTCAGCCGCTGCACGGCTGTCTCGATCCGTTCGTCCGAGGCGGTCAACGAAACCCGTACGTGAGCAGTCCCGGCCTCGCCGTAGAAGGCTCCCGGCCCCACCAGGATGCCGAGATCGGCCAGCCGGTCGACCGACTTCCAGCAGTCGTCACCGGCATCGGCACCCTGGCTCGCCCACAGATACAGCGAGCCCTCGGAGTGATCGATCCGGAATCCGGCCTGCTCGAGCGCCGGCCGCAGCAAACTGCGTCGACGGCGATAGCGGTCCTGCTGGACGCGTACATGATCATCGGTGCCGAGCAGGGCGATCATGGCCTGCTGGACCGGCCGGGACAACATCATCCCGACATGCCGCCTGATCAAGGTCAGGTCGGCGATGATGGCGGGATCACCGGCGACGAAGGCCGCGCGATAACCGGCCAGGTTGGCGATCTTGGACAGCGAGTGCACCGCCAACAGCCCGGTGTGATCACCACCGCAGACGTCAGGGTGCAGCACCGACACGGCCGGTGCCTCCCAGGCGAAGTCGAGATAGCACTCATCGGAGGCGACCACGGCGCCACGTTCCCGCGCCCAGTCCACCCAGGCCCGAAGCTGATCGGCGGTGAGGATCCGGCCGGTCGGATTGGACGGAGAATTCAGCCAGACCAGCTTGGGATGAAGGTCCCGGACCGAGTCCAGGTCGTCGGTCGCGATCACCCGACAGCCGGCGACCTTGGCACCGACCGCATAGGTCGGATAGGCGGTGGCCGGAATGATGATCAGATCATCGGGTTGCAGGGCCAGTTGGGTGGGCAGCCAGCCGACGAATTCCTTGCTGCCGATGGTCGCCAGGCACCCGGTCGGTTCGACCGTCGCGCCCCGCCGGCCGAGGTAGCCGGCGATCGCCTCACGCAGCGCGGGCGGCCCGGCAACTGTCGGGTAGCCCGGGCTGTTGCCGGCTGCAGCCAATGCCTCTTGGGCGATCGCCGGGGTGTCGTCCACCGGCGTACCGATGGAGAGATCGACGATGCCTCCGCTGTGCTCGGACGCCCGCTGTTGGGCGGACGCCAGAGCATCCCAGGGATAGTCGGCAAGGGCTGCTGCCAGCGGGTTGGTCACTCGTCGTGCTCCTGCGGGGGCAGCGCGGCGATCAATTCGTGATCCTTGTCGATCGGGCCGAGCTTCGCGGCGCCACCCGGCGATCCGAGATCATCGAAGAACTTCACGTTGGCGTCGTAGTAGTCCTTCCACTCCTCGGGAGTGTCGTCCTCGTAGAAGATCGCCTCGACCGGGCAGACCGGCTCACACGCTCCGCAGTCGACGCACTCGTCGGGGTGGATGTAGAGCATCCGCTTGCCTTCGTAGATGCAGTCCACCGGACATTCCTCGACGCACGCCAGATCCTTCAGATCGACACACGGCTGCGCGATGACGTACGTCACAGCGTCCTCCTTGGTTAATCGTCCACAGATATCCCGCTTAGTATCGCGCCTTGACCGCCAGGAATCGAAGCACGCCCCCTATCTGGACAGGAATGCCGCCTGATGGACCTTGATCCGCTGACCCGCCTGGTGCCGCCGGCCGGGATCGACGACCGGGTGACGGTTCGCTATCGGCTGCCGGACGGCTCCGCCACCGACGTGGTGGGCTGGGTGACCGCGCTGGACGACCGTCAGGTGCGGATCGAGCGGCCGGCCGCCGACGGCCACCCGCAGCCGGTGCTGGTGAACCGCGACCGGATCATCGTGGCCAAGCGGGTGCCCCCGGTGCCGGGTGGCCGGCCGGTGGCCAAGACCTCGGCCGAGGAACTGGAACGGATTGCGATGCCGGGCTGGATCGCCGACGCCGAACCACTCCTGGCCGAGCATCCCGGATGGACCCTGCGTTTCGGCAACGGGTTCACCGGCCGAGCCAATTCCTGCCTGGCGGTCGGCGATCCGGGTCTGCCGTACGCCGACGCGTCGTAGATCATCATCGAGCGGTACGACGCCGCCGGGCTGCCACCGTGGGTGCAGGTGATCACCGACTCCGAGACGGACCGACGCCTTGTTGATCTTGGTTGGCAGCAGACCTATGTGGCCACCACGGTGATGGCGAACACCCTGGTCGAGCTGGTCGGTGATCATCCGCGCACCGACCAGGTGGAGATCGCCGGCGACCTCACCGAGGACTGGTGGCAGGGCTACCTGAAGTACCGGCCGATTCCGGATCACCCGACGGCTCGTCGGATCCTGACCAACAATCCGCCGGTCGGACTGGCGTCGGTACGGATCGACGGCAGGCTGGTCGCCCTGGGCCGCGGTCAGCTCACCGCCGACTGGCTCGGCATCGCCGGGCTCTGGACCGATCCCGAGTATCGCCGGCGCGGGCTGGCGACCATGATCATCCGTGAACTGGCGCACTGGGCCGCCCGGCGCGGCGGCCGTTACGCCTACCTCCAGGTGGCGCAGCAGAACTCCGGCGCGATCGCCGCCTACGCCCGGCTCGGCTTCGTACGCCACCACGACTACCGCTACCTCGCACCAGGTGCTTGATCAACGGCGCGCACGCGAGGTGAACAGAATCAACCGCTGATCACCCGATCAGCACCGATTCGCCCGGTTTCTGCCGAACAGCGGACGATTCTGTTCGCCACCTCCGGGTCAAACGCAGATCCGGCGGTCGGTCGGGTCGTAGGTCCAGGAGAAGTTCTCCTTCTTCACCTGCTGGCCGTCCCGGTAGAACAGGCGCGAGTAGTCGACGTCGAAGCCCTGGACCGGCGAGGTGGCCACGCAGGTCGGGCTGTCGTCGGTGATGTCCCGGCCGGTGGTGAAATTCGACTTCACCGGATCGGTCGATTCGATCCTGTCGTACGTCTTGGTCGACCACATCCGTACCGTCAGGGAGCCCTGCCCGCCGGGCTCGGCGCGGTCCAGAAAGGCCTGCACCAGAACGCCGTAGTCGGTGTTGTTGCGGAATTTCAGGTCCAGCGTCGGCCACGCCACGGTGGCCTCGCGGCCCGCGGGATAGCGGTCGATGTACAACGTGTGCGGCTGGTGCTGGACATCCTCCAGCCCGGCGAAGAACATCGCGTTGTACGTGGTCGTCGCGCTCTGGGAGACGCCGCCGCCCAACTCCTCCTTGAACTGCCCACCGGTGATGATGCTGCCCTCGGTGAAGCCGTTCTCCCGGGTCCGCTCGCCGACCACCTTGTTCAGGCTGAAGATCTCCCCCGGCTGCAGCAGGGTGCCGTTGATCAACTCCGCGGCCCGGCCGATGTTGGTGTTGCGGTACTCGGCGTACGGATACTGGGTGGTGAATTCGCCGGTGACCTCGCTGACGCCGAGCTTTCGGGCGTCCCCGGTGCTGAACTCGGGATCGACCTCGGTGATCTTGACCGGTGCGGTTCGCCGGTCACCGTTCTTGATCATGGCTGAGTCGACCGCCTTGGCCAGCTCGTCGGCGGAAACGGAGGTGCCCGGCTTGCCCGCGACCACGGTCGGCTCGCCGTTCTTGATCTTGATCGTGGCGTCCACAGCTTCCTCGGTGGACAGCTGCTCGAGGGCCGATTCTGCCTTGCTGTGAAGCAACTTGGCCCGCAGTACGGCGGTCGGCTTGCCGTCGGCCCGGCCGAGCTCGATCGACTCGGCGATCATCGCAGCGGTGATCTCGGCCTGGTCGCCGTCGGCGGTGATCGTGACCGGACCGGACAGGGCCGGCCGCAATCGGTCCTTGATCAACTGAGCGAT
>DATCVL010000460.1:0-13767 GCA_036566865.1 Microlunatus sp.
CCCGCGGACGGCGTCATGCGGAGCGAGCTCGCGCAGGGTGAACTCCAGAAGCTGCCGTCGCTTTTGTTCAGATGCAGTCTCGGTCCCCATAACCCGCACCGTCGCAGCGCGTTCGCCGATCATGCAAGGCAATTTCATCCCAGCGGAGGGACACCGGAGCTCGACCATGATCAACTCCCAACCGAACCAGTCAGAAGTTGATCATGACCTGGCATCACCACGCCGATCGACTGGCTCGGCGTCCTGGCGGAGCCTTGTTAGGGCCAACCGAAGCAGTTCTCCGGCTACCTCGTTCTTGCCCGCGAGGTAGCCGCTTCGGTCGTAAGGGTTGGCCTCGGCCAAGGTCCGCTTGACGGCTTGGTATCGCTGCCGTGCTTGCGGATCGCTGCGGAGCAGATCCCGGAACGCCAGCGCTTCGAGGAGGTTCTGGTGTCCTTCCTGGTACACATGCAGATGATGGCTCCGTTGGCCGCCGGTCAGCCGTCGAAGGAAGACGTGGCCCCGATCGTTGAACGCATTCGGTCGGGCCTGATAGCCGAGCGAGCTCAGAGCCGCGATCGCCGCGTTGATCTGGTCGTACCGCGGCACCACGGCGGCGATGTCAATGCAGTCCTTGGCCGACAATCCTGGTACGGAGGTGGAGCCGAAATGCTCGACTCGGCTGCCGGACGGGAGCAGGGGCTGTATCTCGTCGCGGGCCGCGGCGAACCTCGCCGGCCATCTCGGGTCGTAGGCCACGAAGTGGAGCTCGTCGCGGGTGATTCCGGTAAACCACCTGCGTCCGACCTGCCCGAACGGCTCGTCCCGGTCAGCCATCTGCCGCTCCAGGTCGGAGAACGCTGCTCGGGCAGAGCCGTCTTGATCGGCAAGCACCACTCCTGTCGCGACTGCCTCCTCATAACCGGCCGCATCCGCGCGAACGAAACGTCCGTTCTGGTCGGTCCAACTGTGCAGCCCTAAATCGACGTAACGGATCGAACGGCCGTCGATCCGCGGTGCCGTCGTGACGCAGGCGATCGTCGATCCGTCTTCGCACCACGCAGCGACCCACGACTTGTCCTCGGAAACGAGTTGGGCCCTGGCCTGAAGCGTGTCGACCTGCTCACCCTGCGCATTATGGACCGGAGTTCGCGCCGGAATGTACAGCCAGATGCCGTACTCGTTGCGGCCCAGCAGATAACCTGCCCAGGTCTCGATGTCCCCGGCCAGAACCTCTCTGGTCACGTTCCACATCTCAGGCACGCGTCTGGACCTTACGGGTCAGCCGGCCGGCGGATCGGTCGATCATCTCGGCGGCACCTGGCCCTCGGACACAGTGCGAACCAGATCGATGGCACGTAGCCAGGGGTGCTCGGGCCTGAGCGAGGCGAGCGTATGCGCCAACCACTTGCGTCCGTGTGGTTCGAGAAAGGGGAGCACATAGAGGAAGTCGCCGGCGTCTTTCAGGCGTGGGTCTTCGTTGTTGATGCCCAGTGCCTTGTAGATCAACACCTGCTCGGGGCGGAGGTAGGGCACGCCCGTGCCGGTGAACTCGATGGACTCCTCCCACGGGCGCACGATCTCCGGATGCGTCGCGAGTTCCCACACTCCCGAGTCGGCGACGCGCATGACGTCCACGATGAACTTGCCGGTCGATGCATCGCGAGCGAACGTCTGCTGGTACTTGTCGTACGCCGTCCCGGCAGTGTCTATGGGCCACTGTCCTTCTGCGCCGGTGACGTAGAAGATCAGTTCGTCTCCGAGGCGCTCTCGAAACAGCGGGAACGTCTGTCGCGGCACGATGATCTCGAGGTCTGAGTGTTCGCGGTGGACGACTCCGGTGAACAGATCGAGCGCCCATCCGCCGACCACACACCAACGGGCTTCGATGCCGGCGAGCTTCGAGGCAAGCACCTGCGGCGTCCACGACTCCCAGTTGGCGGGCCCCCAGGGGAGTTGGACAGCTTCCGGCAGGGGCGGGGTCGCCGATCCGTCCGAAGATTGGTTGCCGTGTCGCATGAATTCAGCGTCCCTTCTTTGGGTACGCGATGAACGTAGTGTTCTGAGCGGAGAGCTTCAATAGCGCGCCTATCTGCCGCCACAGGCACGACTCGTCGAAGACCACCGAGATCTGATCAGTAACGGTTCGCGTGCACGGGCGCTCGACGTCTGGTCATCCTTCGACGGCGGCGAGGATCTGTCGAGTCGTGGCCCTCTTGATCGCTGGATGGGTTGCCGCGTAGGCGGTGTAGGCAGTCAGGCCGGTGGTCAGCGCCCAGGCCCGACTACGTCCCCACGTCGCATCGTCGGTCTCAAGGGCGTCCCTGAAGACGGCCCGGGGCGCAGGGGAGAAGAGCGTGAAGGCCATCATCAAGTCGTTGGCCGGATCGCCGACGCCCAGACCTCCGAAATCAATGACTGCCGTGACCTGGTGGTCGGTCGCGAGCAGATTCCCGGTGTGGAAGTCGCCGTGATACCAGACGGGATCGCCCCGCCAAGGTGGCGCAGCCAGACCGGCGTCCCAGATACGGGTCAATTCGACGGCGTCGAAATCTTGCGAGACCAGAGTGATGTTGTGTCGGGTGACTTCATCGCGTTGGACCAAGGGGAGCGCGATCGGCGGGGCAGACCCGTCCACGGGGAAGCTTCGAAGCGCTGCCGTGAACGCGGCCAGGGTCTGGGCCGCCTCGATCGAATCTCCGTACTCCTCAGGAGTCACCGCGTCGCCCTCCAGCCAACGGTGGACAGCCCAGTGCCACGGATATTGCCGACTCGGTTCGCCGATCGCGAGTGTCTGTGGGATCGCGAGTGGAAGCTGCGGTGCAAGCCGTGGCAACCAACGGGCCTCATGGCGGGCCTGATCAACGGCTCCGGCGTGCCGCGGGAAGCGGGCGGACAGCACATCGCCCAGTCGGTAGATCACGTGGTCGGAACCGCCGGGCTCAACTCGCGTCAGCGGCAGGTCCGCCCACTGCGGGAACTGCTCCCCGATCAGAGCGGCGGCTCGGTCGCGACCGACCTCGAGAAAGCGGGACACAGGCGCCGACTCTAGCGGCCGTGAGACGAGGTGATGCAGAGCAATATCGTCGAGCAGCAGCGGAGCGGCCCCGTTCAGTCAGGAAGTCGCCGCGTGAGCGAGGATGCTTTCGGCAGAGTCCTGGATCGAATCAGCGGCGGATCTGGGTCGCCAAACCGAGGACGGGCCGCTGCCTCCGCGCTGCTCGAACCAGGATCCGGCCGACGGCGACTCAGCCCATAACCTCCTCGGCGAAGGCCAGATCAGACTCGATCTGGTCGTCGGGGAAGTGCTCACTGATGGATCGATGCACTTTATGTGCAGCCCAATGCGCCTGATAGCTGGATCGCAGACGCGCATCCAGTTGTGCGACAGCAGCCTCGATCAGGGCCAGCTCCAGCGGCCTGATCGTCCTGGTGCCGACGCTGCCCCACTGCAATCCGACCAGGGCGTAGCGCCGGTCGCCGCGAGCTGCGCCGAAGTTCCAGTCCACGACGCCGCTGACCTGACCGGCGTCGTCGAACAGTACGTTGCCGGGGGAGTAGTCGGTGTGCACGAGATCGTCCCCACGCATCCGGAAGGGCCGGCCCCCGTCCACCGCGAGCAGTCGGGTCAGCAGTCGGCGTCCGCGCCGGCTGTATCCGCCGATTGTTTTCTCGAATGCCCCGTACCCGGGCCCGATCGGGAAAGCCGCCGGCGGCGGGACGTTCGGATGTCGTCGTAGCAATCCGGCAAACCGTTCGTTGGTTGCGATGAACGCCGAGGCCGTCGCCGGGTCGAGCGTTTCGACGTGGTGTCCAGGCATCCGCTCCTGAACCACGGCGAGGTAACCGTCGCTCAGCTCAAGCACCAGCTCGTGTGTCGGCACCGGCAGGCCGCGTCTTCTTGCTTCGTTCACGACAGTTGCCGTCAGCTGCATCAGCGGTAGTGGCGTTCGTGGTCGGGTGAGTGCTGCCTGTCGGCCGTCTGGCCACTCGACGAACGCGGCGCTGCTGACCCCGCCGATCTGGTCGGCCAGCCCGGTGACGATCAGACCGCTGCCGGTGCGGGCGTTGATCTCCTCGACCACGGCCGTCGGTGCCCACGGATTCTCCGAGAGTCGGAACTCAATCGGGTGTGACATGAAATGCGCCCCTTCCTTGTGTCCGGAGAGGGGCTGCCTAGAGGCCTTGCCTCTCGCAGTCTGTCACCCGGCATTGAGCGGCCGCAACCACTTGTTCTCGGTGATCGATCGCTACCTCGTGATCGCCGCGGCTAGTTCTGCGATCTGACGACCGCTCAGTTCGGTCAGCCGACGTTGCTGCATCTGCTTGAGCGTCGGGGCAGCAAGGAGGAGGCCGTGTCGGCGGGTCCGGTCCAAACTCCGTCGGAGCCGGCTTGACCGCAGGAAGCTCTTGACGCGCATTCCACCGTGGTGGAGGAGCGCCTCAGCGAGGACATCGAGGGGTGGATCACCCAGCCGACGTCGAGTGAGCTGGAGGAGCGTTGCGGGCTGACGTATGGCGGGGGTGAATTGCCGACCGTCGATCTTGCCGATGAGTCGGGGACTGAAGCGGCTCTGCACCGCGACGCTGGTGGCGCCGTACGATGCGGAATCGATCGGAGCTGCCACGGTCTCGGCCCAGCGTCGGCTGACGCAGAGCGTCGCTACACGCAGGTTCGGGAGGGATCGGATCAGACGCGTCGTGGTCTCCAGGGCGGCGAACGAGGGATTGGCGATGATCATCGTCGTGCCGTCGAGAACCGTACGGTCAACCTCCTGGATCCGGCTCATGATCATGGTGAGCTCGACGTGGGTGCGGGCCAGTCTTGCCAGCCGCGATTCACATCGTTGATCAACTTCGACCGCGACCAGTCGGGCCGGATGTGTGTCGAGGATTGCGGCCGTCAGGATGCCGGTGCCGGCGCCGATCTCGAGTACGACGTCCGTGGCGGTTGGTTGTGCCGCGGCGACGATCAGGTCGGCGGCCTGAGGTGCGAGGAAGTGTTGATCGAGTCGTACGGTGTCATGAGCAAAAGAGTGGGCGTGGTGGCGGTCGCCGTGCAGGCGGTTGGGCATAGGCGTCTCTCGAGTGCCTGGTCCAGCGGCCGAGCACAACGGGAGGAACGTCAGGAATGGCGCACGTCCACGTGCCGGCACCCGAAGGACGGAGCTCCCGTTCTCGGCGATGGACCACATGGATGAGTGGTCGACATCTGGTGCCGCCGGAGGCGCGCGAGACGTAGCCGAGCTGCCACATCAGGCAGTCGGCGGACAGCTGCGGGCGACCTACCGGCCCGGAATCTCGCGACGCATGGCACTCTCCATTCACGAGGAGATGAAGCTCAGGCAACGTAGCCACGCAGTGGCTACTGCCACAACCGGATATCGGTCCGGCGGCCCCAACGGATGTCGGCCATCGAGACCACACACTCAGTGAGACGGCATCCACGATGCGGCTCTCACGGTCGAAAGATCTTGACGGCGGCAGGTTTGCCCGCATAGCTTCACGCGGTGCTCCCTGAACCGACGGCACGGCTGCGCTTCCGTGAAATGACTCATGACGACCTCGACGAGATGGCCGCGTTGCTGGGCGACCCGGAGATCATGACCTATTACCCGGCACCGAAGACCAGGGACGAGGCCCTGAGCTGGATCAATTGGAACCTCAACAACTACGCGACCTACGGCCACGGACTGTGGATCATCGAGACACCTGACGGTGTGTTCGTCGGTGACTGCGGTCTCACCATCCAACGTCCCGAGGGCGACCCGGAAGTCGAGGTCGGCTACCACGTACGGACCGAGTTCCAGCGACAGGGACTTGCGACCGAGGCCGCGATCGCATGCCGGGAGGCCGCCCGGGCTTCAGGCGTCCGACACTTGATCGCGATCATCCACCCGGACAACCTCGGGTCCCAGGGCGTTGCACGCAAGATCGGACTCGTAGAGGAACGTCGGGTGGTCATGCCGAAACACCCAGATCGACCGGTCGTGATCTTCGGCGCCGATCTGTGACGCGAGTCGGGCTGAGGATGTCGTGCTGGGAGTCTTGATCAGTGGACTGGACAGGAATCGAGGGCAGCTGGTGGCGGCTGCGACCTGTGGAACGGACAGACGAGCCGGCGATCATCGAACACGGGCGTGGCCCGGATCCGTTGTGGATCGGGATCGCCCCGTCGGCGCCTGAGTGGCGGGCGCATCAGGTGGTGGGCGAATTTCTGAAGGGCGCAGCCGGCGACTTCGGGCTCGTTCAGCTTGTGGTCCTGAAGGAATCGGATGCCATCGTCGGCATGGTCGGAGCCCAGGAACACGGTTCCGACACCGTGGAGATCGTGTACGGGGTCGCGCCGGAGTGGAGGCACCGCGGGCTGGCGACCGAGGTGCTGACCACCGTGGCGGCGGCAGCGCGCGACACAGACAGCGAGCGTCGGTACGAGCTGGTCATTGCTGCACACAACGCCGCGTCGATCCGGGTCGCCGAGAAATGCGGCTACCGGCCGGTTGGCATCCGTCACAGCTTCGTCGAGGCGACAGGACAGTCGTACGAGGACCTGGTCTTCGTCCCGTCGTGGTTCAAGCCGAGCCGTGCAGATTGAACGATCCGCTGCACGCCCGAGCCGTCTGATCTCGCCGGGAGAGGGTCTCTCAGATCGCTAGCTTGACATAATGTAGCTTATCGGACAGGGATCCCGGGAGGTTGAAAGGCTCGAACAACCGGCTGGTGATGGCGCTCCCAACTCGCGCGTTAAGGTGCGCTGTTGTGGCAGAAGACTTCGATCCGGTGGCACACAACCGTGTCGCCTGGGACCGTCTGGTTGACAACGACAACGAATGGTCCCGGCCGGTCAGTCCCGAGGTCATTGCCCGGGCGCGTGAAGGCGACTGGTCCGTGGTCCTCATCGGTCACGAGCCAACTCCGCGCGACTGGCTGCCCTCCGAACTGGCCGGTGTTCGCATGCTCTGCCTCGCCTCTGGCGGAGGCCAGCAAGGCCCCATCCTCGCGGCAGCGGGTGCCACGGTGACCGTCTTCGACAACTCGCCCAAGCAGCTGGCCCGCGACGACGAGGTAGCCGCGCGTGACGGGCTGGAGCTTCGTACCGTGCTCGGCGACATGCGCGACCTCGGTGTCTTCGACGACGCCAGCTTCGACGTCATCGTCAACCCCGTGTCGAACGTGTTCTGCCCCGACCTGACGCCGGTCTGGGAGGGAGCGTTTCGGGTGCTGCGCCCGGGCGGGGTGCTCCTGACCGGATTCATGAACCCGGACGTCTACATCTTCGACGAGGTAGCGCTCGACCGGCAGGAGCTGGTGGTGCGTCACCGGCTTCCCTTCAGCTCGCTCGACCTCTCGGAGACCGACCGGATGCGCGCCTACGGAAACGGCCCCGTCGAATACAGCCACTCACTGACCGAACAGATCGGTGGGCAGCTGGCCGCCGGATTCTTCCTCACCCACCTCAGCGAAGCGCCGCACCACGCGGACATCACGGCTCAGCACTTCCCTGCCTACATAGCAACGCGCGCAGTCAAGCCACCCCTACCTGAATGATCACTCGTGACTGCAACTCGTCGCTTCCATGATCATCGAGCTCCCATGATCATCGGGACTGACGCCACTCCCCTGTCCTGATCAACATTTCATGATCAACTTCCCGCTGCGCCGGTGCGGCTGATGTCGTCCCAGACGCATCTCGGGAGCGACACCACTGCGTGGCATACGACCTCTGCGAGCCGAAGCCGTTCGGATCGATCACGATCAAGCCTCGGAGCAACAATGACCGGGCCGGGCGAGTTGATCATGATCGGACGCAGCGCCGGGAGCAAGATCATCCGCTCGGCCCTCCTGCAGTCGTGACCACTGGGCGATCGGACGGCCGTCGTGTCGCAGGTTCGCGCTGTCGACGGGCCACGACGGCGACCAACCCTCGGGTGAGTCCTCCCAGGTCTCCCGCCGGCCGTAGACGGTGAGGTCCATCAATGCGTAGTTGTTGTCCATCGTCTCGGCACCGCGGCCGGTGGTCCAGTACGTCTCGTAGACCCGGTTGCCGTCCCGCAGATAGCAGACCAGGTGGAAGTGCCCGACCTGCCGCCCGACCAGCAGCGCCTCGGCCGACGGCTCCGCCGAATACCACGGCATCTGCCATCCCATGAAGTCGCGGTACCGCCGGCTCTGGTCGTACGGGCCCTGGCAGAGAACTGCGAAGGTGATGTCTCGCGAGTGCAAGTAGGACAGTTCACTGACCTGGTTGGTGTAGTAGGTGCAACCTTCGCACTGACCGGCTGCCGGCTGACCGTGATGCCACATGAAGTAGTACGCGATCAGCTGCTGTCGGCCTTCGAAGGCGTCCAGCAAGGTCACCGGTCCGTCGGGCCCGGTCAGTTCCGAAGCGCCGTCGACCTCGACCATCGGCAGCCGCCGGCGGTCGGCCGCGATCGCATCTCCTTCACGGGTGTGCGCCTTCTCCCGGATCCGCAGCTCGTCCAACGATCGTTGGAAAGTTGCTCGATCGGCCACGGCTGGTTTGCTCGCGTTCACCGTGCTCCCCCTCGTGTCTTGGCTCGCCCGGCGCGACGTACCACGCGCCTGGCCCGTCGCTCGCGGTCTCGCAAACGGACGAGTTCTGCATAGGTCCGTGCCGGGCTGTCCGGTGACATGGTGTACATGACTGAACTCCACTTCGTCGGGTCAGGTCCTGGTGACCTGTTCGCCCCACCGACGAAGAAGCCGGACCGAGATCGACATCGGCCGGCAAGAAACTTCAGAATTCCTCGTCGCGCGGTGCCGTGGGCGATGGAAGTTCGCTCCTGCGGGCGATCAGGTAGCGCCGTTCGGGCTCGGTCGGCGCAAGTCGGATCGCCTCGTCGTACGCGGCCGCCGCCTGAGCCGGACGACCGGCCCGCCGAAGCAGGTCGGCCCGGGTCGCCGACAGCAGGTGGTAGTCGTCGAGCCGGCCGGAGCCGGCGAGTCCGTCCACGATCTCCAGCCCGGCCGGCACGCCCTCGGACATGGCGATCGCCACCGCCCGATCCAGCTCGACCACCGGCGACGGCGCGATCCGCAGCAACTCGGTGTAGAGCGCCGCGATCTGCGCCCAATCGGTGTTCGCCATCTCCGCAGCGGTCGCGTGGCAGGCAGCGATCGCAGCCTGCAACTGATACGGCCCGGGCCGTCGCAGCGCCCACGCTCGCTCGAGAATCTCGGTGCCCTCGATGATCATGGTGCGATCCCAGAGTTCACGACTCTGCTGTTCCAGCGGGACCAGCATTCCGTCGACGATGCGGGCTCCCTGCCGAGCTTCGGTCAGGAGCATCAACGCCAGCAGGCCCTGCGGCTCGGGCTCGTCCGGCATCAGCTGCACGACCACCCGGGCGAGGTGGATCGCCTCTCCGGTCAGGTCCCGCTTGCCGTGGAAGTCGTCGTAGCCCTGATTGAAGATCAAGTACACCACCGCAAGGACGGCCACGAGCCGTTCCGGCAGCAGCTCCGCCGGAGGCACTCGATACGGGATGCCCGCCTCGGCGATCTTGCGCTTGGCTCGCACCAGGCGCTGCGCCATCGTGGACTCGCCGACCAGAAGCGCACGAGCGATCTCAGCGGTATTCAGCCCGGCCAGCGTCCGCAAGGTGAGTGCAACCCGCGCGTCGAACGGTAACGCCGGATGGCAGCAGGTGAAGATCAGTCGCAGTCGATCATCGGGAATCTCCTCGACCACCGACTCCCCCGGTTCCCGTGCCAGGGTGGCGATCTGGCGTAGCTTCTCGCGGCCGGCGGTATCTCGACGTAGGCGGTCGGTTGCCCGGTTCCGAGCGGTTCTGGTGAGCCAAGCGCCCGGCCGACCCGGAATTCCGTCCCGGGGCCAGGTCGCCAACGCGGCGGCGAACGCCTCCTGGGTACAGTCCTCGGCCAGATCCCAATCCCGGGTCAGCCCGATCAGTGTCGCCACCAGCTGACCCCACTCGTGCCGATAGGCCACGTCCACCGCCTCGCGGACAGCGTCCGCGTCGGCTGGCGTCATTCCCACACCGGGCGGATCTCGATGCTCCCCCGCCGAGCATAGGGATGCCCGGCGGCGATGGCGATGGCGTCGTCCAGGTCGGCGCAGTCGATCACCACGAATCCGCCGACGAAGTCCTTCGTCTCGGCGAACGGCCCGTCGGACACCAGCGTCTCCCCCTCGCGCACCTGAACGGTGGTGGCATCCTCCACCGACCGCAGCCGGGCGCCGTAGAGCCTGCCGCCGCGCCGCTCCAGGTCAGCGGTCCATGCCTGATGTGTCGGATCGACCGCCAGCTCCTCGTTGCTCGGCGGATCGGACTCGTCGTCACAGATCAGCAGTACGTACTTCATGCGACCGAGTCTGGCACTGACCGCGACGCGCGTGGCGGCTTTTCCGCTGTCCGTACTCACCGAATCAGCAAGATCGTTCCATCATCGACGGCAGGGCTTGATCATCTTCCGTGATCATGAAAACATCGCGCGCGTCGAAACGAGTCCCATTCTGCGAGAATTCCCGTTCCAGCAAGGCATTCGAGCAGGCACAATCGGACGTTGTAGGTTGACTGCTCAAGCTTCGCGGCCGATGACACCGGATACCCCCACCGGGGTACCGCCCAAGATCGAAGTGTCGTATGGTCTTCGGCGATGTCTGATCTCCTCGAGAACAGCAGTGACCACCAATCCACCACCGAATCACCGATCCAGCTCAGAAGACCGAGCATGGATGACGGCGCCGCCATGTGGCGGTTGGCCCGCGATTCCGGCAACCTCGATCTCAACTCGTCCTACGCCTACCTCCTGTGGGCGTACGACTTCGCCTCGACCTCAGTGATCGCGAATGTTGATGATCAACCGGCCGGGTTCGTCAGCGGCTACCGGCGGCCGGAAGATCCCAGCACCTTGATGGTGTGGCAGGTTGCCGTCGACGAGCAGCACCGCGGCCGGGGTATCGCCCGGACCATGCTCGACCATCTGGCGACCGATCTTGATGTACGGCAACTGCAGACCACGATCACCGCAGACAACACCGCGTCGATCGCGCTGTTCACCTCGTTCGCCGACGCCCACGGCGCGGCGCTCGAGCGCGAACCGGTGTTTCCGGCCGAGGCATTTCCCGACGGGCATGACGCCGAGCTGTTGTTCAAGATCACCAAAATCACCCACTGACCCCCTGATTCGCCACCAGGGCGCTCCCCAGGCTTCATCGCGCCCGAAAACGGACCGTGGCACCACCCGAAAGGAAGCATGACTGACAGCGAGATCTTCACTGAACTCGAATCCGAGGTACGCAGCTACTGTCGCAGCTGGCCCACCACATTTGCCCGCGCCGAGGGCGACAGTCTGTACGACGAGGACGGCCGCGGATATCTCGACTTCTTCTGCGGCGCGGGTGCCCTCAACTACGGACACAATCCACCGCAGTTGCGCGAGCCACTGATCGACTACCTGCGGGACAACGGAGTCGTGCATTCGCTGGACATGCAGACGACGGCCAAGCGCGACTTCCTGATCGCCTTTCGCGACCTCATTCTGCAGCCCCGTGATCTTGACTACCGGGTGATGTTCCCCGGTCCGACCGGAACGAACTCGGTCGAGGCAGCACTGAAATTGGCTCGCAAGGTCACCGGCCGCCAGCACGTGTTGTCGTTCACCAACGCCTTCCACGGCATGACTCTCGGCTCTCTGTCGGTGACGGGGAATTCGATGAAGCGTCAGGGCGCGGGCATTCCGCTGACCAACAGCTCGAAGCTTCCCTACGACGACTACTTCTCCGGCACCACCGAGGACTTCCTGTGGCTGGAGAAGGCCTTGCAGGACAGTGGATCCGGCTTGGACAAGCCGGCCGCGATCATCGTCGAGACGGTGCAGGGCGAGGGGGGCTTGAACGCCGCCCGAGCCGAATGGCTGCAGACCTTGGCCGAACTCTGCCACAAGCACGAGATCTTCCTGATCGTCGACGACGTGCAGGCCGGCTGCGGCCGTACCGGAACCTTCTTCAGCTTCGAGGAGGCCGGCATCGTTCCCGACATCGTCTGCCTGTCGAAGTCGATCTCCGGCTACGGGCTGCCGATGGCACTGGTCCTGATCCGCCCGGACATCGACCAGTGGGAACCCGGCGAGCACAACGGCACCTTCCGTGGGCACAACCCGGCGTTCGTCACCGGCCGCGCCGCTCTGCAGCACTACTGGTCCGACGACGTGTTCGCCAAGGAGGTCGGCGAGCGGAGTGATCAACTTCGGGAGGGTCTCGCCCGGCTGGCGCAGCGTCACAACGGGACGGTGCGCGGCCGCGGACTCCTGTCCGGAGTCCACTTCGACGAGCCGAGCACCGCCGGCAAGATCACCGCGGCTGCCTTCCAGCGCGGACTTCTGGTGGAGACCTCCGGCCCGGAGAGCGAAGTGATCAAGACGATGCCGCCACTGACGATCTCGCCCGAGCGACTCGACGAAGGACTGAACATCCTCGAAGCCGCCGCGTCCGACGTCCTCTCCCCTGTTGCCTGACTTCCCCCCGTTGCCTGACTTCCCCTTTTGCCTGACCAGAACCCGACGAAGGAGCAACCATGATCGTCACCCACCTGTCCGACCTCGACGAGACCGACCGCGATGTGCAGGCCGAGACCTGGCGCAGCCGGCGGTTCGTGCTCGCCCGCGAGGGAGTCGGATTCTCCTTCCACGACACGGTTCTCTACGCCGGCACCGAGACCACCATGTGGTACGCCAACCACATCGAGGCGGTCTACTGCGTCGGCGGCGAGGGCGAGTTGATCAACGAGGAAACCGGTGACGTCCATCCGTTGCGGGACGGCACCCTCTACCTGCTGGACGGGCACGAGAGGCACACCGTCCGGGCCCGTACGGATCTCCGGATGGCCTGCGCGTTCAATCCGCCGGTCACCGGCCGCGAGGTCCACGACGAACGCGGCGTCTACCCGTTGCTGACCGAGCCGGGGCACGACGCGACCACTCCCAAGTCCGACCCAACCGAGACGGAGGTACCTGTATGACAGAAACACTCACCCAACTCCCGGATGTCTACCCGACCCGAGGCGGCGGCTTCGAAGAGATCCCGCGACAGGATCCCGTCGTCTGGGATCCGACCGCGAGCGGCCCGCTGACCGACGACGCCGTGTCCAGCTTCGACCGCAGCGGCTATCTGGCCATCGACCAGCTCGTGACGCCCGCGGAGGTCGAGGCGTATCGCGACGAGCTACGTCGTCTCTCCGACGATCCCGCTGTTCGGGCCGATGAACGAACGGTGGTCGAACGGCACAGTCAGGAGGTCCGGTCGATCTTCGAGGTGCACAAGATCTCGGAGGTGTTCCGCGAACTGGCCAACGACCGACGGCTGGTCGATCGGGCCCGGCAGCTCCTCGGCTCTGACGTTTACATCCACCAGAGCCGGGTGAACTTCAAGCCCGGCTATGACGGCAAGGAGTTCTACTGGCACAGCGATTTCGAGACCTGGCACGCCGAGGACGGCATGCCTCGGATGCGCGCCGTGAGCATCTCGATCGCGTTGACCGAGAACTACTCCTACAACGGGGCGTTGATGATCATGCCCGGATCGCACCGCAGCTACATCTCCTGCGGCGGCCAGACGCCCGACGACAACTACAAGGGATCGCTGGTCCAACAGGAGGCCGGGACCCCGGATCATGCCAGCATCGCGCGGCTGGCCGAACGGCACGGCATCGACGTGCTCGAAGGCAGGGCCGGCGGCGCGACCATGTTCGACTGCAACTGCATGCACGGGTCCAACGGGAACATCACGCCATTCCCGCGGTCGAA
>DATCVL010000461.1:0-9216 GCA_036566865.1 Microlunatus sp.
CAGGTGTAGAACACAGCGCCGAGATACTGGAACCAATCGGCGTCGGCTCTGTCAACCACGATGAGCGACCAGCCCAAAAGTGCCATGACTCCCCACACGAGGCCGAGCGCGAATGACGACCGCGCCGATTTTGTCGCCGCCCACTTCGGCGTTCGAGATTCCCCCACATCGGTACTCTGCCATCAAGACAGGGCTCCGGTGCCAGCATTTGCGGGCCTCCCTGGCGTCGATCCGCCCGGTGATGGATCCCATGTGCGACAGATGAGCAACCTGCCCTCGACGACTGAGGATGATCAAGATCGCCTGCAGGTGGAACGTCTGCAGGCGCGCCATAGAGCTTCCAGGGGGCCGCTTGCAGACGTGAGAGTTCGTGGATGTGATCTTGGATCCTGGGCAGGACATGTGATCTGGCGGATGCGTCCTCTGTCAGATGAGGTTCTTCTTGTAGTACGTGGCTGACTCGGAGTATCCGATGGCGCCGTAGAAGTCGTGGGCCCGTCGCGTGGCCACAGCGATGTATTGCGCGCTGGCCGCCTTCTGTGCCCAGCCTTCGAATTGGTTCATGAGTTGGCGGCCGAGTCCGTTGCCGCGCTGGGCGGGGTCGACGTAGAGCTCTTCGACCCAGGCGATGTTGCCGTTGGCGTGGAAGGCGGGGTGGGTGAGTCCATAGAGATAGCCGACGAGACCGGCGGTGGTTTCGGCGACCAGGAGGCACTGGTGCGGATCATCGAGGATGTCGTCGAGGACCTGATCGAAGGCTTCGCGGTGCGGGGTTGCTGAGGTGGCCAGAAGCTGGGCCAGGTCGAACAGTTGGTCGGCGTCGTCGCGTGAAGCCGCCCGCAGGCGCAGATTGGCAGAATCGTTGGTCACCTGCGCAATCTGATCACACTGAAAGTAGGCCGTTGCAGTGGCGCGGCTCGCTACCGGATCCGCGAACGCGAGGGCAGCGATCCAGCAAGCGCTGCATCAGCGTGTCGCCCGAATGCGACACCTCCAAGCCCAGACTGGTTGATCTGCTTTGGCTCGTTCGACCGACATGATCGAAGCGAGTGCCCCGTCGGGGTCGCTCTCGCGTGACCACCGGGCATCGCTGGCCATCTCGGCGCCCGGTGATGGATGGCCGATCCCATGTGAGACACAGATGTGAACCAGATCGATCGTTGCGGCGCCGGCCGCTCTGGAAAGGTGGAGACACCGCAGCCACCACACGCGAGGAGTCGAGTCTGTGAACCAGTCCAGGTGCACGTTCTGTCGGATCGCGTCGGATGATCCGTGGGATCAGGTGTTCTACTCCGACGACCACTCGGTGGCCTTCCTCGACGTTGCACCCGCGACGCGGGGCCATACCTTGGTGATCCCGCGTCGGCATTCGGCCGACGTCTTCAGCGTCGGGGAAGCTGAGTTCGCTGCACTGGGTCAGGCTGTTCATCGGGTGGCGCGGCGCCTGGAAGATCGTCTTCATCCAGATGGGTTGTCGCTCTTCCAGAGCAATCGTGCAGGTGGTTGGCAGGACGTCTTTCACTTGCACATGCATCTTGTGCCTCGTTACACCGGCGACGGTTTGACTCCGCCGTGGACTGAAACAGCCGAGCGAGCAGAAGAGATCAGCAGGCTCGCGGCCATTCTGCGCTGACTCTGCCCGGTCAGCGATTGCCCGCTACCCGCCCGGTCGTCGGACCTCGCCGCGTGATCCCCGGCATGGGACCTGCTGGAGCGCCCGCCCGGATCCCAAGTGACACAGGTCAGCTGATGATCACGGGCCTCGATCAACTGTGTCCGCCGAGGAACCGCTTGCGGACAGGCCGAGGCACGCGAAGGCCGACTGGCGAGGGGCTTATTCGGTCGCCGGTCGACAGGGGCCTGCGTATCGTGCGCGCTTGACCTTAGATGCGCCGACGCCGACGTGAGGAGCCCGCGATGACCAAGTATTACGAGAAGGAGCACTTCGAGGGCTATGCACGAATCAGGCGTGAGGGACTCGATCAGTGGAATGACCTTCACCCTTCCGACCGCGGCCGCGGTTACGACAACTTCTCCAACCGGGAGTTTCTTGCTGATCGGATGCCGCCGGCAGCCGGTCTCGGCTTGAGCGTGCTGGAGTACGGCTGCGGGACCGGTGCCGCGGCCTGCTTCCTGGCCGAGCGCGGCTATCGGGTGCATGCCGTCGACCTCGTCCCTGATGCGATCGAGGTGGCGCGGCAACGGGCGGCGCAACGAGGAGTCTCGGTCCGCTTCGAGGTTCGAGATATCTGTGAGTGGGGCGAGTCGGACGCTCAGTACGACTTTGTCGTTGACGCGTTCTGTCTTCAGTCAATCGTCACTGACGAGGATCGAGCACGAGTGCTGGACGGCGTCCGGAGTCGGTTGAGACCGACGGGTCGGTACTTGCTGTCGACCGCGGTTTACCGACAAGACCGAGAGTACGGCGAGGAACACTACGACGCTGAAACCGGCATTGTGTGGGCGCCTACCGCAGGTGCGGGTGGAGATGCGATGTTGCTGGACGGCACTTGGTATCAGCCAAACCGACGCCATATCACGTCGGCTGCGTTACGGAACGAACTGGAAAGCCATGGCCTTCACGTCTTGGAGCTTGAAGAACCGTTCGGTGCAAACGTGATCTGCGAGCTCCGCTGACCGAGCAGCTGTGCCGGTGACCGATCCGTGGGGACACCGAGACCCGATACTTGCGATGTGGCATTTGAACTGGATCGACGGCCGCCGTTCGCAGCGGTTCTCGGTGTACTGAGTCGAAAGGATCCGGAGGGCCTACTGTCAGTCGGTGCGCCGGCCGACGAGTATGAGCCCGAGGCGGACGACCTCGCTCGACGCCTTCGGAGTGGTCGCGGGATCACCGGCGAGGTGCTCGTCGACGTCTGGGAGCGGTGGTTTGGACCTGACAGTGGCTACGTTCGGCGGACCTCGAAGCCTCAGATTGACAAGCTGGCCGCAGAACTTGATGCGTTGCAGTGAGGTCCGCCCGGTGCACGATCCGGTGCGGACACCTGGCCCCGCGTTCAGCCGGGTGCCCGGTGACCTGCCCGCGCTGGCGAGTACCGGGCGGCTGCAAACCGGGTCAGTCTGGAACCTCCAGGGTGCCGCTGTGTACAGGGCCCGGGCGTCTGGTTGCGCATGGGTGCGTAATTCTGGCGTGGATGGGTGGATGCTCGGTTTTCTGACTGCATGCGTCTGAGGGAGTACCGCGCAGCGGTCCGTAATCGTGGGTTTGTTTTGATGCTTGTGGGCCGTTCGGTCTCGTGGTTTGGAAACGCGTTGGCGCCGATGGCGGTCGTGTTTGCGGTGCTCGATTTGGGCTTGTCAGTTTCCGCGGTGAGTGTTGCGGTGTTGGCGCGCAGCGTGCCGCAGTTGGCGTTTGTGCTGGTCGGTGGGGCGTTGGCGGATCGACCTAAGCCGCGGCGGCTTTTGGTTCTGGGATCGATGGTTGCCGCGTGCAGTCAGGCGTGTCTTGCCTTGTTGCTGGTGCACGGTGTGGCGACGTTGGGGATGATCGCGGCATTGTCGGCGGTCAATGGGGCGTCGGCGGCGCTGGCCGGGCCGGCGGCGGGGTCACTGTTCAGGGCGCTGGTGGCCGAGGGGGACTGGCATGCGTCTTCGGTGCTGGATCGCAGCGGTCAGCAGTTGGGGCTGATGCTTGGCATGTCAACTGGTGGGGTGCTGATTGGTTGGGCAGGGTCGGGTGTGGCGATCGCGGTGGACGCGGCCACATTTGTCGTGGCCACGGTCTGTTATCTGTTCATGCGCCCTCCTGCAGAGATCGCGTCCAGGGCGCAGCCCAGGTTGACCTCCCAGTTGGCTCAAGGGTTTGGCTTCTTGCGCCAGCGGCTGTGGCTGATTGCGGTGATGCTGCAGAGCCTGATGACGTCGGTGACGGTGGCGTGTTGCTTGCAGGTGATTGCTGCGGTCGTTGCTGATGCAACGTTCGGGCGGGCCGGGCTCGGGGTTGCGAGTTCACTTCAGACCGCGGGTGCGCTGGTCGGTCTGCTGCTGGCCGGTGTCGTGCCGGCGGCGCGTCGACTTCCGGGGCCGATCCTGTTGGGTGGCTTGGTGGGCCTTCCTGTTCTGGTGCTTGGTGTTGGCCCGGCCCTGCTCGGTGGCCCTCTGGCGCTGTTGCTTGTGTATGCCGTGTCGATGTTGATCATGGGAGCAGCGACGGGGATCGCGGGCGTTTGGCGCAACCTGTTCATGCTGCAAAATGTGGATGCCGACATGATGGGCCGGGTGACGTCCTACAGCCTGGTGGCCTCGGTCGGTGGCCTGTCACTGGGGGAGGCGCTGGCCGGTCCGTTGACCAGCTTCCTGGGTACCCACGGCGCGCTGATCCTGGTCTTCGTGGTTGTGGCGCTGGTAGCGCTGTGGGCAGCCACTAGGCGCGAGGTCCGTGCGGTGGTCTACACGGTGCCCGACCCGGTGAGGTCCTGAGCGGCTATCAGCGCGTGCCCCAGGTCACTGACCTCGTATTCGACTGTTCGACCGACACGGCGCGAGGTCGTCAGTCCGGTTGCGGTCAGTATCGACAGATGCCGAGAGAGGCTCCCCAGCGATAGGCCGAGGAGGTCTCGTAGGCGGGACACCGTTGTGGGATGCTGCAACACCAGCAGCACCCGGGCCCGGTTCGGACCCAACAGCGCAGACAAGCCGACTGGATCGGCATCGGCATCGGCCTCGAGAGAGAAGAGCAGACCGATGCCGCGTGCCGGGAAGAAGACGACTGACGGATCGGTCACGCCGACCCGAAAGATCGGGCCGGACAGCGCAAAGACTGACGGAGCCAAGACAAGGCTCGCTGACGACGGTGCCCGGGACGTCAGACCTGACAGTTCCAGGGCTTGGCCATCCCACGAGATTCCGTCGCCAATCCGCTGGAACACACCGGCCCACCCATGGGTGCGGAGGACATCGGTCACGCGGGCGATCTCATGCTCGGCCGACGACCGCACCGCCGCCCACTCGTCGGCGAGTAGCGCATCCTACAACTGCCGCAAACCGGACTCGATCCGTGCACGTAGCGGTCTTTCATGATGATCGATTGAGCCGACGTAACGCTCGACTTCAGCGGCAAGGAGGTCGTCGGGCAGGGACGTGACCGCGCCCAAGTCATCGTCGAAGCTGCGTCTCATTGAGGGTGTGCCGGCCACCCAGATGACAGAACCCTGTCGCGACCGCATGAGCTGAAGGACGAGGGTGGCATCCTCCGACTCGTGTAATCGGTCCAATGCGTTTTGCCACCGTATCCACGGCTGCTCAGCCAAGGGGCCTCGGACTCCCTGCCGGAGACGGCGGACCAACGCGGCCAGCTCGAACAAGGGCGATACCCCGAAACGGACCGTGGCAACCCCACCTGCGGGCAGCTCCAGACGTACCCCCATGCCGCTCCTTGACTCTCACCGTCGTGCAATCCGAGCTGTTGAAGGCTACCGGCGGTCGTCACGGTCGCACTTGCGGCTCGCGGCCAGGATCCTCCGTGACACACGTCGGACGCGATCGTGCGGGCACCGACCGCCGCACTGCGGCTGTGTCCGCTGCGAAACGATCGCCGCGAGGTGAGCAATTACTGGCCTGGTGCGCAGAAGACGTTGCCTTCGGGATCAGCCCAGATCCAGTGTCCTGGCTTATTCGGTGCGCCGATCCGCTCGACCCGGCTGGCGCCGAGCTTCTCGAGGTGGTCGGAGAACGCGGCAAGGGCAGCCGGATCCGTTTCGAATTCGTTCTTGAGCCCGAGGTCGATGTGGAATCTGTTGCCCTGTGAGGTGCTTGCACCATGCTGAACGTGCTTATTGATGCCCTGACAGGTGAAGTGCGATCGGTGGCCGGATGGGTCCATCAGCTCGACCCATCCTGGTGAGTCCTCGACGATCTTGTAGCCGAGGACATCTGTCCAGAACCGAGCAAGCTGCTGGGGATCGCTCGAGTCCATGACCGTGCCGGCCCATGATGCTGTTGGCTGCATGCTTCCTCCGTTGGATCAGATCGTTCGCTCGTCGTAAGCAGTCGCACCCTACGTACGATTCCTGACGATCGGCGTCCGGAATACGCTGGCCGAATTGATCTCTCCGGTTGTCGACCATGCCTTGGCGAAATGCGGGCCTGCCCGGTCGAGGATCCACTGCGGACGGGCTCACGGCCATTGAAGGGTCAGCCACATCGGTTAGCGTGCCGCGGGTGAGCGGCACGACGGCAGTCAAGGATGATCTGTGGTTCCGGCTACGTGGTGCTCGGGCAACCATGATCGACAAGGTCGACGGGTTGTCCGAGTACGACCTGCGGCGACCGATGACCCCGACCGGAACGAACCTCCTTGGTCTGATCAAGCATCTCGCGGGCGAGGAGTACGGCTACCTGGGTGAGGTGTTCGGTCGTCCAGCATCGGTTCGTCCGTCGTGGTTCCGCGACGACCCAGCGACTGAGATCGACATGTGGGCGACCCCGGGCGAGGCGAGCAGCTACATCGTCGAGGTGTACCGGCAGGCAACAGCCCACGCCGATGAGACGATCCGCGTTCTCGATCTGGACAGTCCGGGGACGGTTCCGCACTGGGGCGAGAACGGGCAGACGACTCTGGGCTCGATGCTGGTGCTGATGGTTGGCGAGACTGCCCAACATGCCGGCCAGGCCGACATTGTGCGTGAACTTCTCGACGGCGTCGTCGGCGCGCCGAACCTGGACCGTGGGAGCGGCCGGCTGGCTGAAGTGCAGGCTGCCGCCGATCTGTTTCGCTGATAACCGACCGCCCGGTCATGGATCCCAAGTGACACAGGTCAGCTGATCATCAGGGACCTCGATCAACCGAGTCCGCACAGAAACCTCCCGTGGGACGGTTCTAGCCGGGGTGGCGGCGGTTGGTGGTGCTCATTCGATCGTTGGGGCGGGTTCCGGTTTGTTGGTGTTGAGCTGGTGTCGGAGGACTGTGGCGAGGGCGGTGGTGCCGATCAGGCAGACCGTGGGCCAAATCCAGATGGTGGGCGGGTCCGAGCCGAGGGTTGCTGCGGTGGCGTGCAGGGTGGTGGCGAGTAGCGCGAACAGCATGATCAACACGAGTCCGCCGATCTGGCGGTGGCGGATGGCTGTGTAGAGGGCGATACCGCAGGCGGCCAACGCGAGTGCTGCGATCACGGCATAGGTCGCGAGTTGGAGTCCCAACGATGGCATCTGTGTTTGCAGGGGGATCCAGCCGAGTTCGCCGGTGATGGCGGCATTCAGGCTGAGGGCCACGGCGCTGAGGACTACCACCGCGAGACCGGTGAGTGTGCGGGCGCGTCGTGGTTGGTGGGCGGTGGAGTCGCGGAGGGTGCTGAGGCTGATGATGCCGATGATTGCGAGCGCGCCGGTGTATGCGGCGGGTGGTTGGGGATAAACCGCGAGGCCACCGGGCCAGGTCATCCAGATCGCCAGGATCGTGGTGGCGAACAAGATGAGGCGGGCGAGTTCGGTTCGTGCTGCCAGCCAAAGGACCATGGTCAGGATGAATCCGATGTCGATGCCGACGCCGATGGTCAGGAACGGGCCGCTGATGAACATCGCCTGATACGCAGGGCTGGCCGGCCGGTGGGCAGCGCCAGTGATTTCCCCGATGATCATGATCACCGAGGTGGCGGTAGCGATGGTCAGTGCGATCATCCCGGGGATCGCCCGCCGCGGCTGGGGCAAACGCCGGAGCATCGGTGCCGTCAGAGTGTCGAGTCGAGCGGTGGTCGCATGCCACACCAGGTCGGCGATGTCGGCGCCGCTGACTTTGCCGCCTCGCTGCTGGGCCC
The DNA here is from genome assembly GCA_036566865.1 of Microlunatus sp. Classification (GTDB taxonomy): domain Bacteria; phylum Actinomycetota; class Actinomycetes; order Propionibacteriales; family Propionibacteriaceae; genus Microlunatus. The sequence goes on from DATCVL010000461.1 coordinate 7,773, forward strand.
GATCGACCAGGATTGCGCAGGCTTCTTCGCTGTGCCGGTCCTGCCACGAGGACGGAAACAGGGTGAGCACGAGCCGGTAGGTCGACTCGATCCGCCGCTCGGCCGGCGTTGGGGCGGTCATGTGGTTGCCTGGTTGGAGCGGAACCGGCGAAGGCCGGCCTCTGCGCGGGCAGCGTTGGTTTGCATCCGGTGTGCCTCGGCGGCCAGTCGTTCGGCGCCCAGCGGGGTGAGTTCGTAGTAGCGACGCGGCCGACCGTCGACGACTTCCTCGCCGCTTTCACAGATCATGCCGGTGTCGGCCAATCGATCCAAGGTCGCGTAGAGGCTGCCGGGGCGTAGTCGGACAGTCCCGTCGGACAGGTCGTCGACCGCCTTCATCACTGCATAGCCGTGCTGACGGCCGCCGGCCAGCGCCGTCAGCACCAGGAACGATGGTTCCCGCATCCCGTAGAACACCATGACCGAACGATACTCATCTAGAGTGAGTATGGGAAGAGTATTCCTTTGCGACGGTCGCGACCGTGGTCGAGGTGACGGTGAACTACGAACGCGGGGCTTGGACGAATAGGTGTGAATCGCTCTGGCCCGCCCGGTGACCGATCCCCTGCGGACGTGCGCATCCGTTGGTCGCCGTCGCCGTCGATCTGGGAGAATCGAGGATGCCCGAACTGAGCCCGCCCGTCGAGAGCCTCGTTCGCCTTCCGTTGGACATGATCAAGGGAACGTGGCCCACCACTGAGGATGACCGCCATCGCTTCTATGAACGGCTGGGTCTGAGGCAGGTGGAATGGGACAGCTCTGCGGTGGATCGCCAAGAGGACGAGCGGACGGTATCGCACCGGTTCGAGACGCCGCTGGTAAGTGTTGACGGGATCGACACCATGTTCCGCGGCGAGTTCCTCGGTCTCAGCCTCTTTGCCTACAACGAGGCCGGCGATGATGGGGTCAAGTCGCGAACCGCCTATCCGCTACTCAAGGATGCGATCTCGCTTCGGCTGGGTTCACCTGTCGAAGAGTGGGGAACAGCACGCGAGCCAGCCTGCTTTTGGACGACCGGGGAACTGCAGCTCGAGATGTATTGCTTTCAGCGATTGGCCAGCGGAGTGATGCTCGGCCCCAGCCACGCGGAACGATCAGCCGCGAATGATCGCGAGGCGGCCGACGCCCAGCCGTGACCCCCACAGCAGAGCGGATTTGGCCGGTGGGCCCGAGGTGCCCGGTCATCGGATCCCTTGTGCGACAGGTCAGATGATCTTCAGCGATCTCGATCAACTGTGTCTGCGGAGGAACGTCCTACGGGCGGCGCGCCGATCAGTTGGGTCGTCAACGGTGCCGTTTCGAAAGACTCGTGATGATGGTGTAGCAGCAGAATCGACGGGAGGGCGAGATGGCGGAGTTATCTGATGAGTTGTTGGGATGGGTGTCGGAAGTGGCGGGTGCCGCG
>DATCVL010000462.1:0-15487 GCA_036566865.1 Microlunatus sp.
TACGTTTCCCCGCCACTGCTGGAAACGACAGACCCCGGGCCCGCAACCGCGTTCGTTTCCCGACCAGAGCTGGAAATCGACACACCCGGGCCCCGCGACCTCCGCACTTTTCCCAACCAGAGTTGGAAAACGACACACCCAGACCCGGCACCCTCCGTACGTTTCCCCACCACGGCTGGAAAACGTCAGAGGGGTCAGAGCGGGTGGTAGCCGCGATCTTGATCGAGTCGTTCGGAGAGCGCGCCGGCCAGGCGTTGGAACTGCGGATCCCGGGGGCCGCGCGGGCTGTCGATCTTGAGGGTCGGCCCGTGGGTCTTTCCCTGGGCCAGGTAGATCGATCGCTGATCTTGGGTGACGTTGGTGATCTCTGACCACCGGGCTTGTGCGGTACGCCCGGCGCTGCGGATCCGGATGCCGTCGCCGTCGAGGGTGACTTCGGTACGCAGCCGCTGCCGCAACACCGCGGCCGCGACGGCCAGCCCGACACCCAGGACGAAGAGCACGATGCCGATCACGGTCAGGGCGGTGTTGTTGCGGTCGAGTCCGATCACGATCAGCACCGCGCCGATCAGGTCGGCGACCGCGCTGATCACCGATGCCCGGATCGGCTGAGCGGCCGTCAGGACGTACTGCTCCATCAACCCCGAGACTCCATCAATGCTGAAACTCCATCAACCTGCATCTCCATCACCCACGACGCGTCCGGCATCCGTGTGTTGCTGCGGCGAGGGTGGGATTCGAACCCACGGAACGGTTTGAGCCGCTCGGCCGCTTTCAAGGCGGCTGCACTAGTCCACTATGCGACCTCGCCGGGTTGCCCGCAGCACGACGTACGCCGCCTGGCAGGCACCCGGCATCCTAGTCGGCACCGGCGCCGACCTCGAATCAATGAGCGGCTCGTGGACCTAGGGCAGCAGCAGGATCTTGCCGATGTTGTCGCCGGACTCCAGTCGGGCATGTGCTGCCGCGGCTTGGTCCAGCGGCATCCGGGTCTCGTGGACGGGTTTGATCGACCCGTCCGAGAGCCGGGGCCAGACCTTCCCCTCGACCTGCCGGCAGATCTCGGTCTTCTGCTCGACCGGCCGAGGGCGCAACATCGTTCCGGCCACGGTGGCGCGCTTGGCCATCAGCGCGGCGAGGTCGAGGGTCGACTTCCGGCCACCCTGCAGCCCGATGATCATCAACCGGCCGTCGGCGGCGAGGGCGGACGTGTTCGACTCCAGGTACTTGGCTCCGATGATGTCCAAGATCACGTCGACGCCGCGGCCGGCGGTGAAGTCGGCCACCGCGCCGGCCCAATCCTCACGGTAGGAGACGGCAAGATCAGCGCCGATCGATCGGCAGTACTCCAACTTCTCCGGCTGACCGGCTGTGGTGATCACTCTCGCCCCGAGCGCCTTCGCGTACTGGATGGCAAAGGAACCGATGCCGCCCGCGCCGCCGTGCACCAGGAAGGTCTCGCCGGCCGTCAGCCGCGCCAGGTCAAGATTGGAGACGACGGTTGCGGCGGCCTCCATCAGACCACCGGCACTGACAAGATCAACTCCGCGGGGTGCACGGACTACCTGACCGGCCGGCGCTGCAGCGTACTCGGCATATCCGCCGCCGGGCAGCAGCGCGACGCAGGAGTCGCCCGGCCGCCATTCCTGCACCCCGGCGCCGACCTCATGGATCACTCCCGAACACTCCAGGCCGAGCAACTCCGATGCCCCGGGTGGTGCCGGATAGCGCCCCATCCGCTGCTGAACGTCGGGCCAGTTCACCCCCGCAGCGGCGATCTTGATCACCACCTCGCCCTCGCTCGGCCGCGGCAACGGCAGCTCGGCGATCCGCAGGACTTCGGGCCCGCCCGGCTCGGCGGCGGTAATGGCACGCATGCGCTCAGTCTGCCGGAGGCGTACCGGAGCCGAGTCGAGGGCATGATTCGGGCGAAGTCAACGATCCTTCGACGGGACAGCTTCCGGCCAGCTGGCTAATCGTTTAGCCTGGCCTTGACCGCACTTCGGCGTCCGCGACCTGGGATCCTGTTCCCGGCCTCCGAGCCGCCGGAGCACCCCTTCGAAAGGTAGACGATGACCCAGCAAGCAACGCCGCTCAGCAACCCTGGGCGGTCGGCCGATCGCGAGCTTTCGATCGGCATCGTCGGATTCGGCATGCGGGCCGGACTCTGGCAGTACGCCCACCGCCCCGACGACGAGCAGCGCCCGAGTCGGGTGACGACCGTCTGCGATCTCAGCGAGCGCGGTCGCGCCGACGCAGCCAAGGCCCTGCCGGACGCGCTGATCACCGATGATCTTGATCAACTGCTGCAGGCCGGCTTGGACGCAGTGCTGGTGCTGACACCGGATGATCAACATTTTCCGGTCGCCCTACGCGCCTTGCAGGCCGGCGTGCCGGTGTTCTGCGAGAAGCCGTTGGCCACCACCATCGAGCACTGCGACACCTTGTTGCAGACCGCGTACGAGACCGGCACCCGGTTGTACGTCGGCCACAACATGCGGCACATGCCGGTGGTGCGGCAGATGCGGGAACTGATCAAGAGCGGGCGGATCGGTGAGGTGAAGACGGTCTGGTGCCGTCACTTCGTCAGCACCGGGGGCGACTTCTACTTCAAGGACTGGCATGCGGATCGAAGCCGCTCCACCGGCCTTCTCCTGCAGAAGGGCGCTCATGATCTTGATGTGATCCATTGGTTGGCCGGCGGCTACAGCAGCACGGTCTCGGCGATGGGCGACCTGATGGTCTACGGCAAGATCACCGACCGCACCGACCATTCCGGTGACCGGATGTGGGACTGGTACGACAAGAACGTCTGGCCGCCGACCGAGCAGACCGGTTTGAACGAAATCATCGACGTGGAAGACGTTTCGATGATGCAGATGCGGCTCGACAACGGGGTGCTGGCGTCCTACGAGCAGTGTCATTTCGCGCCCGACTACTGGCGCAACTACACCGTGATCGGCACCAAGGGCCGGATCGAGAATCTGGGCGACGGACCGGATGATGTGATCGCGATCTGGGACCAGCGCCACGACGGCCACGCCGAACCGGACGAGAAGTTGATCATCGGCGAGGGAGCAACCGGCGGCAGCCACGGTGGCGCGGATCCGCGACTGATCAGCGAATTCCTCCGATTCGCCGTCGAGGGCGGGATGACCGAAACCTCCCCGGTCGCCGCCCGCCAGGCCGTGGCCGCCGGATGTGTGGCCACGGATTCGCTGCGCAGCGACGGTTCTGCCCGTACCGTGCCGCCGCTGTCGGCCGAGTTGATCAACTACTTCGAGAACGGGCAACAGCGCTAGTCCTCGGCCGCAACGGCAGATAGATCAAGGTCGACCCCCGGTCACCGGAAGCACCTGCGGTGCTTCCGGTGACCGGATCGCGATCAGACCCGATCGTCAGCTGGTCCAGGCCCGCCAGAGGCTGGCGTATTCACCTCCGGCGGCCAGCAGCTCGTGATGGCTGCCGAGCTCGGCGATCCGGCCGTCGATCACGACCGCGATCCGGTCGGCATCGTGGGCGGTGTGCAGCCGGTGCGCGATCGCGACCACAGTCCGGTCCTCGAGCAGTGCAGCCATTGAGCCTTCCAGGTGCCGCGCGGTCCGCGGATCGATCAGCGAGGTCGCCTCGTCCAGCACCAGGGTGTGCGGGTCGGCGACCACCAGCCGTGCCAGCGCCACCTGCTGAGCCTGCGCCGGCGTGAGCGATGCGTTACCGCTGCCGATCATGGTGTCCAGTCCGGCCGGCAACCGCTGCACCCAGTCCCAGGCGTCCACCGTCCGCAAGGCATCGATCACTACTTCGTCGGCCGAATCCTCACGGGCCAGCACGATGTTGTCCCGGATGCTGCCGACGAAGACGTGATGCTCCTGGGTCACCAGCGAGACCTGGGTCCGGAGTTGATCAAGCGGGAGCTTGGTCAGGTCGACATGACCGACCGTGACTCGCCCGGTACGCGGCCCGTTGATGCCGGCCAACAGACGGCCCAGAGTCGACTTGCCCGAGCCACTCGGCCCGACGATGGCCAGCCGTTCCCCCGGCACCAGGTCAAGATCAACTCCGTGCAGCACATCGTGTCCCTCGCGGTAGGCGAACCGAAGATCATGCCCCTCCAGATGTGAATCGGAAGGCTCCTCCTCGCCCGGTTCCCGATCTTGCGGTACGGCGGCAATGCCCAGCAGACGGGTGGTCGAGGCAACCCCGACCTGCAGCCGATCCACGTTGCTGATCAAGCGATCCAGCGGTTCCACCACGGCCTGGATGTAGAGGGTGGCAGCGGTGATCTGACCGAGCGTGACCCAACCCTGTGAGTATCCGAGCCCACCGAGCAGGATCGTCCACACCAGCGGAGTGTTGTACGCGATGTCGATCACGCCGAAAAGCAGGTTGCGCAGCGACATGGTGTAGCGCTCCGCCTGCGCGGACTCCTCGATGTCCTCGTCGGTCAGCCCGATCCGGTCGGCCTGCAGGCGCAGCGCCTCCACCGTGCGAGCACCCTCGACAGTCTCGGTCAGCGAGGTGTTGATCGCCGAATACGTGCCGCCCTCGGTGATGTAGCCCATCGGGGCATGCCGGAAGTAGCGGCGTACGGCAATCCACAACGGCACCGCGGAGACCAGGATCGGCAACGCCAGCAGCACCGAGTTGAGCGCCATCGCCACCACCGTCAGCACGGTGGTGATCAACGCCACCACGGCCTCCGGCAGACCCCAGCGGACCGACTCGCTCATGGTGGAGACATCCCGTGTCACCCGGGTGACCAGGTCACCGCTGCTGGCGCTCTCCACTCGGCTCAGCGGCAGCCGCAGCACGGTACGAACGATGTACTCGCGGGCCGCGGCCAGCAGGTCCTGGCCGAAGATCGCGGCCGAGAACCGAGCACCGAAGGTGAGCAGTGCCTGCATGATCACGATCGCCATCACCGCGATCGCCAGACCGTTGACGGTGGCTGCCGCGGTGCCCGCCGACGACGCCACGTCCACCAGCTGGCCGAGGATCCGGGGCACGATCAGTCCGGCCACCGCGGCCAGCCCGTTCAAGATCAACAGCAGCAGCGCCAGCCCCTTGCGGCGGACCAGCAGATTGCGGATGAACTCAGCCACTGCCGGTCCCCCGGCCACCGGCAGACCACGTTCGGGGTTGCGGGATTGGGCATAGAACCGGTCAGCCCGATCCTCACGCACCAGGTGCCGGTGGTGCCAGGCCCGCAACCGAGTCCTGACCGACACATGCTTCGGCACCCGGAGCTCGGCCGAAATCCGGGACGGCAGCTCACCCGCCCTCGCGCGCCGCGTCCGGTCGGCGTCCCAGGTCGCGGCCGAGTCGGACATCGGAGCGATCACCGAAGTGCCGGACCGGCTCGTCGCGGTGACCTCGCTCATCGTTCTCCTCCGTCCATCGTGTCCATCGCGCCGGCGCCGGCTCGAGTGATCTCGTTCTCTTCGGTGCCGTCGATTTCTTCCTCATCCATGCCGCGGGCCACCACCCGGCGGTACCGCGGCTCGGAGTTGATCAAGTCGTGGTGGGTGCCGACCGCGATGATCCGATCGCCGTCCAGCAATGCCACCTGATCGGCGTAGTGCAGCAGCAGCGGCGAAACGGTCACCACCACCGTCGTCCGACCGCGCCGATGATCGGCCAGTCGCTCGGCGATCATCGCCTCGGTGTGCGCATCGACGGCGGACGTCGGCTCGACCAGCACCAGGATCTCCGGATCGGCACCGAGCGCGCGAGCAAGCACCAGCCGCTGCCGCTGGCCACCGGACAATCCACGCCCCCGCTCGTCCAGCCGGCCCTGCCAGCCGCCCGGCACGGCGTCGTACACGTCCTCTGCTGCGGCCGTCGCCATCACCTGCTCCGCCTGCTCCAGGCTCAGCCGGGCGTGCGGATCGATGGCCTCCTGCAGGGTGCCGGCGAAGACCATGCTGCCGGTATCGCTGACCAGAATGCGTTCCCGCACCTCGGTGATCGAGGCATCGGCAAGATCAACATCTCCGAGCCGGACACCCCAGGCACCGTTCGCGCGCTCCCGGTCCTTGATCATCAACAGCCGCCGCTGTCGTTCGCGCTCGGCCCGGGCCCGGGCGGCCGCGCGACCCTTCAGCCCTTCATCGACCTCCATGCTCACCGGTTCATGATCAACAACCAGGTAGCGGCCGAGCCGATCGGCCAGCGCCGCCGATGAGTCCGGTACGGCGGACACCACCATGGTCAGCAGACCGGGCTCGGCCTGGAAGCCGGTACGTTCGTCGACCAACGGCGCCTCGACCGGCAGCCGACGAGGCTCGGCCGGCTCGGTCCAGGGCGGCTCCTGCTCCATCACCGCAATCGTCTTGGCGGCCGAGACCTGTGCCCTTACAGCCTTCTGCGCCAACTCGAAGAAGGTCCGGATCGGCGCCACCATGAACAGCGCATAGCCGAAGAAGCTGATCAACTGACCGACGGTCAGCTCGCCCTCCAGCACCTGCAGAGCGCCGACCCAGGTCAACGTCACCAGGAAGAGTCCGGAGAACAGGATGCCGGTGGCGTCGGTCACGGCCTGCCAGATCCCGGCGGCGACGCCGGCCTTCCGTACGCTCTGGGACTGCTCGGCGTAGTTCTCGCCGAAGGTCCGCTCACCGCCGACGCCGCGCAGGATTCGCAGCCCGGCAACGATGTCGGTGGCCATCGAGGTCAGCCGGGAGTTCCGGTTCCGCTCGATCGTCTGGCGGCGCTGCAACGGCCACAGCAGCGGCATCGCGATCAGCACCAGGACGGGTGCGGCAATCAGCACCATCACCCCGAGCTGGGGCGAGGTGGACAACACGATCGAGGCCACGATCACGAACGCGACCAGCGACCCGACGGCCCGCGCGAAGACCTCGGTCAGCGCGCCGAATTGATCACTGTCGGCCGACGAGACGCTCAGCACCTCACCGGTCGGCGTGCGTTGTGGCAGTACGTGACCGAGCTGGCCGGCCTTACGGGCGACCATCTTGGTGGTCCGGTAGAGCGCAATCAGCCAGCCTCGTACCACCAGGGTGTGGCCGATGATGCCGAAGATCGCGCCGATCACGATCACGCCCAGCAGCAGCGCCGACCAGTAGATCAGCTGGCTGGTCGAATGGGCCGTGATGCCGTCGTCGACGGCCCGGCCGATCAGGTACGGGCCGAGCGTGCCGGGCATCATCCACAACACCGACACGCCCGCCCCAGCCAGCACGACATCCCATTGCTGACGAAGCAACCAGAACAGGAACCGAACAGGGCTGCGGGTATCGGGTTGGCCGTCCGATCCGCGGCGCCGTCGGGCCGTCGAGGGCTTCGCCTCCGGCGCAGAACGGGTCGGTTCTGAGCCGGTCGGCCGGACCTCGTCGAGCGTGTGCAGGTCCTGGTGTTTCCGGACCGTCGTCGTGAAACCGGGAACAGCCGGGGGGAAGTCGCGCATAGCGGATTAACTTTAGGCGGAGCGGCCGAGATTCGCAGTCGGGTTTCTGCTGCCGCGAAAGGGTCTGATCGGCGATCACGTTTCAAGCGGTCGTTGTGGCGGTGATCCGGCAGCGACCGGTGACGAAGCGTCGGGCACCTCACGGCCATTAGGCTCATCACCATGACCGATTCGCAGAATCCGCAGGACGAAGGACCGCCGCCGGTCGCCGGCCAGACCGACGACGGCCGGGTGTACGTGGTGACGCCGCAGGCGATGGCGGTGGAGAGCGCGCCGAGTGAGGGCGCCGAGTCCGACGAGGAACGCGAACCATCGGTCACCGACATGGTCGAGCAGCCCGCCAAGGTGATGCGAATCGGGAACATGATTCGGCAGTTGCTGGACGAGGTGAAAGCAGCACCACTCGATGACGCGTCACGGCAACGACTGCGGGACATTCATTCGGCCTCGATCGCAGAACTGAAAGACGGCCTGGCACCCGAGCTCGTCGAGGAATTGGATCGGCTCGCGTTGCCGTTCACCTCCGACCAGGCGCCGAGCGATGCGGAGCTCCGAATCGCCCAGGCGCAGTTGGTCGGCTGGTTGGAGGGCTTGTTCCACGGAATCCAGACGGCCCTGTTCGCCCAGCAGATGGCGGCTCGAGCACAGCTGGAGCAGATGCGTCGGGCGCTGCCCGCCGGCGGCATGCCCGGACAGCCGCCGAATCCCGGCGGCGATCCCCGGCGCAGCGACGGCATGTATCTGTAATTCGCCGGAAATGCAAGCGGGCTGAATATCGCCAACCCCTTCAATTTCCCTTTCGGGCCCAATTGGCCCTCGAGACGGACCAACCCGTCCGCGCGCCTTCATTCCGCGGAATGACTCGAATCGTCCCTCGGGCTGATCCATGTCCCTGGCAGGTCGGCTTGACTGGTTCTGCGTCCTCACCGAGGGCGCAGGTGTTCTCAAAGTCAGCTGGCGGAGTCGGGGCTCATCGGGGGTCGTCGGGGCTCATCGGGTCGGGCTCGCCGGAATCGGGGCCGGCAGCCCGCGCCACTGGCTACGAGATCACAGAGTCGTAGCCATGGGGTTCGCGGAGGCGCTCCCGATTTTCAGTGAAAGTCGGGGGAACCCAACCGGGAAGCCCTTACGTCTCAGGCCAGTCAGATCGCTGACGCACGAGACACGAGGGGAAACGTGATGAGCAACTTCGACGATCGGACGCGGAACGCCACCGGTTGCGTACGCAATGCAACGCTGTTCCAGGATCGCCTGATGGAGGAGCCGCCGTCCAGCAGTGCTCCTGCTGCCCTGCGACACCACTACAGCAACCTGACCGAGCGAGCCGCCGAGGTCTGCGCCGCCTGCCCAGTGCAGCAGAGTTGCCTGTACGACGCCGTCGTCAAGCACGACGTCGCAGGCTTCGCCGCCGGGACCACGCAACGTCAGCGGAACCAGATCCGCCGCCGGCTCGGCATCGCCGTTGAACCCGAGGACTTCGACACCTTCGCCGGCGCCACCGCGCGGAACCGTCCTGTTGATCATGAAGAAGTGGTACGACTCCGGCGGGCGAATCCGGACGAGACCCTGGAGTCGATCGCCCAGCGATTGGGCTGTTCCTTGTCCACCGTGAAGCGTCACCTTCGTCGGGAACGCTCCACCCAGCAGGGTCCGACCCGGCTCGCGTCGGTCCGTCGCGCACTGCCCACGCTGAACCAGGTGCTCGCGGCCGCGGCCGAGGTCGCCGGACCGGCTCGTCGCCAGCTCCGCCGCGCGGCGTGAGCTTCTGGTCCGAGCGGTGCAGCAGGAGGCGGCGTGGTTTGCCTCCGCAGGCTCGGGCTGTCTCTTGGAGCCTCGGCGAACCGCCCGATCTTTCGGACTAGCGCACCCAGCGGGCGAGTTCGTCGACGGTGCCGCCGTCGTCGAAGGGGGCGGTGACGGCGTCGGCGGCAGCCTTGACCTCGTCGGGTGCCTGGCCGAGGGCAACCCCGCGGCCGGCCCACTGCAGCATCTCCAGATCGTTGCGGCCGTCGCCGAGGGCCAGGATGTCGGCACGGTCGATGCCGTGCCGGGCCGCAACATCGGCCAGCGCGGTGGCCTTGCTGACACCTTCCGGAACGATGTCCAGCCAGGCGCTCCAACCGATGAAGTAGCTGCAGCCACGCAGGCCAAGGCGTTCGGCCAGCCGGATGAAGTCCTGGTCCGTGCTGCTGGGGTCCCGCAGCACGACTCGGGTGACCGGCTCGGAGATCATCTCCTCGACGTCGGTGATGATCAACTCACCGGTCAGATCGCCGTCCGGGAAACGATCGCTGACCCGGTAGCCACGTCCGACCTCTTCGACCGCGACCAGCGTGTTCGGATTCTGCTCGAGCACCCTGTGCACCACCTCGGTGGCGTCGAAGGTCACCGTACGCAGCACCTCGACCGGCGGATAGTTCACGATCACCGCGCCGTTGGAACACACCGCCGGGCCGGGTGGCAGCTGCAACTGGGTGAAGATCGGCTCGGTCCCATGCCAGGCGCGCCCGGTCGCGAGCACCACCAGCACACCGTCATCGACCAGATTCCCGATCACCTCGCGGATCGGGTCAGGCAGCTTGCCGTCCTGATCGACCACGGTGCCGTCGACGTCCAGAGCCACCAATTTCGGCGACCAGGTCGATCCCCCGGTCGCCGCGGTTCCGGCACTCATCGGGCGGCGCCCGCGGCCTGATCCGGTGCGGTCAGTCGATCCCGGCCGCCGAGGAAGGGCCGCAGCGCCTCGGGTACGTAGATGCTGCCGTCGGCCTGCTGATGATTCTCCAGCAGGGCGATGATCACCCGGGTCACCGCGCACAGGGTGCCGTTCAGGGTGGCGACCGGCGCCGTACCGTCCTCGAAGCGGGCTCGAATGTTCAGCCGCCGAGCCTGGAACTGGGTGCAGTTCGAGGTGGAGGTGATCTCCCGATACCGTTGCTGGCTTGGGAACCAGGCGTAACAGTCGTACTTCCGGGCGGCACTCAGACCAAGATCACCACCGGCCAGTTCGAGCACCTGGAACGGCAACTCGAGCTTGCTGATGAAGTCCTTCTCCCACTGCAGCAAGCGCTGATGCTCGGCCTCCGCCTCCTCGGGCGCGCAGTAGCTGAACATCTCGACCTTGTCGAACCAGTGCACCCGGAAGATGCCGCGGGTGTCCTTGCCGTACGAGCCGGCCTCGCGTCGATAGCTGGGGCTGTAACCGGCGTAGCGCAGCGGCAACTTCGCCGGCTCCAGGATCTCGTCGGAGTGGTAGGCCGCCAACGGCACCTCGGCGGTACCGACCAGATACATGTCGTCGGCTTCCAGCCGATAGACATCATCGGCTGCCTGGCCGAGGAACCCGGTACCTTCCATCGCCGGCGGCTTCACCAACGCCGGCGGGATCATCGCGGTGAAGCCATTGGCCAGTGCGGTGCTCATGGCCAAGTTGATCAAGGCCAACTCGAGCTCGGCGCCGACACCGGTCAGGTAGTAGAACCGGGCACCCGAAACCTTGGCGCCACGCTGGACGTCGATCGCCTGCAGCGCTTCACCAAGATCAAGATGATCACGAACGGTGATGCCCTCGGCAGCGAAATCCCGTGGCGTGCCGTGCGTTTCCTTCACGACGTAGTCGTCCTCGCCACCCTCGGGCACATCGTCGAAGACGAGATTGCCGACACCCTTCAACAACTCGGTGAAGGTGACCTCGGCCTCCTTCGCCGTCGCATCGGCCGCCTTGACCTGCTCGGCCAGTTCCTTGGTCTTGGCCAGCAGCGCCCGCTTCTCCTCGCCCTGGGCCTTCGGGATCTGCTTGCCGAGCTCCTTCTGCTCGGCCCGGGCGGATTCGAAGCTGGCGATCGCCTGCCGCCGCGACTCGTCGACGCCGATCAGCTTGTCCACCAATTCGACCGATTCGCCCCGCCTGCGCTGGGAACGGCGGATACGGTCAGGGTCAGTACGAAGCAAGCGGGCGTCAATCACGACACCAGCCTAGTGGTCGCCCTGGGAAGGGCCCTATCGCATATTCTTCGGCAGCATGGCCCGTAAACCGCCGACGGCTGCCGCGATCATCATCGTGGTCGCGCTCGCCGCGGCCTTCGCGGGCTGGACCGTGCTGGTGCTGGACACCGATCTGGTCTCCGGCTGGGACGATGCCGTCGCTCGAGCACCGGTATCGATGACGTCGGCGGCCGGGCAGATTGCGGCAACCCTGGCGATGGTGACCGCGCCGATCGTGATCTACCTGGCACTGCTGGTGATCGCGATCTGGGCCTATCGAACCCGGCTGCGCAATCTCGCTGCTTCGTTGGTCCTGATGGTGGTGATCGGGTACGGCGGCGGTTGGTTGCTCCGGACCTTGATCGCTCGGCCGCGGCCGGCCGACGCCGTCGATCTGATCACCACCCACGGTTATGCCTACCCGAGCGGGCATCTGAGCGCTGCCACGGTCGGTGGGGTGGCGGTTGCAGCAGTGCTGTTGATCACTCGCCGGCGTCGAGCGGCACTGGTGCAGTGGATCGTGATCGGTTCGTTGATCCTGATCTTGGTCGGTGTCGACCGCTGGCTGCTCGCGGCACACCGGCTGTCCGATCTGATCGGGGGTCTGCTGTACGGCGCCGCTGCGGCAGCCTTGGCGTTGCTGCTGGCCGGCGCCGAAGTGTTGCCGCCGGTTTCGGTTCCGCGCGCTCGCACCGCTCGTCGGGCCGCCCGAGCCGTCGAACCCGCCCAGCCGTCGACCGCGAGGAAGCTCTGCGCGGTGATCTACAACCCGGCCAGGGTCGTCGACTGGGTCGGCTTCCGGCGTACGGTCGACTACGAGTTGCGGACCCACGGCTGGGCCCAGGCGATGTGGTTGGAAACCCGGGTGGACGATCCCGGCCGGGAGATGACCCGCCGGGCGATCGAGAGTGGCGCCGATCTGGTGATCGCTGCCGGCGGCGACGGTACGGTCCGGGTGATCGCCTCGGAATTGGAGGGCACCGGCATCCCGTTCGGCGTGATCCCTGCCGGCACAGGGAATCTGCTGGCCAAGAACCTGGGCATCCCGCTGGACAGCCGGGCCGCGATCGACGTCGCCCTGAGCGGGCAGAACCGTCCGATCGACATCGTCCGGGTCACCATCGACGACGACCGGGTTGATCACTTCGTGGTGATGGCCGGGATCGGCATCGACGCGGTGATCTTGCAGGAGACGAACCCCGATCTCAAGCGGGCCGTCGGATCCGCGGCCTATTTTGTCTCCGCTGCCCGCAACGCCAACCATCCGGCACTGCACGCTGCCATCACGGTCGACGACGGCGAGCCGATCCGGCGGCGTGCACACGTGTTGGTGCTCGGCAATGTGGGTTTCCTGCAGGGCAACATCCCGCTGATCCCCGACGCCAAGCCGGACGACGGCCTGCTCGACCTGTTGATCGCCTCGCCCCGCCGGCCGACCGACTGGGTGAAGTTGATCACTCACGTGCTCACCCGGCGGGACCGCGATCTTGATCAATTGGACCGGATCACCGGCAGCAAGATCAAGATCGAGGTGGTCGAAGGTGATCATTTCGAGTTGGACGGCGATCCTGCCGGCGAGTGCCACACGCTGCTGGCCGAGGTCCTGCCCGGCGCTCTCACCATCCGCACCCGGGCCTGATCAGGTCCGCGTCCCCCACTGCGCAGTTTGGGTGCCGCAGGTCACGTTTCGGAGGTGGCAGCACTGCCGATAGAGTTCGTTAGGTGAGCCTAACCAAGTCTCGAATCTCCCGGCGCGGAGCATTGACGGTCATCGGCGGAGCACTGGCCGTCCCAGCTTTCGCCGGCTGCCAGTCCTCGTCCTCGACGAGCGGCCAAACGTCAGCAGACGGGACGCCGTCTGCGGACGGTTTCCCGGTGACGATCGAGCACGCGCAAGGCCGGACGAAGCTCACGGCCGCACCGACGCGAGTGGTCACCGTCGGCTACACCGACCACGAACTGTTCCTCGCGCTCGGACTCCGGCCGGTCGGAGTCCGGCCATGGTTCGGTGAGAAGATCGACCACACCTGGCCCTGGGTGCGGGACGCCTGGAAAGGCTCGACACCGACCTACATCGGCGGCAATGAACTCAACTTCGAACGGATCGCCAGCCTGCGTCCGGATGTGATCGTCGGCCTGTACGCGGAGATCACCGATGACGAGTACACCAAGCTCAGCGCGATCGCGCCCACGGTTGCGCAGGATGCCGACAGCGCCCCGTACACGACTGATCGTGCGGCCATGTTCAAGACTGCTTCGCGAATCGTCGGGCGGTCTGACGAGGCGGCACGCACCCTGTCTGCGATCGACGCCCGATTCGCCGCCGTACGCGATGATCATCCCGAATTCTCCGGGAAGACGGCAGCGGTCGTCGACCCGAGCCAGAACAGCTTCTACACCTTCTCCAGTACCGACCCTCGAGGCCGCTTCCTGGCAGACCTCGGCTTCGCGCCACCGACCCGGCTGAACAAGATCATCGGAGACAAGTTCGGCGCCGAGATCTCGGCCGAACAGGCCGATCTGCTCGACCTGGATCGGTTGTTGCTGCTGGCCGACGCCAAGACCCGACGATGGCTGGATCGGAACGAGATCTACCGGAAGTTGGCCGTCGTCCGTGAGCGTCGGGCCTTGGAGATCCCTTACTACGAACAGCCCTACGCCGGCGCGGCGATGGCCTACAACACCGTGCTCAGTGTCCCGTACGCGTTGACCCACCTGGTGCCGAAGCTGGCCGACGGGCAAAGTTGATCAAGGACGATCAGCCGGGATTGCGGAGGTGCTGCAGCCAGTCTCGGGCGGCGGTGTAGTCGGAGTTGCTGGTGCCGGCCAGGATGTCCGGCTCGGTGGCGTCGGCGCGCGGATAGCTGCCCAGGAAGATCACCTGTGCCGAAACCCGGTGCAGGCCCATCATCGCCTCGGCCAGCCGCTCGTCGTTGATGTGCCCCTCGGCGTCGATCGCGAAGCAGTAGCTGCCGAGCGCGGTCTTGGTCGGTCGGGATTCGATCCGGCAGAGGTTCACACCGCGGCTGGCGAACTGTTCCAGCAGCTCCAGCAGTGCGCCCGAATGATCAACTTTCATGAACAGCACCAGGCTGGTCTTGTCCGCCTTGGTCGCGCCCGCGACCGGTCCCGGTCGACTCAACAGGACGAATCGGGTCACCGCGCTGGTGTTGTCGGCGATCCCCTCGGCCAGCGGCTGCAGCTTGTGCAGCTCACCGGCGATCTGCGAGCAGACTGCCGCGTCATAACCCGATTCGGGATCGGCAACGGCCGCTGCGGCGGCGGCCGTTGACCCGTCGGTCGTGATCACCGCCTGAGATACGTTCGCGGCCAGCCAGTCTCGGCACTGGGCCGCCGCGTGCGGGTGGGTGATCACCTGTCGCACCTCGTCGAGCCGAGTCCCCGGCCGCGCGAAAAGGGTGAACTGAACCGGCAGCAACACCTCGCGAGTGATCATCAACGGCCGGCCGTAGGTGAGATTGTCCAACGTGGCCGAGACGCCGCCTTCGACCGAATTCTCGATCGGCACCAGCCCGGCGTCCACCGCGCCGTCGCGGACCGCATCCAGACAGGCCGCCACCGTCGCGTACGGGACCTGCTCGGCGACGCCTGCCTGCGGAACGCTCAACAGCGCCTGGTGTGTGAAGGTGCCTTCCGGACCGAAATAGCCGTACCGCACGGTAGGCGTCTGCACAGGCTGATCAGAAACGTCGGGCACCCGCTCAGGGTATCCGCTGACGATCAGCTGGTCACCTGAACGGTCTTGATGCTGTCCTGCAGGGCGTTGTTCACCTTCGGCCCGGAGTCGTTGGGCCGCGACGAGACCCAGGCGCTGTAGCTGCCGTCACCAAGATCAACAACCATCACGCTGATCTTGTCGTAGCTGCTCGGCAGGCCCTTGACGTGGTAGTGCGCCTGGGCGTTGATCACCCGCGCCGGATGCGGTAGCCCGGTGGTCAACGTCTCCTTCGTCTGCTTCTTCAGCTGGACCGGCTCGCCCACGAAGGAGTCCTTGACGAACTTGTCATAGATCGCGTCGGCGGTGCCGTTCAGATCCTTGTCGATCATCGAGTCGTT
>DATCVL010000463.1:0-10774 GCA_036566865.1 Microlunatus sp.
CGCGATGTTCTGGTGCAACGCCGCTGCCTTCAGCGAGATGGGCGTCGACCTGCCGTCGGCCACGGATCCGATCAGCTACGACGATTGGCTGCAGCTGGCCGGCGACCTGACCAAACGCAAGGGCGCGCAGTATCAGCTGTACGGGCTGGATCCGCCGTTCGAGGTCAGCCTGACCGCGGGGTTGATGAACATGGTGACGTCGTCCGGCGGATCGATCTTCACCAACGATTTCAGTAGGGTCGACTTCTCCAGTCCGGAAGCCCGATCGGCGTTGTCCTGGTATCTCAAGTACGCGGCTGCCGGCGTCGGACCGACGGTCGCCCGGGCCCTGCCGGCCGGCGGCTATCCGACCTTCTCGGCGGACAAGCTCGCCATGGTCGGCTTCGGCTATTGGCTGTCCGGTCAGATCGCCGGCGATGACAAGCTCCAAGATCACGTGCAGTTCAGACCGGCACCCCGCTTCGGCTCGACCCGGACCAGTCCGTGTTTCGCAGGCACCGGAATGTGGATCCCGAAGCGGTCGAGAACAAGGAGCTTGCCTGGGCCTTCTTCGAGCACTACTTCGGTGGCAAGCCTGCCGAGCGCCGGGCCCAGTCGGGTTGGGGACTGCCCGGCATCACCTCCATGATCAGCCAGCTACCCGCCGAAAAGCCTTACCAGCAACAGTCTCTGCACGTTCAGCAGCAGGAGCTCGCGCACTTTTCGGTGCTGCAGTACTCGCCCTACGTCGCCTTCACCGCACTCGATGCTGCGCTGGCCAAGGAGTTGCGGAAGGGCATCGAGAGCGGGGAACGGGTCGGCAAGCTCGCCGACGCGATCAACGACACCCTGAATCCGCTGCTCGAGCTCGGGAAGGACTTGATCGCATGAGCACCGTACGGGAGTCATCGGTTGCGGACCGGACCGTGGCCACCGAGCAGGAACAGAGCCCTCGCGGCTGGCGACGCTACAAGACATCCACGTTCTACGGCTTCATCTCTCCCTGGTTGGCCGGCTTCGTGCTGCTGACGCTGTTCCCGTTGGGATACGCGCTCTGGCTGAGCTTCACCAACTTCGACGGCATGACCGGCAACTATCACTACGTCGGATTGCGGAACTACACCTCGATCTTCCCCGACAATGACGCCCTCCATGCCTTGGCCCGGACCGGTCTCTACACCTTGATCACCGTTCCACTGAGCATTGCGCTCGGCCTGCTGCTCGCCGTCCTGCTGAATCAGCGGATCCGAGCCAGAGGAGCGTTCCGGTCGTTGATCTACCTGCCGGCGGTGGTGCCGATCGTCGGATCCGCACTGGCCTTCAAGATGTTGTTCAATGCCGACTACGGCATGATCAATCAGGTCCTCGGTTGGTTCGGGATTCTGCCGGTCGACTGGCTGAGCGATCCGGCCGTGTTCATGGTGTTGATCGCGATGACCCTGTGGGGCGTCGGCACAACGATGATCCTGTCGCTGTCCGGTCTGCAGGGAATCCCCAGGGAGCTTCAAGAAGCGGCCCGGGTCGACGGCGCCGGCGGCTGGCGGGTCTTCACCCGGATCACCCTGCCGCTGCTGTCGCCGATCATCCTGTTCGAGGTGATCACCGGCGTGATCGCCTCTATCCAGGGGTTCGTGGCCCCGCTGTTGCTGACGTCGAGTTCGGCGGCCTCGGCGGTGACCTCGGTGCCGCAGAGCACGTACCTGTTCATGATTCACGTCTATGCCCAGTACTTCGCCTACGGCCGGTTCGGCTACGCCTCGGCGCTGCTCTGGGCGTTGTTCGTCCTCATCCTGCTGCTGACGATCTTGATCTTCAGGGTGAGCGCGCGGGCTGTGTTCTACGAGAACGAACCAGAGCGGCCCATGAGATCGAAGGCGAGGAAGATCCGATGACGGCGACCGTTCAGCAACCAGCCGCGGCCAGATCCGCGAAGCGGCCGAAAGATGATCTTGGTGGGCGGCGCCCGAATCCTGTCGTCTACCTTCCGCTGTTGATCATTGCGATCGGGTTCCTGATCCCGCTGCTCTGGCTGTTGTCCATCGCACTCAAGGATCCGGCCGGGCTGACCAGCGGCAGCCTGATCCCGTCGGGGCTGCATTGGAGCAACTTCCGCGATGCCGTCACCACGATTCCGTTCCTCAAGTACACCGCGATCTCGTTCTTCCTGGCGACGGTCCAGTCGTTGCTGGCGGTCTTCAGCTCCGCCTTGGTGGGCTTCGGATTCGCCCGACTTCGCGCACCCGGCAGGGGCGTCTATTTCATGATCGTGATCGCGACCATGATGGTGCCGAGCATCGTCACCTTGATTCCGACCTATCTGCTGTTCGCTCGGCTGAACCTCGTCTACACCTACTGGCCCTGGGTGATGTGGGGGATCGCCGGCTCGGCCTTCTTGATCTTCCTCTTCCGGCAGGCCTTCAGCAACTTGCCGATGGACTTGGAGGATGCGGCGATCATCGACGGCTGCGGTTACTTCCGGATGTTCATCTCGGTCTTCCTGCCGCTGACCAAGGCCGTCTGTGTGGCCGGATTCATCCTCACCTTCACCGGCGTCTGGGCAGACTTCATCGCGCCCACGCTGTTCCTCTCCGAAGATCAGACGACACTGGCGGTCGGCCTCAGCCACGGCTACACCACACCGGCCGGGACCCCGATGGACAACGCGTTGGCTGCCGGTGCCGTGCTCTACATCCTGCCGATCCTGGTGATCTTCCTCGTCCTCCAGCGGGGATTCGTCAGTGGCTTCGCCACCTCCGGGATGAAGTGATCCGCTCGGCTTCGCGCCCGCTCGGTTATTCTCACCTCACGTGTTCCGCCTGACGGCGTACCGGCACGACAGGAGCTGGGTTGGCAGAGAATCATGTGACCATGCGCGACGTCGCGGCGGTTGCCGGCGTGTCCGTGTCCACCGTGTCCCGGGCGCTGAAGGGGGTCGGCCGGATCTCCGACGACACCCGGCAGCGGATCATGGACGCGGCGATCCGGTTGGACTTCCACCCGAACGCGTTGGCCCAGAGCTTTGCCACCGGCCGTAGCCTTACTGTCGGCGTCCTCACCCAGCAGGCGTCTGGAACCTTTGCCACCCCGGTGATCACCGGGATCATGCACACCTTCAGTGATCATGACATCGCGGTGATCGTGTACGACGACAAGTCCGATCCTGCCTCCCGGCCGGGCAACCTGCGCAAGCTGCGGGCCCGCCGGGTCGACGGTGTGATGGTGGTCGGCGACGGCACTGATCACTCCTTCCCCAGCATCTCGGCCGAGGTGAACGCGCCGACCGTGTACGCCTTCGCGGTCTCCGACCGACCCGCGGACACGATGCTGCTGCCGGATGACCGCGCGGCGGGGCGGATGGCCGCAGAACACCTGCTGTCGCAGGGCCGTCGACGGTTGGCGCACGTCACCGCCGAGGCACCGTCACGTGCGGTCCGCGAGCGGGAGGCAGGCTTCAGCGAGGTGCTGGCGGCCTCCGGACTGAAGCCCGCGATTCCCATCCTGCATGGGGATTGGTCGCGGGACTGGGGTCTGCAGGCCGGTGAGGACGTCGACCTCGGAGCCATCGACGCGATCTTCTGCGGCAATGACTTCATCGCCCTCGGCCTGGCCCGCAGTCTGATCCGCCGGGGCGCACGGATCCCCGAGGACGTGGCCCTGGTCGGGTACGACAACTGGGCCAGGTTCGGACTGCCGGACGACTTCCTGACCACCATCGACCCGCAACTCGATCGGCTCGGACGCCTTGCTGCACAGCGTTTGGTCGAGGCCACGGCCGGCCAGCGGGAGCCCGGGATCGAGACCACCGACGTCGTCCTGGTCCCGGGAGTCTCCAGCGGGGCAAAGAAGGCCGGCGAGGAGACGTACTACCCGGCCTGAGGGTTTCGACGGTGGTCGGCCGACCGGCGCGGTGACCGAGTCACCATTCGGCGAAGCTGCCGTCGGCGTAGTTCCAGGTCGGGGAGCCGGGCGGCAGGGATCCCTCCATCACCGCCGCGCGGACGGCATCCTCGTTGATGTCGATGCCGAGACCAGGCCCGCTGAGGCGCTCGACCTGTCCGGCCACGAGCGCAAGCGCCTGCGGGTTGTCGAGCAGTTCCAGACCGAGGCCGGCGTCGGGTGCGTGCAGGTCGATCACGCACTCCTGCGCGAGCGCGTTCGGGGCCGCGAAGTCGATCTGCAGGCAGGCCGCGAAGGCGACCGGGCCCAACGGGCAGTGCGGTGCCACCTGGGCGTCGTAGATCTCTGCCTGGGTAGCGATCTTGAAGCACTCGCTGATCCCACCGGCGTGGGCGAGATCGGGTTGCACCACGGCGACTCCGGCTTCCAACACGGGCCGGAATTCGGTCCGGTGATACAGCCGCTCGCCGGTGGCGATCGGCACCCCGGAGACGTTGACGACATCTCCGATCAGCGCCGAGTGCTCGGGCCGCAGGGGCTCCTCGACGAAGATCGGATCAAGATCAGCGATCCGCTGCAGCAGGCGCCGGGACTGCGGCACCGAATAGCGGCCGTGCAGGTCGACCGCGAAGTCGACGGCCGGGCCGATCGCCGCCCGCAGCTCGGTCAGATCGGCAACAACGCCGGCCAGGCTCTCGGCGGTGTCCAGGAACGCGGTCTGCCCGGGCGGCGCGACCTTGATCATCGTGTAGCCCTGGCGCACCAGTTCGGCGGCACGTTCCGGATCCCCGGTGTGGCCGGCACGTCGATTCGAATGGGCGTAGACCCGCACCCTCTCCCGGGCGGCGCCGCCGAGCAGGTCGTGGATCGGTGCACCGAGGCTGCGGCCGACCAGATCCCAGAGTGCGATGTCGATTCCGGAGACGGCCGAGGAGAAGACCGGTCCGCCCCGATAGAAGCCGCCGCGACTCAGCACCTGCCACAGATGGGTGATGCGTCGTGGATCCTCGCCGACGAGCGCACCGGCCATCTGCTCGACCGTGGCTGCGACCGGCCGGACCCAGTTCTCCAGGGTGGCCTCGCCCCAGCCGACCTGGCCGGTCGACGCGGTGATCTTGACGAGCAGCCGGCGATTGGACAGCGCGAAGGTGTCGACACTGGTGATCTTCATCTGCTGTGCTCCAGTTGATGGGTGGAATCGAATCGGGATCTGGCGGTGAATCCGATCACATCGCGGGCCGGCGAGGTGTCCATCGGGGCCTCGTTGCCGACGAAGGATCGGGTTCGGGGGACATTCGGTGCGTAGCGGTCCAAGGCAGCCTCGGTGTCGATCGACAACAGCGTGTCCGGCGCGGCCACGTGCAACACCCGCACTCCGCTGGACCGCGCATCCAGCGCACAGGTCACCGCGCGGGCGGCCTCGACATCTTCCAGGTACGTCCACCCCTCGCGCATCGCACGGGCTGGGTCCTGGTCGTAGCTGTCAGCGCTGCGTCGCAGACCCGACAGCGGCTGGACCAGCGGGAAGCGCAGCGCGATCACCGACATGTCCCAGCGGCTGGCGACCATCGCGGCACTGCGCTCGTCGACGTTCTTGGACAACGAGTACCAGTCGTCCAGATGCGCGCTCTGCTCCTCGTCCAACGGGAACCTGTCCGGCAGCGGCTGCCGATGATGACCCAACAGTCCGGTGGCGTGGATGCTGCTGGCGATCACCGATCGTCCGACCCCGTGCCGTGCCGCCACCGCGAGCACGGTGAAGGTGGAGACCACATTCGTACCGAACACCTCGATCGGGGTGCCCGCCGACATGTGCGGCAGTGCCGCGAGATGGACGACCTGATCGACGCCGTCGTACGCCTCTGCGGCGGCGAACGCGCGCTCGACATCGGTCTCGACCCTGCAGTCGCCGGCAACCTGCAGCACCGCTTCCGCAGGCAGACGGTTACTGGTCGGCGGCTGGCGATCGAGGGCCAGGACGCGGTCGCCGCGTTCCCGGAGCCGATCGACCACTGCTCGTCCGATCAACCCGGACGCGCCGGTGACGAGGACGGTTCGAGGAGTCTGCGAAGTGATGGCGGCCACGCTGCTTCCTGGACTGAGACGAGCGATCAGAGCAACCGGTTGCGCATTGCGTCCACGGCACTATAGCGGGTTGATTCCATCCGCGTCGGACCAGTCCGATCGGTCGGCCGGGTGGCGAACCGCAGGATTCAGGAGCGCTCGTCCGCCGGGGCGGTGAGCGGCCGAATCTCGGCATTGCCCAGCCCGGGCAGGCAACGATGCTGGTCCGGCGGCAGGCCGGCGAAGGCGGCGATGGTGATCTGGGCGGTGTCGCCGTGGGAGACCAGCACGATCTGTTGATCTTGGTACTCGCGGTCCAGGTCCTTGATCAACTCCGCCGTCCGTTCGAGGACGGCAGCGACCGGTTCGACGCCCGGCAGGCCGGTTCCGGCGGCGTCGGCCGCCCACACCTCGTCGTACCCGCTGACCGGGCCGCCGTGGTAAGGACCGAAATCGCGCTCCCGCAGGCGTACGTCGATCCGGATCGGGCCGGCACCGGTGACCGAGCGCAACTCCTCCGCGGTCTCCTCGGCCCGGGAGAAGTCGGACGAGATGATCACCGGCGGACTGTCCTGGTCCGCGGCCCACCGGCTTGCGCTGTCGCGGGCCTGTTGGTGCCCGAGGTCGGTCAGGCCGTTGGCCGGGGCGATGCCGGCGTCCGGCCGGCAGATGATCACACCGGCCACATTCGGATGGCTCTGGCCGTGCCGCATCACCGCGTACTCGTTGCACAGGGTGCCGGGATCGATGCCCAGCAGCCGGTCGGCGGCACCTGGTGCGGATGGGCTCTGTTGCGCGGCGGGTCGGGTCGGCACCGGGTCATCGTAGGGCCATCGGCAGCGCTGCCGGTTGCCGGGTGCGGTTGTCGTGGTCTAGGTTCTCAATCGTTTGAGAAGTCGAGCCCAGGTCGATCGACCGGGCGAGAAGAGGTGACGCGACGATGGCGTTCGAGGGTCTGGACAGCCCGCACGTGCGACGGTTTCAACGCAAGGTGACGGTGCTGTCGGCCGGCGGCACCTTCCTGGACGGCTTCGATCTGACCGTGATCGCGGTGGCGCTGCCGCTGATCGATGCCGAGTGGGGCCTGACGGCGGTGGAGAAGAGTCTGGTCGTCTCCTCGGCCATCATCGGCTCCTTCATCGGTGCCAGTCTGTTGGGCAATCTCACCGATCGCTTCGGCCGCAAGGCGATGTACGTGATCGACCTGCTCGCGTTCGTCGTCTTCGCGACGCTGACCGCATTCTCCGCCCACGTCTGGATGTTGATCATCTTCCGCTTCCTGCTGGGCGTCGGGATCGGCGCGGACTACCCGATCTCGGCCACCCTGGTCTCCGAGTTCAGTTCGAACCGGAGACGGGGGATGCACAGCACCTCGCTCGGAGCGATGTGGTTCGTCGGTGCGGTGGCCGCGTACGTGGTCGGGTTGGCGGTCACTCCGTTGGGTGACTGGGCCTGGCGGGTGCTGTTGCTGGTCGGCGCCGCGTTCGCGCTGGTCGTCTTCTTCTTCCGGGTCAAGCTGCCGGAATCGCCACGCTGGTTGGTGTCTCACGGCCGGACCGACCAGGCGCGGGACGTGATCCGTACCATCACCGGCGACCCGAACGCCGAGTTGGCGGTGCAGGAGGTGCCGCCGCGGCAGCCGATCAGCGCCTTGTTCACCGGTGCCCTGCGCAAGCGGACGCTGTTCGTCTGCGGCTTCTGGTTCTGCTACGCCACGGCCTACTACGGCATCTCGATGTACACCCCGACCATCCTTGCCCCGCTCAGCAACGGCGATCGGGTGCTGACCATCGTCGGCTCCGGACTGGTCGCGGTGCTCGGCATGATCGGCGCCTTCATCGGGATGAACCTGGTCGATCGCTGGGGTCGTCGTCCCTTGATCATCGTCTCCTTCGCGGGCCTGACCGCCGCGCTGCTGGTGCTGGCACTGGTGACTTCGCCGACCCTCGGCTTCCTGGTCGCGCTGTTCAGCATCGCGGTGCTGTTCTCCAATGCCGGCGGGGGAATCCTCAACTTCGTCTATCCGACCGAGCTCTTCCCGACCTCGATCCGGGCCACCGGCTCCGGGCTGGCGACCTCGGTCAGTCGGATCGGCTCGATTCTGGGAGTGTTGGTCTTCCCGAACTTCGTTGCCCTGTGGGGAAACAACGTCGCACTCTGGTTCTTCGCCGCGATCGCCGCCATCGGCTTGATCATCTGCATCACGATGGCTCCGGAGACCAAGGGACAGTCGCTGGAGCAGATCAACGCCGAGATCGAGTTGGCCGGTGTCGGAGCGGGAGGCAAGCGTGGCTGACCAACGGCAGGACCGGCCGGTGATCGACAGTACCGAGCAGACCATCGTTCGCGATCGGGCCGATCAGCGCACCGGTTATCGTCGGCTGCAGACCGGGCCGGGTGAAGATCATCGGGCCCGTACGGAGTTGATCACCGGTTCCGGCGGTCCGGTGATCGGCGAGCCGATAGCCCGGTTGATCCACGTCACCGACTTCCAGTTGGCTGACCTGATGTCCCCGAGCCGGGTGGAGTTCCTGCAGCGGTTGGACTCAATCCCTGCCTGGCAAAGGATGTTGCCGTCCTATCGCCCGCAGGAATTCCTGCTCTTGCACGCGATCGAGGCCGTCGTCCGGACCATTCGTGGCCGACGCTCGGTCGATGCCCCGGACGTCGATGCCCGAGACGTCGACGCGGTGATCACCACCGGCGACAACACCGACTCTGCGCAGCAGAACGAGTTGGAGACGTTCCTCACCCTGATGGACGGAGGCCAGGTCCGACCCGGTGACCCGGACACCGGCCTGGACAACAGCGTGACCGCCTCCGGCCATCCTGCGTACTGGAATCCGGAGCCGGCATCGGATGATCAGTGGAAGTCCGTGCGCGGGCTGCCGGATCATCCCGGCGCGCTGGCTGCCGCAGCCGAGCCGTTCCAGAGCCAGGGCCTCGGCGCGCCCTGGCTGGCCTGCTTCGGCAACCACGACTGCCTGGTGCAGGGCCGGGTCGCGGCCCCGGACGGGTACGACGATTTCCTCACCGGCGCCCGGAAGCCGGTCGACCGCCCGTTCGAGGCGGAGCCGCAAAAGCCGGACTCGTCCGACCGTCCGGATGCGCTGGATCGCTATCTGCGCGATCCGATGCTCTACTCGACCGGCGAGACGACCGGGATCGAGGCGCTGGCCGAACGACGGATGATCGACAAGCGGGAATACCTGCGGATGCACCTGAAGTCGTCCGGCGAGCCGGCCGGGCACGGCTTCACCGAGGGTGCACTCGAGCGTGGCATCGCCTACTTCAGCCACGACGACATCGACGGACTGCGGGTGATCGTGCTGGACACCACGAACATCGCCGGTGGCGTGGACGGCTGCGTCGACGAGGCTCAGTTCGACTGGCTCGAAGATCAACTGGCCGGTGCCGGGGACCGCTGGGTGATCATCTGCTCCCATCATGGGCTGTCCACCCTCAACAACGACACCGGCGACAACACCTGGGGTGGCCGGCTGCAGCTGGCCGACGAGGTCGAAGCACTGCTGCATCGCTATCCGCAAGCGGTGCTGTGGCTCTCCGGTCACACCCACGTCAACCGGGTGACACCCCGGTCGGACGGAGCAGGCCGCGGCTTCTGGGAGGTGTCCACCGGGTCGATCGCGGAGTGGCCGGTCCAGGTCCGGGAGCTGACCGTCTCCCGGACCGAGTCGGGGGTGGCTATCACCGCGACCATGATCGATTCCCAGGTACCCCCGGTGCCCACCGGTGAACTTGATCTTGCCGACCTGGCCTCGCTGCACCGCGAGGTCGCTGCCAACGATCCGGGCTCGGTCGGCGGGCTGAATGCCGAAGGCGAGCCGGGCGACCGCAACGTGGTGCTGTTCCTGGAACGCTGATGCCCGCGGCCAACGGTTCGCTCGGCCGGGCGACGCTGCAGACCGTTGCCGAGGCAGCCGGCGTCTCGCCCTCGTTGGTCAGCCTTGCTCTGAACGGGAAGCCGGGGGTGGCGGCAGCACGCCGGGAGGAGATCCTGCGGATCGCCGCCGAGCTTGGCTATCAGGCCGATCCGCTGGCCCGGGAGCTGCGGACCGGCAAGACCACCATGTTCGGGCTGATCGTCCGCAATGTGGCGAACCCGTTCTTCAACGACCTGCTGTCCGGGATGCAGCAGGCGGCGTTCGAAGAGGACGCCACCATCGTGGCGATGGATTCGGAATACTCCGAGGACCGCGAGCGACGGCACATCCGGCATCTGGCCGCCCGCCGGGTGGGTGGGCTGGCGGTCGCTCCGATCGGCCGAGCCGCGTCGCTGGAGGAGTGGCACCGATTGCGGCCGGCTGCCCGTACGGTCTTGATCAACTCCAGCCCTGACATGCATCCCGATCTGGCGCATGTCGCGCCGGACGCGATCGGCGCGGTCGGTGTCGCCTTCCAACACCTGTGGGAGTTGGGACATCGCGCGATCGGCTTCCTGTCGGCGCCGGTCAGTCTGATGAGTGATCGGGACCGGTACGAGCACTACCTGCGGCTCTGCGCCGATCATGGTCTCGAGCCGCGTCCGATCTTCACCGACCTGCTCGGCGACGCTATTCGCAGCCGGATCATCACCGAGTTGGAGGAGCCATCACCGCCGACCGCGGTGATCACCAATTCGGATTGGTCCGCGCACTACGTCTACCTGGCTGCCCGGGCGGTGGACGTGATCATCGGTCGGCAGCTGTCTGTGGTCGGGCACGACGATCTGGACACCTCGCAACTGCTGCATCCGGCGTTGACCACGGTGGCGGTCGATCGGCGCGAACTCGGACGGCAGATCTTCCGAAGACTGCACACCGATGACGACACG
>DATCVL010000464.1:0-4282 GCA_036566865.1 Microlunatus sp.
GGACCAGGCGATCCTGGCGTGCAACAGCGACGCCCGCATCGGGTCGTCGGCATGATCGACTGCCCGGCGCAGATACGACCTGCTGGCGATCTTGAGGTCGTAATAGCCACCTTCGTAGGTGATCGACTCGCGCTCGACGTAGCTCAGCCGATTGTCCCGCCAGGCGCGTTCGAAGCCCTCCTCGGTGACCACCAGGACAAGATCAACATCGGAATCCGCGCGTTCGGTTCCGGACGCCACCGAGCCGTCGACGATCACCGCCAGCACGTCTTCGCGGGTACGCACCCGCGTGACGAAGGCGGCGATGCTGTCCTCGTGATGCTGCACCGACTCAGCCGCGACTCTTGGAGACCTCGTACAGGGCGATGCTGGTGGCGACTCCGGCATTCAGCGACTCGATCGCCGAACTGATCGGGATCGAGGCGATCACATCGCAGGTCTCGCGGACCAGCCGGGACAATCCCTCGCCCTCGCTGCCGACCACCAGCACCAACGGATCGGTCGCCTGCGGCAGCTCCGCAATGTCCACCTCGCCGTCGCCGGCCAGGCCGACCACGAACAGACCGGCCTTGGCGTAGCTCTGCAGCGTCCGGGTCAGATTGGTGGCACGGGCGATCGGCAACCGCGCAGCGGCACCGGCCGACGTCTTCCAGGCAGCAGCCGTCATCCCGGCCGAGCGACGCTCCGGGATCAGGATCCCGTTCGCGCCGAAGGCCGCCGCCGAGCGCACCACGGCACCGAGATTGCGCGGGTCGGTGACATGATCAAGAGCGACGATCAACGGGGCCGGTCCGGTGTCGGCGAGAAGATCATCGGGGTGTTTGTAGTCGAATGCCGGCAGCTGCAGGGCAACGCCCTGGTGCACCGCGTCGCCGGTCATCCGGTCAAGATCACCGCGGGTGGTCTGCAGCAGTGAGATGCCCCGATCGGCAGTGATCTTGAAGATCTCCCGCAGCCGGTCATCCCTCTCCGCGCCGTCGGCGACGTAGCCGGCGTTGATCGGCAAGTCGGCCTGCAGCGCCTCCAGCACGGGGTTGCGGCCGGCGATCCACTCCGGCCCGCCTCCGCGTGGACCCGACGGTCGCTTGCGCCGTGCGGACTGCTGTCGTTCCTGCTTGGCCTTGTACGCCTTGTGGTACGGGCGATCCTCGGCCTTCGGCGTGGGGCCCTTGCCCTCCAGGCCACGCCGGACCCGGCCACCGGAGCCGGCGGTGTTGCCCTTGCCCTTACGACGTACTGCGCCCTTGCGCTGACTGTTACCGGGCAAGATCAACAACCTTCCAGTTCTGCATTGGCTTCCAGGGGACGGCCCTGGAGAGGGCCGGCTCCCGTGGCGTGGGATTCATCGGGTCAGCCGCCACTTCGGGCCGCTCGGGGTGTCGGAGATCTCCACGCCCAATTTGATCAAGGTGTCGCGGATGCCGTCGGCGGCGGCGAAATCCTTGCGGGCGCGGGCATCCTCGCGCTGCTTCAGCAACTCACCGACCAGCGCATCCACCACTGAGGTGAGCACCTCGTCCCGACCACCCTGGTGCTGCCAGACCGGATCATCGGCAGCCAGCCCGAGCACCTCCAGCATGCCGTTCACCCGGGAGAACGCGCGCGCGGCAGCCTCCTGATCACCGGCCTCGATCGCCGAATTGCCTTCCCGGACAGTGGTGTAGAGCACCGCCAGCGCCCCCGGCGTACCAAGATCATCATTCATCGCGTCGGCGAATTCGTCCGGCACGGTCGAGCTGACCACGCCGACCAGATCGCGAGCCCGGGCGACGAAGTTGTCGATCCGGTCCAGTGACGCCGTCGCCTCGGCCAGCGAGGTGTCGGAGTATTCGATCGCCGACCGGTAATGCGGGCCGAGCAGGTAGAACCGCACGGCGCGGGCGGGATACTCCTTGGTCACCTGGCTGACCAGCGCCCCGTTGCCGAGCGACTTGCTCATCTTCTCCCCGGCCGCAGTGACCCAGGCGTTGTGCATCCAGTAGCGCGCGAACGGACGACCGGCCGCGATCGATTGGGCCAGCTCGTTCTCGTGATGTGGGAAGCGCAGGTCAATGCCGCCGCCATGGATGTCGAACTCGTCACCGAGGTACTTACCGGCCATCGCCGAGCACTCCAGATGCCAGCCCGGTCGCCCGCGTCCCCACGGCGTATCCCAGGAAGCCGTCTGCGGCTCGTCCGGCTTGTGGCCCTTCCACAGTGCGAAGTCCCGCGGATCCCGCTTGCCGCGTGGCTCGGAGTCCTCGGCCGGTTCCATGTCGTCGATCTTCTGCCGGGACAACCGGCCGTACTCCGGCCAGGACCGGACATCGAAGTAGACGTCGCCAGAGCCGTCGGCCGCCGGGTAGGCGTGCCCGCGGTCGATCAGGATCTTGATCAACTCGATCATCTCCGGGATGTGCCCGGTCGCTCGCGGCTCGTACGTCGGCGGCAAGCAGCCCAACGCGGCGTAGGCGTCATGCAACTCGCGTTCGAAGGTGTAGGCGTGTGCCCACCAGGGCACTCCTGCCTCGGCCGACTTGGTCAGGATCTTGTCATCGATGTCGGTGACATTGGCGACCACGGTGACGTGATAGCCGAGGTAGCTCAGCCAGCGCCGGAGTACGTCGAAGACGACCTCCTTGCGGATGTGCCCGACATGCGGCGCCGACTGGACAGTCAGCCCACAGTGATAGATCGACACCTGACCCGGGACCACGGTTTCGAGGTCCCGCACGGCCTGCGTGGCGGAGTCATAGAGTCGAAAAGTCACACCGAGAGCTTAGTGGTCCTGCCCCGTCTCGCCCCGATCGTTACCCTCCCGGCGGTCGAGCGCCGGTCAGCGGTCCTGTTCGACCAGGTCGTTGAGCACCTTGATGGCCCGATCCAGGGTCTCCCGATCGGAGGCGGAGAGCTCGGCCAGCCGCGGCTCCAGGAAGGTGCCGATCTCGTGTCTGATCGCCGACAGCTTGGCCCGGCCGTGCGACGTGGCCGAGATCAGGGAGACCCGCGCGTCATTCGGGTCGGAGTGCCGCTCGACCAGGCCGGCCTCTTCCAGACGCTTGATGTGGTTGGTGATCGTGGGCTGGGAACTGCGCTCGGCAACAGCAAGATCGCTGATCTTCATCTGCCCGGCGTCCCGAAGCCGGCTGAGGATCCTGGCCGCGGCCACGCTCAGCCCAGACTGCTCAGCGGGTGCCCATCGGACCACCCGCGCGGAAATGCTGATCAGGTCTTCACCCAGGCGGTGGAGATCTTCGGTCATCTGTTGATCGTAACTGTTGCGCCACAGGCGCGTGGCCAAAACGAGTGGGCGGTAGCCTCGGCTTCGTGGCGGTGCTGATCGCCGGATCAGGCACCAGATTTCTGATGTGGGAGCGGTCATGCCCATTGATCGGATGTTGCCCGGCCGGGAGGCAACCGAGCTCGTCGGCCTGGTGGCCGAGATCGCCCGCGAACAGTTGGCGCCGAAGGCGTCCGCGGCCGAGGCGCGCGCGGAGTTCCCGCGGGATGCCTTTCGGCTGCTGGGACGCGCCGGACTCTTCGCGATGTCCTATCCCGAGCGGTGGGGCGGTCTCGATCAGCCGTACGAGGTCTACCTGCAGGCGTTGGAAGAGGTCGCCACCGCCTGGATGGGCGTCGGGGTCGGCTCATCGGTGCACGTGATGACCTGCCTGGCCCTGGTCCGGCATGGCAGTCATGATCAGCAGGACCGGTTCCTGCCGGACATGCTGGGTGGCGAGCTGCTGGGCGCGTACGCGTTGTCGGAGCCGCAGGCCGGATCCGATGTGGCGGCGATGACGACTCGGGCCAAGAGAACCGATTCGGGATATGAGCTGCACGGGCAGAAGGCGTGGATCAGCCACGCCGGTCATGCCGACTACTACCTGACCTTCGCGCGCACCGGCCAGGACCGCAGCCACGGTGTGAGCTGCTTCCTGGTGCCGGCCGATGCCGACGGCCTCACCTTCGGTGAGCCGGAACGCAAGATGGGCCTGACCGCCTCGACCACCGCATCGGTCTACTTCGACGGCGTGGCGGTTGCGGACGACCGGCTGATCGGTGCCGAGGGGGACGGGATGAAGATCGCTCTGTCGTTGCTGGATTCCGGCCGGTTGGGCATCGCAGCCGGCGCCACCGGCCTGGGCCAGGCCGCCCTCGACGTCGCGGCTTCGTACGCCAAGGAGAGGGTGCAGTTCGGCCGACCGATCGCGGAGTTCGAAGGCCTGCAGTTCCTGCTGGCCGACATGGCCACGGCCGTCGACAATGCCCGAGCGAGCTACCTGATGGCGGCCCGCAAACGCGA
>DATCVL010000465.1:0-1637 GCA_036566865.1 Microlunatus sp.
CCCGGATCCGTCGCCGCTGCCGGGCAGGCATGGTCATCAGATCCCTACCCTGCAAGGCAATCCGGCCGGCGATCCGGGTGCTCGGCGGGTTGATGCCGATCAGCGATCGCAGCATCGCGCTCTTACCGCTGCCGGACTCGCCGATGACGGCCAGCACGCCGCCGGGGCGGACAGCGAAGGAGATCTTGTTCACGGCCCGGACCGCACCGCTGCGGGTCCGGAACTCGGTCACCAGGTCATCGACCTGCAGGACCGGACCAGCTGCCTGCCGGCCGGTGACATCGATCGGCGATCGGGTCGGGTCGGCCGTCATCGCGGCCGTTGTTGTTGCCATCGGGTACCTCCGAAACGGATGCGCTCTGCTACGGACGAGCCATCATCGAAAGGGCTCGGATCCGGCCGATTGCGACGCTTCGTTGCGGCACTGACCGGCGACCGTTCATGATCAACATCGGATCGATGCGGATCGGTCGCGACGACCTCAGCCGATGGCTGTCAGGTCGTCGTAGTCGACTGCCCCGGCGTAGGCCTGGCCGGCCCGGAGCAGCAGATCATCGGCAAACTTGGGACCGACCAGTTGGACGCCGACCGGCAGGCCGTCACTCTTGCCGCCCGGCACCGACAACGCCGGATGACCGGTGAAGTCGAAGGGCTGCGTGTTCGACGTCGCCTCCCACATCGCTGCACCGTGCAGGGCGAATTCGAGCGCCTCCAACCGGTCCGGAATCGGCTCGAAGCGTGGCGCCGTGGTCGGCGTCGTCGGCATGATCAGCAGGTCGACATCGGCCAACGCCCGATCGTAGGCACCGATGTAGGCCGGTCGGACATTCTGGGCCCGGGCGTACAGCCGCCCGCTGAAGAACCGCCGGCTGTAGGCGCCGGCCAGCAGGGTGAGCACGCCCCGGGGATCCAAGAGGTCGTTGTGGTGCTGCCACAGGCGGGTGACCGCCGCCGTCGTGCCCTCGGGGTAGAAGGTGCGCGCGAACGCGCCGAAGATTCCGGTGCCGCGGATGGCCAACGCTGCTTCGGCGCTGAGTGCCTTCTGCGCCAGCGCGATGGTCGAATGCTCCGGAACCGACACCTCGCTGATCTTGGCGCCCAAACCTGCCAGCACGTCGGCCGTCGCGTGCACCGAGTCCGAGACCGCATCAGTGGCCCGGGAGAAACCTTCGGTGAGTAGCCCGATCCGCAGCCCCTCGACCCCTTCGTTCAGTCGGCTGGTGGCGTCGTACGCGTCGGGTACGTCCTTGGTCTGGCGAGGATCCAGGCCGTCATAACCGGCCACCGCCTCCAGCGCTCGCGCGCAATCGGCGACAGTCCGGGTCATCGGACCGGTGTAGTCGATGCTCTGGTCCGATCCGAAGCTGATGCCGAAGTGGGAGACCAGCCCGAACGTCGGCTTCAGCCCGACGATGCCGGACCACGAGGCCGGGATCCGGATCGAACCGCCCTGATCACCGCCGTAGCTGATGTCGACCTCGCCGGCCGCCACCGCGGCCGCTGACCCGGACGACGAGCCGCCGGTCAGGTGATCGGGACGGTGCGGGTTCTTCGGCCGCCCGTAGTCACCGACGCCACCGCCGAAGCCGAAACCTCCGGCCAGGCCGTTCATCACGTTCTTGCCGATGATCTTCGCG
>DATCVL010000466.1:0-3467 GCA_036566865.1 Microlunatus sp.
GATCAGGAGTGCGGCCCGTCACATTCAACAGGGTCGGCGCGCCGTCCGGAGTCAGCAGCGGCCGCACACGGTCGAACGGAACGAGGGCTATCGCGGTCGCAGTTCCCAGCAGCGAGCCTGTTCTCATGGGTGCGAAGCTAGCCGACCGGGCACATCCGGAGCCCGGGGCCCGGCGATAACGGTCACCGGATCACGATCAGCGATCCGTTCGACTCAAGGTGTGTCTTCAATGCGGCGGCCTCGAACGGGCTGGCGCGCACGAACTCCTGTCGATCGCCGTTTCCAGATCGGCGCGTGCTTCGGCGTAGCGCTGTCCGGTTACACGGGCTCGCAGCCGTGCTGCCTCCGGCACCGACCGCGAGCGTCCGCAAGGTCTATCGGAGTTGGCCGCAATCGTTGACCGGTGATCGACTCCCATCGCCGGTCTGCCGGGAGTTGGATGGAGAGTCGTCCAGGCCGCAGGGGTACGCAGTTCACACGATCCAGGCGGGTGAGACCGGCTCGCCGCCGCCATCGGTGGAGAAAGCTGTGGCCAACCCATACGCCGCGCCGGAGACGACGAACACGGCGCCGGAGTCGGAGCTGATCTGTCGCTGCGTGCCGGCGGGGATCGCCACAGTGTCGCCGG
The DNA here is from genome assembly GCA_036566865.1 of Microlunatus sp. Lineage (GTDB taxonomy): Bacteria > Actinomycetota > Actinomycetes > Propionibacteriales > Propionibacteriaceae > Microlunatus. The sequence goes on from DATCVL010000466.1 coordinate 629, forward strand.
CCGAGAGGTCGATGGTCTCGGAGTCGACGGTGACCGTCGCCCTACCGTCGAGCAGATGCCACGCCTGCTCGACGTCGAATGTGTGTAGGGGACCGCGCTGACCGGCGCGCATCGTCACCCGCCACAGACTCAGTGTGTTGGTGCCGCCCTGCGTCGGCGAGACCAGGGTGGTCATCGAGGCGTTCGGGGTCTCGATAATGCGGGTTTGCGAGCGCTCGATCTTGGTAGCAGACATGTTGACTCCCAGATAGACAATGCAGTTGTCCATTACCGTAGACGGCTCATGCGATATCGTCAACCATGTTGTCGATCGTGGAGGTCTGTGGTGAGCGAACCAGGATGGCGCGTCGTGGTGCTCCTGGCCGGTGCCTTCCGCGACGGCATCGACGCGCTCCACAGCGAGCTTGCCGAGCAGGGCCATCCCGAGGCTCGGCCGCTGCACGGGTTTGCGCTGCAGGCGATTGGTCCTGACGGATGCACGATCAATGAACTCGGCCAACGCCTCGGTGTCTCGAAGCAGGCCGCAGCGAAGACCGCGGCCGGCCTCGAGGGCGCCGGCTATGTGGTCCGCGGCTCGGTGCCGGGGGATCGGAGGGCGGTTCTGCTCCGTCGTACGTCCCTGGCCGAGGACTTCTTGACCGCGAGTGCGGCCGGCTTCGAGCGCGTCATGGACCGCTGGCGTCGCCGGCTCGGCGTCGCCCGCTTCGACGCGATGGTCGAGGCATTGGCCGACGTGGCCGGCGAACGGCCCGTCGGTGATCTTCCCGGCTGGCTCACCCAGCAGTCCTCGATCAAGGGTGACGGCCGATAGGTGTTGCTGCGAAGATCGGGCCAAAGGGTCTGTGCACGCGCGATCCTCCGAACGGCAACTGCGGATCACGCAGTCGTTGCGGGCATCCTCGGAAAGCAACGACGCGATCGACTATCGTCTGCGGTATGTGTACGCGACATCTGATCTGGTGGCCGGCCGGGTAGGCGGTCCACTGCTTGATGTCGTGCGAGGGCCGTCCCTGGTGACGGCCCTTTTGTTTGGTGGTCTCCAGGGCACGGGTAGCCGTGACAGACCTGGAGGTTGGATGACCGTTGGTGAGCCCACGACCTGGCGTTCGCTGTTGCTTGCTCTGACCGAGCGGCAGAATCTGTCTGCCGAGCAGACGGGCTGGGTCGTCAGGGAGACGGTTGAAGGTCGCGCCCCGACCGTTGCGCTTGCCGGCCTCCTCGCGGCCTTGCGAGTCAAGGGCGAGACCGCCGATGAATTGGTCGGCGTCGTCGATGCCCTTCTCGACAGCGCAATTCCGGTCGAGGCTTCTCGACCCTGCCATGACATTGCCGGCACCGGCGGTGACGGCACGGGTGCGATGAACATCTCGACTCTCGCGGCCATCGTCGCGGCCGGCGCAGGGTGCACCGTCGTCAAGCATGGCGGTCGAGCGGCATCCTCGGATACTGCCGGCTCCGCGGACCTGATCGAAGCGCTCGGGATCCCGTTGGAGACCTCGACAGGGTCACCCACCTGCGACGGCAGCAGCAGGCGGTTCAGGTATTTGTTCGCGCCCAGATTCAATCCGGGGCTCCGGCACGCGGTCGATGCGCGACGCGGGCTTGGTGTGCCGACGATCTTCAACCTGGCGGCACCGTTGATCAACCCCGCTCGGCCCGACCATCCGGTGGTAGGGGTCGCCGACCCCCGCCGGGTACGGGTCTTGGCCGAGACCTTGCAGCGTTTGGGACGGTGTGGTCTGGTCGTGCATGGCCACGACGGTCTCGACAAGCTGACCACAGCGGCGGCCTCGGATGTATGGATCGTCCGTGGTGCCTCGTTGAAGCATCTGGAACGCGACCCGGCTGTCTTGGGACTCCGGCCGGCGCGGCTCGCGGATCTGCGTGGCGGTCCGGCCGCTGAGAACGCCGAACGTGCCCGAGCCGTGCTAGCTGGTCAGCGTGGTCCGTTGCGGGACGTGGTCGTCCTCAACGCCGCTGCGGTCATCGTTGCGGGCACGCTGACCGTCGGGGAGGCCGAGAGCCAATTCCGGACTGCAATGCGACAGGCAGCGGAGGCCATCGACGGCGGGAACGCTGCCGCGGTCCTCGACGACTACTCGTAAGTCCCGGTGCTGGATCAGTTGAGGTCACGGATCGTCCAGGCCCGAGCGCCGCCGAGCGTCCCCTGGCGCGCCGAGTCGTCTCGAAGTCGCGGGCCCGACCCCAGCAAATCAGGCGGGTAGGAGCATACTCGTAGCAAATGACAACACGATCCGGGCCGGGACGGCCACACCTTGCCACTAGCCCCTTCAAGCCCCAGCCCGAGCCGCTGATCGAGCGGTTCATCTTGGGCGACCGGGTCTCCCACGACACGTACGGTTTGGGACGCGTCACCGGTGCTGACGCCAGCGCCGTGACCGTCGATTTCGACTCACGTACGGTTCGCGTCGTCAGCCCCTATCGCAAGATGAAGAAGCTCTGACGGCTCGCGCTGACCCGCGCAGGAATCCGGAGTAGTAAACGGACTCCGATCGCGCGGGGCTGTGTCCGGTGACGTCTGGAGATCGGGCTGTGCTGTAGGGGCGCCCGGACGGGGGGCTCGGGAACATCACCAGCCTGGCTCGGCCCGGTGGCGAGAGTTCTCAATCGGACCTGCCGGTCACCGCGGGCGGTCGCTCAGTAGCCAGATGATGCCGGTCCGGTTGTGCCAATGCCGACCGGAGCGGATGTGATCGACGAACGCTCGTTGAAGTGTCGTCCTCTGCGGCACTCGCCCCAGGTCGGTGTCGCTCAGGGCTCCTTCGAACGGCGGCTCCAGGTCGAGGCCATGGCGCATCATCTCGCGATCACCTGCGCT
>DATCVL010000467.1:0-9484 GCA_036566865.1 Microlunatus sp.
CGTTGCCGAAGACTTCACCGAATCCCTATCTGTTCATCAGCGGCCTGACCCAGGCCGCCGACGTCGTTGTGCGCACGGTCGGTTCCAACAACGTCAACAACGACATCACGACGAGCTATCCCGGAGTTGAGGTCGTGGTCACACGGGATCCGACAACATCCGGACCCGTCATCCTGACGACGGTGACCGCGGCCAGCGACAAGGATGCTGCGACAGTTCTGCAACTGATGGTGGACCGGACGAGCACGACGGTCGAGCAGCTCCAGACTCAGGAGCAGATTCGTCCCAAGGACCACATCACGGTCATCCCCTTGAGCATTGACGAGAAGAGTCAGCTGAAGCAGCGCAAACGCCTCCTGGCGACAGGCGCCGTGGGCGGGGGAATCCTCGTCCTGACACTGCTCCTCGCCTCGGTCGTGGACGGACTGCGCGGCTCGCGCGCGTCGTCCAACGGCCCCGGAGCCGGCGGCCCCGGCTCGCGTGGCAAGAAGCGTGATGCCAAGGACAACGAGGCCGAGGCTGATCGACCTGAAGCTGGGAGCGCTCCGATCGTGGCGGCTGACCCTGCTGCGGAGTTCGAACCGGCGGCCGCTGGGACCGGGCATTCGGATGAGCCATCCGAATTGCATCGTGACGCCGTCAGCGCTGCCTCGGGCGGAACATCCTGGCGTGCCTGATGGGAAGCGGAACGACTGCGCGAACCTCGTACGTTCAGCCGGCCAAAGGGCTGGAACTGAACGCGGCGACACTGCTGACGATCTACATCGTCGTCCTGTTCGCCGTTCCGTCGAACCTCACGTTCACCCCCCTTGGATCTCTTGGGCGGCCGTCGATCTGGTGCGGCCTGCTGCTGCTCGGTTGGTGGGTCTTCGCGAGACTTCAGCTGTCCGCACCCGAGGAGCCAATCGTGCGGCAGCCGGTGCGCGGCGCACTGATCCTCTTGGTCGTGATCGCCTTGGCGAGCTTTGCCGCCGCGATGCTCGGAGGCCAGCCTTCCGACCAGGTCAGTCCGGCATTCACCTCATTGATACGTCTTGCGTCGTGGAGCGGCGTGCTGCTGGTGGCCATGGACGGCCTGCGGACCACAGACGAGTTGGTTGCTGTGGTGCGTCGTCTGGTCGTCGTCGTGGCACTGATGGCCGTGCTGGGACTGGCGCAGTTCGTCACCGGTGACACGTTGCTCGGATGGTTGCAGAGCGTTCCCGGGCTCGCGCTCGACTCGAGCGGCATCCAGGCCCGAGGTGATTACACGCGCGCCGCAGCGACGGCAACCCATCCCCTTGAATACGGGGTCGCCCTCATTGGCGTGCTGCCACTGGCTCTGGTGGCCGCCTCGACCGGCGGATTCAACCAGCGCCGGCCCGGCACCGGCCTGTCGGCCACGTTACGTGCACCGGCCATCGTGTGGTGGCTGCCCGTCGGGGTGATTGCTCTGGCGTCGATGCTCGCGGTCTCGCGCTCGGCTCTGATCGGTCTCATGGTGTGTGTGATCGCTTCGCTGCCGGCGTTGAGTCGACCGTATCGATGGCTCGTGGTCGGGGGTGGATTCGTCGCCGCCATCGGGGTCGCGGTGATATCTCCCGGCCTCCCGCAAACCATGATCAACATGTTTCTGGCCATCGGCGATGATCCGAGCGCGCTCTCCCGCACCAATGCGCTCGACCGGATCCCGCAATTCATGGCCACCTCCTGGTTTGCAGTTCTGATCGGAAGAGGGTTCGGCACGTTTCTGCCCCGCTATCAGATCTTCGACGACCAGTGGGCGTTGACCGCCGTCGAGCTCGGCGTTCTTGGTTTGGCCGCGCTGCTGGGTGTCGCCATTGCTGCGATTGCCAGCGCGATCAGGGCGCGCCGGTCGGCGCAGTCGACGGAGCTGCGCGCGATCGCATCCGCCCTCTGCGCCTCGATGCTTGCGGTCTGTGTGGACTTTCTGTTCTTCGACGGGCTGTCCTTTCCGATCTCGGCGGGGCTGTACTTCCTGATCGCTGGACTCGCCGGCGCCGCACTCAAGGTCAGCGTCCTCGAGGCTGTCGAGACGGATCGCAGTGCGCCGCAGAACAGGCCGTCCTCCCGCATCCTCCAACGATGATCATACTCAGGAGCTGACATGAGACGTCGCGTTCTGATTGGCGCCTCGGTGCTTGCGCTGCTCGTCGCCGCCGCAGTCGTCGTGCCGAAGACCCTGATCAGGGGCGAAGGGCCGGCCGAGACGCTGTTCGGCAAGATCACTCCCGTCGCCCAGGCCGACCAGGAGGCTGTCACCGTCGGCACCCAGGTCACCGCAGATCAACCGGGAACGATCACCGCCGTGCGCTTCTACAAGGGCGCGGGGAACACCGGGTCCCATCTCGGCGCGATCTACGGCGCCACCGGCAAGCTCCTGGCCAAGACCACGTTCACGAAGGAAACGGCTTCCGGCTGGCAAACTGCGACGCTCGCCTCCCGGCTGACGCTCAAAGCCGGCTTGACGTTCTATGTGGCGGTGTTCATGCCCCGCGGAGGGTACGTGGCTCAGGACGTCTTTCCCTGGCCACACCGCTCGCCGTCGCTGACGGCGACGTCGGCGGTCTACACCTACGGATCCGAACTTGCCTACCCGACCAAGGTTTACAAGTCGGCCAACTACTTCATCGACGTCGAGTTCACGCCACGACACAAGTCCGACCCTCGTCCGGCCGCGATCCCGCCCACGCCTGCCGCCGCCCGGGTCTCGTCGCCGTCATCCACCACAGGGCCGCCCACCACAGGGCCCTCCACCACAGGGCCAGCCAGCGCGCCGCCCGCCACCAATCAGACCGCCGAGGCATCGACGACCTCACGAGCTGCAAACGGCCTACTGACCAGTGATCCGAGCTTCTTCCCGATCGCGGTATGGGACCAGACGCTTGCCAGCAACGGTGCCAACTACAAGGCGATCGGCGTCAACACCTTCCTCGGGCTTTACCACGGCTATTCGACCGCGGAGATCGACGCTGCCGCCGCGAACGGGCTGTACGCCATCGGGGGCCAGAGTTCGCTGGCGATCAACAGTGCCCTCGGCCCCAAGGTGATCCCGGGTTGGCTCGATCACGACGAGCCCGACAACGCCCAACCTCTCGACGGTGGTGGCTACGGCCCGTGCATTCCGGTTTCGACGCTGATCAGCAAGTATCAGGCCAGCAAGTCCGCCGACCCGCTCAAGCGCCCGGTGATCATCGGATTCGGCCGCGGCGTATCCGATGTCAACTGGGTCGGCCGGGGCACCTGTACCGGCGACACCGCGTACTACCAGAAGGCCGCCGCAGCCGCGGACATCTTCGCCTACGACATCTACCCGGTGAACAGCGGCGAAGCCGACAACCTGCAGGCAGTGGCCCGTGGCGTCGACAACCTGCGCGGCTGGGTCGGGCCGAACAAGCCGGTCTGGGTGCACATCGAAACCACGCCCTACGACAAGGGCAATCCTGCGCCGACACCGGCCCAGACCAAGTTCGAGGTGTGGAGCGCGATCATCCACGGTGCCCGCGGCGTCAGCTACTTCTGCCACATCTTCTCGCCGACCTTCCACGAGGACGGCCTGCTGACGCTGCCGCAGATGAAGGCAGGCGTCCAGCAGATCAATGCCCAGATCACCGACCTGGCACCGGTGATCAACGCCGGCACTCCGGTCCCGAACAAGGTCACTTCGGCTGCCGGCAGCTCGGTGCCCGTCGACACGATGACGAAGCGCTACCGCGGCTCCATCTACATCATCGCCGCCGATATGCGGAACACTGCGACCACCGCCACCTTCCAGCCCGCCGGCGTCACCACCGGCACCGTCAGCGTGCTCGGCGAGAACCGCACCATCACCCTGACCAACGGCAGCTTCACCGACAAGTTCGCCGGCTACGGAGTCCACATTTACAAGATCACCGACTGATCCTGGAGTCGCTTGTCGGCCGGATGATCAAGCCAGGCGGGAGCACGACCGGGTGACGCGACCGGACTCGTCAGGTGCGAGTCCGGACGTCCCGCAGCGCACGAGATCGTCGGACCTTCACATATGCCGGCGGCCCCTGGATCAGGTAGCGGGGCGCAAGTCGCCTCGGCTCGAGCATGAGTCGCCAGGCCCACTCAAAGCCGGCCGATGCGACCCATCGCGGGGCACGCGCGACCCGGCCGGCGAGGAAGTCGACGACTGCACCGAACGCCAACAGCACCTTTGCTCCACTTGCGACCCCATAGGCGTTGATCCAGCTCTCCTGCCGAGGCTTGCCGAGACACACCAGAAGGATGTCCGCTCGGGCCTCGTGGATCTCGTCCGTCATCGCACCCATGGCCTCGGCCGAGTGGAGGTCTGCCCGGGACGGCGTCCAGTGTCCGACAAGACGAAGCTTCGGCCACCGTTTTCCGATCTCGTCGGCGACCAGCGGCCTGACCTCCGGTAGCCCTCCGATGATCCCCACAGCGAGTCCGCGGCGCTCCGCAGCGTCAAGAATCGGGAGGACGAGATCACTGCCTGACAGGCGTGGGTAGCTGACGCCGGTGACACGTCTTGCCTGTCGGGCGAGTGGCGCTCCGTCGATCAGGTTCAACCATTCGGCGGACTGGCTCAAGCCGAACCGCACTCCGGTGTTGCTGTGTCCCAGGTGATGCACATGATCAAGATTGATCGATGCGACAGCGAGCGGAGGCTGCCGGGGTTTCTCCGCCGACCCGACGATCATCTCGACTGCCTGTGCCTGAAAGATCAGGTGAACGGCGGTGCCATCGACGTCGAGGCTGCGGAGCCCGGCCGTAACAGTCGGCGCGTCGAAGGTCATGAGCTCTGCTCCTCGGACAACTCGTCCAGACCGTTCGAGGATTCCGCAAAATGACGGCCGCAGGACTCGCAGCCGAGCTCAGCGGTCAGCCGCTCGCCGCACGTGCATATCCAACCGACCTGCCGCGCGGGGTTGCCGACCACCAACGCGTGCGCCGGCACATCTTTGGTGACCACGGCGCCGGCACCGGTGAAGGCGTACTCCCCCACGGTCACTCCACACACGACAGTGCTGCGGGCACCGAGGGTGGCCCCTCGGCGCACGCTGGTGCTCTGCAGCATGCCGCCACTGCGCTTGATGAACGCTCGGGGCCGCAGATCGTTGGTGAATGTGACACCCGGACCGAGGAAGACATCGTCGGCTATGTCTACGCCGTCGAAAATCATCACCTGATTCTTGACCGTCACCCGATCGCCGATCCGGACCTCGCCCTCGACATATGCACCGTCGCATATGTTGCAGCTCTCGCCGACCTCGGCCCCTCGCATGACATGCGCGAACGCCCAGATCCGGGTGCCGGCGCCGACATCCTCGGTCTCACAAAGGGCGTTGGGGTGTATGAAGACCCCGGAAGTTTGCAGCGTCACCATGTAGCACATCTCCCCCGAAATGTGGTGATCAACTTCTGCCGGCTATATCACCGGGCCAGAGCTACATTAGCTGCTGCACCGGCAGTCGGGGGCGGAATCGGATCGCAGCTATCTTTCGTCCCGATCGGTCTTGTCACCCGCACTATCCATCGCGGTTACGGCTACCGGTTCGACTGCACACGCGCGGGTCACCGACGCCGTATCCGCGAGGTGGTGCGCCAAGCGGAGCGCCAGGCAAACTGTCGTGAAGGTCGGATTCGCTTCGGCAGAGGTACGCAACACGCTGCTGGAGGCGATGTAGAGGTTGTCGACGCCATGCACGCGGCAGTCGGCATCCACGACGCCGTCACCGGGCAGCGCACTCATCCGCGTGGTGCCGATGTGGTGGAACCCGTCGATGGCCTGCTCCCATACCGAAGACGCACGCGCGGCAGGCTCATCCAGGTATTCGACCCGACCACGGCCGGCGGCACGGAGGCGTTCGTCGAGCAAGGCGTGGGAGCCCAGGACCGAGGCGACGTCCTGATCCGTGTAGCGGAAGTCGATCACCATGCTCGGCGTCCCGTCGGCATTGGTGCCACCGTCGAGCCGGATGCGGCTGTCGGCGTTTGCGATCTGCTCCGCGTGGTAGTGGATCGCGTAAGTTCCGTTGTCCGTCCTCAGCAGGAAACCGGGCTTGCGTACGTGCGACAGATATCGCCAGCGCAGGATTTCGACGGTGTCTTGGATCGCCTGCCAGGGTCTGCGCAGAACGTTGACGACATGCGGCCAGTACCGCCTGGGCGCCGGGCCTATGTGACGCAGCCGGATGCCCTCGGCGAGGATGCGCCGACCGACCGGCGGCACCGCAAGAGCCAGGAACACTGCTGACAGCGTGGCGTTGCGGTGGCGGTATGCGTAGAACGGCGGGTTGTCCAGATAGAAGCTCGTGTTGAGCAGCTGATGCTCCTTGAGACCCTCGGCCGAGAGCGAGAAGCGGCGCCGGGTGTAACTGTCGAATTCGTCGAGGTGGAAGTCGAAGAGGTCGAAATCCGCGGGATCGTCGAGCACGATGTTGGCGATGCTGCCGGTTGCGTGACCCATGTAGTAGCGGCCGAGTGGTCCGTCCACTCGACCGAAGGCGGCCGGCATGATGCGCTGAGCATCAAGCAGCAGCCGGGTGGTCTCCATCCCGCCTGCGGCGAGGACATAGCGATCTGCGTGCACGGTCGCAGCGCGCTCGGTCCGGCGGACTCTCAGTCCGCGCAGCGTGCTGCCGTCCTCGGTGAAGTCGAGGCCGATCACCTGGGTGTTGCAAAGGAGGTCGACGCGGGCATGGGCCAGGACCGACTCGAGTAACCGCGGCCCGACCTTGGGCTGCCGCGCCCAGCGCTCGAGCTGCGACATATGCAGATCTCCCAGGCCCTCCCAGTCCGGCTCGCCGACGGCGAAGGGCCCGGCGCCACAGTCGAGATACTGCTGAGCCTTCGGTCGCCACGGAGCGATCGCCTCGAAGCCGATCGGCCAATCGGAGCCGGGCACATAGTCGCGCTGCTCGAAATCGACCGGTTCGTAGGTCACACACCGGCCACCCCACATCCAGGACGCGCCTCCGACACCGGTGCGAGTGGTTTGTAGTTCAGGGGCGTGGCGGTCGGGATCGACGATGGTGTCGGCGTGCCGCTGCCGGGTCGGCTTGTCGCGGCGGCCCGAGGTCTCGGATCCGGATTCCAGCAGCAACACCCGCAGTCCCGCGTCGGCTGCTTCCAGAGCCAACGACAGTCCGACCGGGCCTGCCCCGGCGACAGCGATGTCGTAGCGGTCGTCGACATCGGGAATCGAGGTCAGTCGCATCGGACGTTCGCCGTATGGGAAGGAGCCTCGGCAGCGGTGGCGTTCGTCGCCGACGCAGGTGGCGCGGTGCTCGCCGCCCGGGTGGAGGCGTCCGTCTCCCAGGTGGTCGTGCCCAGTCCGACCGTGCCGCGCGTGCGCATCCGTGCCAACGCGGTGAGTGCCGCATAACAGAACGCGTCGACAGCCGAGCGCGGACCACGTACGCCCTTCACCAGTGCCCGCACCCGCCGCCGGGACTCCTCTGCCGGCAGTTGCAGCTCAAGCTGACCGCGCCGATGCCGGGCCAGGATGCGCAGCAGCGTCGACGTGGTGCGTGGCGCATGCACCCGCATCGGTACGGTCGCAACGATGGTCTTCTCGTCGTCAATGAAAAGCCCGTCGAAGTACGAGTCGTCGGCGGTGATCTCCGGAAAGGCCGCGAACCGCTCGTGCCCGGCCCTGCTGACCGCGTAACCACCGGCTCCCCACAACCGCACTCCCGACTCCGGAATACGAGCCCGCGCCCGGTAATAGGCGCGCACCGGAAACGACGAACCGGCCGTGTCGACCATCGACTCCGGTCGGGCAGCCAATGGGGCGTTAGGTCCCGACAGCGCCCGAAAGACTGCTTCGACCGCCGCCGGTACGATCCCGATGTCCGCGTCGAGGTAGAGCCGCGGCCAAAGCGGGGTCGCCCGGTCGCCGGCGTTCAGGGCCGCCGGCTTCGAGGCCGCCTCCGCTTCGATCACGGTCACGCCCGAGTAGCCACGGGCAATGTCGGCCGTGGCGTCCGTACATCCGTTACACACAACGAGAACGTCGACGGCGGCGCTGCGGCCGAGGCTCGCCAGCCCGGCGAGGGTGCGGCCGATCACGGCCTCCTCGTTGTGCGCCGGGATGATGACGGCGCCGCCGACCGGCGCGCCGTCCGGAAGGCTGCAGGATGGGGTCACGATGAGTCCTGTCTGCTCCGTATCGGGCCGAGGTGCCGTGCACCTCAAGAGTCAGTGAGATCACTTCGGTGGCGATCGTACGCGGCAGCGCGGAGGCGTGTGCGGTTCCTCGAGAAGAAATTGTCAGGACGCCCGCAGAAGCATTCAGGGCTATCTGTCCGCCCTCTTCGGCCGACCATGTTGATCACCAACTGCTGTACTGGTGGGAATCCGGCGAGTGCACCTCGACCCGCCGGGCGGATGGCGGCAAGGTGAACGGAGCGAGCATGGTGATCGTCGGTGGGCACGATGCAGTGGCGAATGGTGACGGTGACCGAGCCGGCGTGGTGATCGGTGGAACCGGCGGCTGGCTGCCCCCACGTGTCTTGGCGCCTTGGCTGGGCGATCCCGAAACCGTCGAGCGGGTGCGATGGATGGCCGGGGTGAGCGGTCTCGATCTGATCCAGCTCGGCACGGTTGCGGGCCAGCAGGAGCTGGCCGATCCGGCAGCGAGCCTGCCACTGGCGACGGCGTTGGCGATCGTCGCCGGGGAACGGTTGTTGGCAGCTGCCGACCCCGACCGGGTGATCATCGCCGGGCACGGTGTGGGCGAAATCGCGGCCGCAGTTGTTGCCGGGGTGCTGGAACCCGATGCCGGGATCGATCTCGCTGTCCGGGTCGGTCGGGCCCAGGCGACGACGACCGCGACGGCACCCGGCGGGCAGGTGGCACTGCTGGGCGGCTATCCACCCGATGTGGAGCAGCGGGCTGCCGCGCTGAAGTTGTCGATCGCCGCGTACAACGGCGCCGGCGACATCGTCGTTGCGGGGCCACGTCCGGCGCTCGACGAATTGCTCAACAGCCCACCACGACACACCCGCGCTGAGCTGCTTCCGGCCATCGGCGCGTTCTACAGCGACCTGATGGCGCCGGTCGCGGTCGAGGTTCGGTCGGCGCTGGCGGAGCTGACGATCTCCGATCCTCGCTTCGTCGTGCTGTCCGGCAAGGACGGACGATCCGCGACCAGCGGTCACGCCTTTGTGGGCGGCATCGCCAGCCTGATCACCGGACCGTTGCGCTGGGATTTGATCATGGCCGCGATGGCCGATGCCGGTGTCCGGACGATCATGGAACTGCCGCCTGCCGGCGTACTCACGTCGCTGGTGACCCGGGGTGCGCCGGGCGTGACGGCGCGCCCGCTTCGTACACCCGAGGCGCTGGGCGACGCCGGCCGAATTCTGGCGAGACGATGACGACGTAGCCGGAGGAATTCTGCGCTGAGGCTGTGGTTCCTTCCGACAAGTTGGATCGATTCGCCATGGATCGCGGCAATGACCAGAAGGGCCGTTACGCTAACCGCTGGGTC
>DATCVL010000468.1:0-3074 GCA_036566865.1 Microlunatus sp.
GGCGTTGATCGCCGTGATTGCGATCGTCGTCGGCTTGGTGGCGACAGAGCTGCCCCGTCCCGCTTTCTGAGCCCGGCCTTCTGAGCCCGGCCTTCTGAGCCCGGCCTTTGAGCACGGACTTCTGAGCACGGACTTCCGAGCACAGGGTCGGTTTGCTGCGCAGACGTCACCGCCGGCGGCGGTCCGCGGCAACCACGGCACATCCCGACCGGGAGCCAGGAATCGCCGGCCCGGACCGCGGCCGCCCGGAAGCGATACGTGCAGCCGATCGGACCGAGGTGCTGCCGATACCGGGGAGCGACGTGGGTCGGGAACGCCGCCGAGGCGGACCGATTTGATGCTGCAGGCGCCCGATTGGCAAATCACGGCAACCGGGTGCAGCCCGTTCCGGGCCATGGGTCAGGATGGGACCGGCCAAATCGCGCGGATGAAGAGGAGACACAGTGGGCGGAGTCCTGCAGGGCTTCGTCACGATTGTCATCGTGATCGGCGTCGGCTTCCTGATCGCCCATCTGAAGATCGCCGGCGCGACCGCCCAGACGGTGCTGGCCCGGCTGGCGTTCTTCGTAGCCAGTCCGGCGCTGATGGTCACCGTGCTGGCCGAGACCGACATCCAGCAGATCTTCTCCAGCAACCTGATCGCGTCGATCACCTGCGTCGCGGTCAGTGCGACGCTGTACGTGCTGGCCGCCCGGCTGGTCTTCAAACGGAGCGCCAGCGACACCGTGATCGGCACCTTCTGCTCGGCGTACGTGAATGCCGGCAACCTCGGCTTGCCGATGGCCGCGTACGTCTTGGGAAGCGCGTCCTGGATCGTGCCGATGCTGCTGACCCAGATGGTGCTGCTGCAACCGCTCGGACTGGCCGTGTTGGACATGACCACCAACGCCCAGACCACCGGCCGGGGCCGTTGGATGAGGCTGATCACCCAGCCGTTCCGTAACCCGCTGATGATCGGCTCGCTGGTCGGCTTGCTGCTGTCGGTGTTCTCATTGCACCTGCCGCGGTGGTTGAACGATCCGTTGCACATGATCGGCAACATGGCCGTGCCGGCGATGCTGATCGCGTACGGGATCTCGCTGCGGCTGGGGCCGCTGCCCGGTCGGGGCGAGCCGAAGATCCAGATCGGCTACATCGCCCTGCTCAAACTGGTCATCCAACCGCTGGTCGGTTACCTGATGGCCGCGTACGTCTTGCAGTTGGGGCCGGAGGCGGTGCTGGCGGTCACCGTCGTCGCCGCATTGCCGACCGCCCAGAACGTCTTCACCCACGCGGTCCGTTACGACCGCGGCGTGATCCTGGCGCGGGATTCGATCTTCGTCACCACCGTGCTGTCTCTGGTGGTTCTCGTGGTGATCGCTGCGGTCCTCTCACCCTGAGCCGACCGGGCCGCACGTCGGCCCGGCTCAGTCCAACAGCCAGCTGATTCGGATCGGATAGGACCCGGCTGGATCCGGATCGCCGTAGACCTCCCAATGGGTGGCGGCCCGGACCTCACCGTTCTCCTCGCACCAGTCGGCCAGCGCTTGGTAGGCGGCGTCGAGGGTGGCGGGCGAATCGTGGTGTACCACGCTGGCCGCCCGGCCGGCGGGCAGAGTCGAGGAGATCACCCGGCCCGCCGGCTCGATCGGCGCCGGCACCTCGACCCCGATCTCGACCTGGACGTCGTAGGCGTCGGACTCCGGCAACCGGTGGTAGATCATCACGTTGTGACCGGGAGCGATCTCCGGCCGGGCACGCAGGTAGGTCCAGACCTGATCAAGCAGCGGCTTCCATTCGAACGACTCCCAGGTGGTCGGCTCGCGGACGACAGCGCAAGGGGACGGGGTGGCCGAGATCAGCTCGACCCGATAGCCGGTCATGAGCGGAGAAGCTAGCAGTTGCCGGCAGGGGAACGGCAGGGATCACGGACGGACCGTGGCCCGAAACGCCAGCAGGCGCCGTCACGATCGATGTGTCTGCAACGGACCTGAGCATTTATCGGTGACGATCACGTTACTGGTCTTGACCTCGACCGAGGACTGGTCCAGGCTCTGATCATCTGGGAACTTTCCAGACCATTCCGGGTCGCGCTCGTCGGGGCGTATCGATCCGGTCCGTTCCAAAGTCAGGGGCGATCAGTGCGAGTCGGCGGTCCGAGGGCGCTGCGTGCGATGAATGATCGTGCGGCCCTGCATGCCTTGGTCCGCCGTGGCCCGATGTCGCGGATCGAACTGGAGCAAGAGATCGGACTGTCCAAACCGGCCGCCGCCGAGTTGCTGCGCCGTCTTACCGAGGCCGATCTGGTGCGCCAGGACGGGTATCGGGCCAGTTCAGGGCCGGGACCGAATGCCCGGCTCTGGGCGGTCAACGAGCATGCCGGTCATGCAGTCGGCGCCGACATCACCGCCACCGGATTCGACGTCGCGGTCGCCGACCTGACCGGAACGGTGATCGGCGAGCGCAAGATCAGCAGTCGTGGCACCGGGCCGGACCCGCTACCCGCGCTGCGCAAGGCGGTGGTGGACGCCGGTCGTTCGGCCGGGGTGCGGCTGTCCGATCTGGGCCGAGTCGTGGTCGGCATCTCCGGGTCGATCGATCCGGTCACCGGACGGCTCGGTTATGCCGATCACATGCCACGGTGGCTCGGGTTCGATGTCCCCGCCAGACTGACCGAGGCCCTCGGAATCGCTGTGACCGTTGAGAATGACGTCAATCTGGTGGCCATCGACGAGTTGCTGCACGGCTGCGCCCGAGGCTATCGCGACGTCGTCCTGGTCTGGATGAGTCGTGGTGTCGCGGCGGCGCTGATCATCGACGGCCGACTGCATCGGGGTGCTCGAGGCGCGGCCGGCGAGATCGACTACGCCCCGATGGATCTGGACGGCCGGCCGCTGGCGGAGCTGATCGACTCCAACGGTGTGCTGGCGCTGGCGCAGCGCTACGGAGTGCCCGCCAGTCGCGCATCGACCGCCGTTCGCCGAGCGGTGGTTGCGGTTTCCGGGCGCGAGCCGACGCCCGGAGATCCCGACGGCTTCCTGGGTGATCTTGCCACCCGGATTGCCCGATCGGTGGTGGTGGGAGTGACCTTGATC
>DATCVL010000469.1:0-11236 GCA_036566865.1 Microlunatus sp.
CTGGTCAAGCAGGGCAAGATCGACATGGCCACGATGTCCTGGCCCAATGCCGACACCACCTTCGAAAGCATCGGACCCGACTACTTCTACGACGTCTATCCCGCGGGTGGCGGGGAAGCGCTGCTGTTCAACTGCGCCCGCGGCCCTTTTGCGGATGCCGCGGTTCGCCGAGCGGTATCGTCGGCCATCGACTTCGCAAAGGTGATGTCCCTGTACGAGATCGGTCTGGATCTGGCGAATGTGACCGGTATGGCGGAGTCGGTCTGGGGAGATCAGATCGCACCGGAGTTCAAGGGCAAGATCGTCTCCCAGGATGTGGCCGGGGCCAAGAAGGAGCTGGCCGATGCCGGGTGGAGCGTCAAGGACGGCAAGCTGGTCAAGGGTGGCGAGAGCTACCACGTGGCCTTGAAGACGGTTGCCGAATACACGAATTGGGCGACCTGGTCCGACGGCATCAAAGAGCAGTTGATGACCGGGCTCGGGCTCGACATCGCGGTGCTGAAGGTACCGGAGGATCAGCTCGCCGAGCAGATCACCAAGGGCGATTTCGACGTCGTGATGGATTGGGTCGGCGGCTCGTCGCTGCTGAGCGACTTCTACGCCACCGGAAACGCCGGCATGCGGAAATCGGACATCGTTCCGATCGGTCAGGCGGCCGCTGCCAACGCGATCCGGTTCTCCAACGACGAAGTCTCCGAAGCGCTGGACAAGATGGCCGTGTCGTTGGACGAAGACGACATCACCGAGCTGTGCCAGCAGGTGCAGCGGATCGTCGTCAAGGAGCGGCCGTTCGTCGCGTACGACACGTCGGGCAACTTCCTCGAGGTTTCGGGCAAGAAGTGGAAGGGCGTGCCCAAGGCCGCAGACGGACCGAATTATGTGCCGGTGCCGTACGGCAACCCGGACACGACACTCCTCTTCAAGGCCCTGCTGCCGTCGGGGAATTGAGGCGTTCGAGCGGGTGTCGTCCGGCCTGTGGCCACGCCCCGTACCCTGTCCGGGTGGTTCATCTGCTGGGCGCCCGCACGATCAGTCTCGACTTCCCGACCCGGGAAGTCTTCGACGACCTCACGATCGGGGTGAACAGCGGTGACCGGATCGGCGTGGTCGGCCGCAACGGTGACGGAAAGTCCACGCTGCTGCGGATCCTGTCCGGTCGACTGCAGCCCGATTCCGGTGAAGTGATCCATCGCGGCGGCACCAGGGTCGCGATGCTCGATCAGGCCGACACCCTGCACCCCGACGTCACGATCGCGCAGGCCGTGGTCGGCGACCGGCCGGAGCACGAATGGGCCTCCGATCCGCGGATCCGTGATGTGCTCGGCGGGCTGCTCGGCGATCTGGACTGGCACACCCGGACCGGAGAGCTCAGCGGCGGGCAGCGTCGCCGGGTGGCGCTGGCTGCGCTGCTGGTCGGCGAGCAGGACGTGTTGTTCCTGGACGAGCCGACCAACCATCTCGACATCGAGGGCGTGTCCTGGCTGGCCCGGCACCTCAACCAGCGTTGGCGATCCTCCGAGGGAGCACTGGTCGTGGTTACCCACGACCGCTGGTTCCTGGACGCGGTCTGCACGCTGACCTGGGAGGTGCACGACGGCACGGTCGAGATCTTCGAGGGCGGCTACGCGGCGTACGTGTTGCAGCGGGTCGAGCGCGACCGGCTGGCCGCACAGGCCGAGACCAAACGGCAGAACCTGATGCGCAAGGAGCTGGCCTGGCTGCGCCGCGGCGCGCCGGCCCGGACCTCGAAACCACAGTTCCGGATCGACGCCGCGAACCAGTTGATCGAGAACGAGCCACCGGTACGGGATTCGGTCAAGCTGCAGCAGTTGGCCACCGCCCGGCTCGGCAAGGACGTGATCGATCTGCTCGACGTCTCGCTGTCCTTCAACGACCGGCCGGTACTGACCGACGTCGAGTGGCGGATCGGACCGGGGGAGCGGTCCGGCATCCTCGGAGCCAACGGGGCCGGCAAGACCACCCTGCTGAAGTTGATCACCGGCCTGCTGGATCCTGATCATGGTCGGGTCAAGCGGGGCAAGACGGTCAAGATCGCCACTTTGAGTCAGCAACTGACCGAGCTCGCCGAAGTCGATCATCTCCGGGTCCGGGAGCTGTTGCAGACGAAGCGATCGAGCTACGTCGCCGGCGGCAAGGAATTGACGCCGGGACAGCTGCTGGAACAGCTCGGCTTCCCCAATACCTTGCTGTCAACGCCGATCAAGGATCTGTCCGGCGGCCAACGACGTCGGCTGCAACTGTTGATGATCTTGCTGGACGAGCCGAACGTGCTGGTCCTGGACGAGCCCACCAATGATCTTGACACCGACATGCTGGCCGCGATGGAGGATCTGCTGGACAGCTGGCCGGGCACGCTGCTGGTCGCCACCCATGATCGTTATCTGCTGGAGCGGGTCACCGATCAGCAGTACGCGATCATCGATCACCGGCTCCGACATCTACCCGGCGGCGTGGACCAATATCTGCAGTTGTCTGCAGCATCGCGGGACGGTGCGTCGAGCACCGCGGTCGCAGTGCAGCCCGAGCCGGAGCAGCCGAAGAGGTCGGCGGCGGCCCGATCCCGTGCACTGGGCAAGGAACTGGCCGCGCTGGAACGACGTTTGCAGCGCTTGCAGGGCCAGATCGATCGGATCGAGACCGCGATGGTGGCCGACAGCGCCGACTACACCAAGCTGGCCGAGCACTCCGCCGAGCTGAACACCGTACGAGCCGAGCAGTCGGAGTTGGAGGACCGCTGGCTGGAGTTGTCGGTCGAGGCCGGCAGCAGCTGACCAGTAAACTGCCCCTTTGCCAGCCCATCTGGAGGAGTAGTAACCGTGACCGTTGCATCGAAGGGACACCTGTGACTGTTGCACCGCAGGCCGGACCGGCCACCGAGAGCCCGGTCGTAGCGCTGCCCGAGGGCACCACGCTGCTGCACATCGGGATCCCGAAGACCGGCACGACCACGCTGCAACGCAGTGCGGCCTACCATCGCGAGCAGCTGCTCGAGCACGGCGTCTGCTACCCCGGCAACTCGCTGAATCATCGTGAAGCGGTCTCCGCTCTGATGGCCCGGTCGCTGGGCTGGAAGAACAGCGAGTCGACGCCGTCCAAGAGTATCTGGGACAAGATCGAGCGCGAGGTCAAGACCACATCGGCGAAGCGATCGCTGATCAGTCACGAGTTCGGCTGTGAGTCGACCGACGAGCAGGCTCGCCGGTTCCTGGATGCGCTGGGCCCGAAAACCCACGTGGTGATCACCCTGCGTGGTTTCGCCGATCTGCTCGGATCCAGCTGGCAGCAATACGTCAAGGCCGGCTACCAGAAGCCGTACGCGGTCTGGCTGAAGGCGATCCTGGGCGACCGGAAGAAGCTGAAGACCACCCCGACCTTCTACAAGCGCAACGACCAGGCCGCGATCGTCCGGCGCTGGGTGAAGATCGCCGGCGTCGACAACGTCACCGTGGTGATCGCCGACAAGCGCAAGCCGGATCAGTTGACCAACGCCTTCGAGGATCTGCTCGATCTGCCGCGGGGCACGCTGGCCGCGCTGCCGGCCGGTGGCTACGCCGCCAACCGCAGCCTGTCCGCGTCCGAGGCCGAGCTGGTGCTGCGGGTGAACAAGGTGTTCCGGGAGCAGGGGATGACCTGGGACCGGTACGCCGACCTGATGCGACACGGCATGATCGCCCGGATGCAGGAGAACCGCCGCCCCGCCGCCGACGAGCCGCTGCTGACGCTGCCGACCTGGGCGGCGAAGAAGGCGTTGGTACAGGCGCAGAGCTACGCCGAAGCGGTGGCGGCCACCGGCTGCCGGGTGATCGGCGACCTGTCGGCGCTGACCACGCCGGTCCGCACCGTCAGCAGGATCGAACGGCCGACCCAGATCCCCGCCGACGCGGCCTACGAGGCGATCGCCGGGCTGCTGTCGGCCGAGGACGGCCGGGGCGCCTTCTTCGACCGGCCGCCGGAGGGCGTCCAGGGCGCGAAGACCTACCGGGGTCGACTGCGGAAGATGATCGAGTCGCCGGACGGGCTGGAGGTGGCCAACGCGATCCGGGCCACCCGGCATCTGGACGATCGGACGATGGCCGGTGTGGCCGCGTACCGCGGTATCACCACCGCCGACGAGCGGACCAAGCCGTATCGGCGCCGGGCCCGGCGGGTGTACCGGGGGCTGCGCCGAAGGCTGGCGGCCAAGATCAAATGACCCCCAGCCAGGTGAACCCCGCGCTGCCCGCCGGCAGCCGGTTGTTGCACATCGGCCTGCCGAAAACCGGGACGACGACCCTGCAACGCGGTGCCGCGGTCAATCGAACCGCCCTGCTCGAACACGGCGTTTGCTATCCAGGTAAGGGATTCAACCATCGGGATGCGGTCGCGGCGCTGATGCAGCGACCGCTCGGCTGGCGCGACAACGGCGCCACCCTGCACGGCCAGCAGAAGTGGCAGCAGCTGATCGACGAGGTGCGGAAGTTCGATTCGCGGCGCTCCGCGTCGAAGGACTCGTCGGCGCGTCGGGCCTTCATCAGCCACGAGTTCGTCTGCGAGTCGACCGATCGGCAGGTCGAACGCTTCGCCGACGAGATCGGCCGGGATCGGCTCCAGGTCGCGGTCACCCTGCGTGGATTCGCCGACCTGCTGCCGACCAACTGGCAACAGTTCGTGAAGTCCGGATCGACCCGCTCATTCGACAGCTGGCTGAAGATCGTGCTGAACGAGAAGCGGGCCGCCAAGGATGCGCCCACCTTCGTCAAGCGCAACGACCAGGCCGCGATCATCCGGCGCTGGACCCGGATCGTCGGTCCGGAGCGGGTCAGCGTGGTGATCGCCGACAAGCGGCAGCCGGACTTCTTGATCAACTCCTTCGAGGACCTGCTCGATCTGCCGCGGGGCACCATGTCGTCACGGCCGGTCGGCGGCTACGCGGCCAATCGCGGGCTGTCCAGTGCCGAGGTCGAGCTGGTGCGTCGGCTCAACACGGTGGTCCGCGAGCAGGGCTACGACTGGCGCCGCTACACCGATCTGATCCGGCACGGCGTGATCGCCCGGATGCAGGAGTGCCGCCGCCCGGCGGTGGACGAGCCGTCGCCGGTGCTGCCCGAGTGGGCGGCGACGAAGGCGCTGGCTCGAGCGCAGAAGTACGTGGCCGCGATCGAGGAATCAGGCTGCCGGGTGATCGGTGACCTGGCGCTGCTGACCGCCGATGTGCGTACGGTCCCGCGGGTCGAGGCGCCCCAGCAGCTGCCGGTGGACGCGGTGTTCGAGGCCGTGGCCGGGCTGATCTCGGCTGCCGACGGGCGTGGTCCGTTCTTCGACCAGGCCGCCGACGGGGTGGAGGGACGGCGGACCACCGATCCGCGACTGGAACGGTTCGCCGGAGCCGACGAAACCCTGACCGTCCTGAACGCGCATCGCGCCACCCGGCATCTGACGGGTGGCGCGATCGGAGCGGTGTTGGTCTCGCGGATGACCGAACGGATCCGGCGGTTGGTCGGTCGTTCCTGACCGAGCGGTCAGGGCCCTCGCCGCGCGGATCAATTCGCCGCGCAGATCAAGACGTCAGCGGCCTCGCATGGCCTGTTTGGTGCCGCGGACCTGCCGCGGATTGGTCGGCATCGGTCCCTTCGGGATGGGCATCTGCGGCCGAGCCTTGTCCAGGGCGTTCAGCCGGGACTTGATCTCGGTGATCTGGTTCGGCTCCAGCACCTTGGGCAGCTTGCGGATGTGATCGGCCAGCTTCGCCAGCGGGACCTGGCCCGGCTTGTTGCCCATCACGATCGTCTTCACGCTGATGCCGTAGGCGACCTTCTCGTGCTTGCGGGCCTCGCTGGCCAGCAGGTTCTTCAACCGACCCGGCTCACCCTCGCCGATCAGGATCAGGCCACCCGGCCCGATGGTGCGGTGGATCGCATCGAGTTGCCTGTTGGCGGCGATCGCCGGGGTGGAGATCCACTTCTTCGGCAGCATCGACAGCGCGACCTCGGCCGAACCGGCCTGACCGGCGTACCGCTTGTAGGTGGCCGCCTTGGTCCGCCGGACCAACATCAACATCGCCAGCAGCAGGCCGACCATCACGCCCAGGATGATGGTGGAGATCATCACACTGCGGAACAACATTCCACCGACAACGCCGAGCGCGATCGGCACCACGAAGCAGCCGATCAGCAGGAACGGCAGGGCCTTGTCGTACTCATGCGTGCGCTGATAGGCGACGACGATCTGCCGGATCCGACCCATCTGCGCGGGGTCGTTGGGATCCTTGGCGGGCTTGTCTTTCTTAGCCATGATTAACCACGATCGGAGTTCACTTTCATCCTCTGACTGACCGCACCACGATAGAGCCTTCCGGCCCGGTACGACGAACGCACCAGCGGCCCGCTCATCACGCCGGCGAAGCCGATCTCATTCGCCTCGGCCTCGAGCTCGCTGAACTCGTCCGGGGTGACCCAGCGATCGATCGGGTGATGCAGCGCGCTGGGACGCAGGTACTGAGTGATGGTCAGGATCTCGGCACCGGCATCGTGCAGATCCCGCATCGCCTCGCTGATCTCCGTCCGGGTCTCGCCCATGCCGAGGATCAGGTTGGTCTTGGTGACCAGGTCGGCCTCTCGGGACCAGCGCAGCACGTCCAGCGAGCGCTCGTACCGGAAGCCCGGCCGGATCCGCTTGAAGATCCGCGGCACCGTCTCGACGTTGTGCGCGAACACCTCCGGACGGGTGCTGAAGATCTCTTCCAGGTAGCCCCGGTTGCCGGTGAAGTCGGGGGCCAACATCTCGACCCCGACACCGGGGTTGAGTTGGTGGATCTTGCGGATCGTCTCGGCGTACAGCCAGGTGCCCTCGTCGGCCAGGTCGTCCCGGCAGACGCCGGTCACGGTGGCGTACCGCAGGCCCATCTTCTGCACCGACTCGGCGACCCGGAGCGGCTCTCCGGCGTCGAAGTCGGCCGGCTTGCCGGTGGCGATCTGGCAGAAATCGCACCGCCGGGTGCACTGCTCACCGCCGATCAGGAAGGTCGCCTCGCGATCCTCCCAGCACTCGAAGATGTTGGGGCAGCCCGCCTCCTGGCACACCGTGTGCAAGCCCTCGTCCTTGACCAGCCGTTTGAGGTCGCGATACTCCGGACCCATCTTCGCGGTGGTCTTGATCCAGGACGGTTTCTTCTCGATCGGCGTTGCGGAGTTGCGTACCTCGAGCCGCAGCAGCTTGCGTCCTTCGGGTGCGATCGTCACTCGCCTAACCCTACTCTGAGCGCCGGATGTGTCCTCACCCGGCGAGAGGTACCCGGTGACCGCCGCCTCGCAACCGGCCGCCACCCCTCTAAGGCGCCTTAGCTCCCGTCTTAGCCGAGATCGGGGCGTCGACGCCGCCAGTGCGTGGCAGAGATACGGATCTTGCCCGATGTGGGCCCTACCGCCTCAGAACGAGGCTGTCGGCATGAACACGTTCGAGTCGATCCTGTTGTTTGCGGCCAGTGCTGCCGTGATGCTCCCGGCGCTCGTCCTTGTCGGCTGGTGGAACGATCGGCTGCTGCACCCGCGGCGGCGCCGCGGTGAGTTTAGGCTAGCCTTACCTGGTGAATTCGAGACGGAGATCGGGACTGCTGCGGCAAGCGGCGGTCCTGCTGGCCATGATCATGAGCCTGGCGGCGGTGGCTGGGTGCCAATCCTCAGCGGGGGAGACGGCGGGGGAGCCGACGTCCAACGGGTCGGCGAGTTCGTCGGCGGCGGCATTCCCCGTGACGATCAAACACCAGTTCGGTGAGACGGTGATCGAGTCGGCGCCGAAGCGAGTGCTGACCGTCGGCTTCAACGAACAGGACTTCGCGCTCGCCTTCGGCGTCGAGCCGGTCGGCGTACGGGAGTTCCTCGGTTACGACGCGCCGAATCGGCCGTGGGCGCCGGAATCCGTACGGGGCAAGGAGATCCCGACCGTCGGATCGCAGGAGATCAACTTCGAGAAGGTCGCCGAACTGGAGCCGGATTTGATCTTGGGGATCAACTCCTACATCGACAGGGCCGCGTACGGGAAGCTGTCGGCGATCGCGCCGACCGTTGCCCAGTCCGCTGAGGTGGCGATGGGCGCCACCACCTGGCGGGACCAGACGTTGACCACCGGAAAGGCACTCGGCCGGCCCGAGAAGGCGCAGCAACTCGTCGACCAGGTCGAGCAGCAGTTCGCCGATGCCCGCTCGGCGAACCCCGACTTCAAGGGCAAGACCGCGGCGTTCGCGCTGGGCATGTCCAAGAAGGGCAGTTACAACCTGGGCGCCGACGACTATCGCACCGGCTGGCTGCAGGACCTGGGGTTCACCGTCGCCGAGAAGGGCGGAGAGGTGAGCTTGGAGAAGTTGGACCTCTTCGACAAGGATGTGCTGGTCGCCGAGGGCGTCGAGGACGGTGTGCTGGAGCAGAAGTTGATCAAGGAACTGCCGCCGGTGAAGGACGGCCGTTTCGTCAACCTGGGCGGCTACGACGACGACTTCGCCGGGGCCCTCGGCTTCAACTCCCCGCTGAGCCTGCCGTTCCTGCTCGAGATCGCAGTGCCCCGGCTGGCCGCGGCCACCGACGGTGACCCGAGCACCCAGCCGGAGCCGTACCCGAATTGATCACTCCAGCGTGACCGTCAGATCGCGCAGCAGGGCCGGATCGCCGATCACCTCGAAGCGGGTGATCCGGCCATCGTGGATCTCCACCGCGAACACCGTACGGACCTTGCCGCCCGGTGCCCAGACGGCGCCCGGCACTCCGTCGATCAGCGCCAGCTGAGCACCCTGGGCACGGCCGGCGAACACCCGGGCCACCGCATCGGCACCCCGCAGTTGCTCCGCCAGCAGCGGGGCGGGGTCACCGACGGCCGCGGCGGCATTCGCACCGACCACCACACGCGGGTCCGCACGCAACTCGACCTCGGGATCCAGCAACTGCAGGAGCCGGCTGAAGTCACCTTCCCGGGATGCGGCCAGGAACGCGGTCACCACCTGGCGTTGCCGATCCTGTTCGCCGGAGGGTTCCGCGCCCTGCACCCGCCGGCGCGCTCGCGAGGCCAGTTGGCGGGCGGCCGCCGGTGTCTTGCCGACGATCGGCGCGATCTCGTCGAACGGCAGCCCGAAAAGATCATGAAGTACGAAGGCCAGCCGCTCGCCGGGACTGAGCGTCTCCAGCACCACCAGCAGAGCAGCGCCGACCGCGTCGGCCTCGACCGACTGATCCTCCGGTGTCGGCGCCGGGCGGCCCTGTGCCGCGGAGCCCTCCGCGCCGGCCGGCAACTCGTCCATCAGGTCCTCGCGCCGCGATCCCCGCGACCGAAGTTGATCAAGGCAGACCCGGGACACCACGGTGGTCAGCCAGCCGGCGAGGTTCTGCACCGCCTCGATATCGCTGCGTTGCAGCCGCAGCCAGGCCTCCTGGACGGCGTCCTCGGCGTCGCTGTGCGAACCCAGCATCCGAAACGCAATCGAGCGCAACCGCGGCCGTTGCTCTTCGAAGAGGTCGGCCACCGTGTTGGTGGCGGACCCGGGCCCGGACGAATCTTCTTTGCTCATGATCAAAATCTCCTGTCACATTCTGTCCGGTCGATCCGTCACCCGTGTTGACGAAGGCAAACGCCTTCGCGTGACCGAGAGGACATCATGACCGCACCGACGAGTCGGATGAAGAACCCCGCCACCCTCGTCCCCGAAGCAGCGATGCAGGCGTTGACGACTCTGGGCCAGGTTGCCCAGGAGTACGGCGTCGAACCCAAGATCCTGGAGCTCACCCACATGCGGGTGAGCCAGATCAACGGTTGCGCTGCCTGCCTCGGCTTCAGTCTGCGCAACGCGCGCAACACCGGCCTGACCGACTCCCAGCTGATCCAGCTCGCCGCCTGGCGTGAGGCCGTCATCTTCTCCGACGCCGAACGCTCTGCACTCGATCTCGCCGAGCACATGACCAGGATGGCCGACCGGTCCGACCCGGTGCCGGATGCGGTCTGGGACGCGGCAGCTCAGCACTTCGGTGACAAGGAACTGGCCGGACTGGTGGTCTGGATCGCCACCGCCAACCTGTACAACCGGATCAACGTCACCACCCATCAGCTGCCCGGCTCCTGGTGAGGCCGGCGTCGCCGGGGCGTCGATGATCAGGTGACGTCCCGGCGGCGGAAGATCAGCGCCGACAACAGCACCGCGACCACGAAGATCACGGCCAGATAGATCAGGCCGTGGCCGAAGGACAGATGCCGCTCGATCTGGACGTAGTTGATGCCGTCGGAGCTCACCTGCTGGCGGTTGTCGTAGTAGGTGTAGCCGTGCTGCAACACCGCGGCGGCGTTGTTCTCCAGCAGCCAAGGTTTGATCTTCTGCATCGACTCGATCGAGCTCATCAAGATCGACAGCACGAAGTCGACCACCAGATAGCCCAGGACCACGCCGAGCGCGGCGATGGTGTGCCGGAAGATCAGCGCGAGCGCGAATCCGGCGGTGGCGGCGAAGGTGACGATCATCAGGCCGCGGCCACCCTCGGCGATCAGGTCGCCGGTCTTGCCGACCGCGCCGGAGTTGATCTTGACCAGCACTGCCGTGCTGGCCAGGGTCAATGCGGTTGCCGCGGCCGTGACGACTGCGGCGGTCAGCAGCAGGGTAACCAGCTTGCTGGCGAAGACCTTCAACCGGTCCGGGATGAAGCTGAGCCAGTTGGCGATCGCGCCGCTGCCGTACTCGGCGCCGATGCTGGAGGCACCGATGATCAAGAACGCCAACGCCGGCAGCACGATGCTGATCGTCACCCCGACGCCGGCCATGCCGGCAAACGTCTCCGGCCTGGGCCGGAAGTCGTCCCAGCTCGGCGCTGGGTAGGCGCACGCCTCGGCGCCATCGGCACCGGCCTGCCGCTCGCACTCCTTCTGCTCCTGCGCGTAGTCGTCCTTGTTGGCCTCGTACTCCTGCTGCGCTTGTTGGAACTGCGTCCGGGCGGTGGCGATCTCCGCGGTCGATGGTTGCTTGACGGAGAAGCCGACCGCGACCTGGAAACCTGCCAGGGCGAGGAAGAGCACAGCCATACCGATCAAGAACACCCGACGGCTGCGAAGCCGGTCGATCTCGGCTGCCAGCAAGTTGATCATCGCCGGTCCTCCCGCGAACGCCGTGGTTGTGGCTGAGCCCGTTGTTGATCAACAGCACCGGAGGAAGGTTCACCGGCCCCGAGATGATCATCGGCGGTGAGCTCGAGGAACACCGACTCAAGATCTG
>DATCVL010000470.1:0-11815 GCA_036566865.1 Microlunatus sp.
CAGCAGGTCTCGGTGCTCGCCGAGCACTTGGAGCGGGTTCTCGAGGAGGTCCGCCGGCGCAGCAGCGGCCAGGCCGCCGTGCCGCCCCCGGTCGATCAGGCCACCGACATCTCGCCGCTGGACGCCCCGATCAGTGAGGACTTCCGGGTCGGCACCATGACGATCGCCTGGGACCCGTCGGTGAACAAGGTCGTGATCGAACTCTTCTCCAACGTAGACGCCGGCGAGGAAGCCGAGGTCGCCGAGACCGACGACCCGCCGGCGCTGCCGCAGGCCGACGAGGAGATCGATGCCGACGAGATGATCGTGGTCAAGATCAGCCCTGCCTACGCCCGCGATTTCATCGCCCGCGCACAGGCCCTGGTCGCTGCCGGTCGCCCGGTCTGTCCGTTCTGCCTGCAGCCCATCGACGCGGATGGCCATATCTGCCCGAGGGCCAATGGATATCGCCGACCGCTCTTCTGACCACGGCCCGGAACGCCCGGAGGCACAAGATCAACAACTGGTGGCATCTGCGCACCTTGACCACCCGGCCCTGAACACCGAACCGTTCGACGGTGAGATGGAGATCGTCGGCCGGATCCGGCAGGCCTCCAACCAGACCTTCCTGGCCAAGATCACCAGCACCGATGATCATCACGCCGTGTTGCAGGGGGTCTACAAGCCGATCAAGGGGGAGCGGCCGCTGTGGGACTTTCCCGAGCACACGTTGGGCCTGCGCGAGGTCGCGGCCTACCGGATCTCCCGATTGGCCGGCTTCGACGTCGTTCCGGTGACTACGTTGGTGGACGGTCCGTTCGGCCTGGGATCACTGCAGCTGTGGGTGGATTCGGAGCCCGCCGAAGTTGATCAACTGGTCGATCTGGTGCCGATCGACAAGGTGCCGGAGCAGGGCTGGTTCCCCGTCGTCGAGGGGTACGCGGCCGATGACAGCCCGATCGCGGTGGTGCACGCCGACGACCCACGGCTACGGATGCTGGCGGTCTTCGACGCGGTGATCAACAACGCCGATCGCAAGGGTGGTCACATCCTCGCCAGCAGCGGCCGGGTCTTCGGAGTTGATCATGGTGTCAGCTTCCACGTCGACAACAAGCTGCGGACGCTGTTGTGGGGCTGGGCCGGCAAGCAGCTGGCCGAACCCGAGCTGGATCGGATTCGTCGGGCCGCCGACGGCGCGATCGGGGTCGTCTCCGATCTGCTGGACGAGGACGAGATCGAAGCGCTGATGCTGCGCGCGGAGCGGCTGCTCACCACCGAGCGGTTCCCGTACCCGGACGACGACTGGCACACGATTCCCTGGCCGCCGTTCTGAGGCTGGACCGTCGCGGCCGGGCCATCGCGAGGTCGGTAGGGTGGCCGTCATGCAGGCCTGGAAAGCCCCGTTCGTTCCGCATCTGCCGGCCGCCGACGCCGGTACGGCAGAGGTACGGATCTTCGACTCCGTGGCCCAGGCCGTGGTTGACCTGGGGCCCAAGCACGGCACCGCGAGGATGTACGTGTGCGGCATCACCCCGTACGACGCGACCCACATGGGACACGCGAACACCTATGTCACCTTCGACCTGCTGAATCGGATCTGGCGGGACAACGGGCTGGACGTCCGCTACGTACAGAACATCACCGACGTGGACGATCCACTGCTGGAGCGGGCCGAGGCGACCGGCGAGGACTGGACCGAGCTCGCCACCCGCGAGATCCAGCTGTTCCGCGACGACATGGAGGCACTGAACGTCATCCCGCCGGATCGCTACCAGGGAGCCGTCGAGTCGATCGGCCTGGTCATCGACCTGATCGACGAGTTGCAGCAGCGCGGGGCGATCTATCCGATCGACGATCCGGAGTATCCGGACCTCTACTTCCGCCGCAACAGCGATGCCGGCTTCGGCGAACTGGCCCGGCTGCTCGGCGATCAACTGATGCCGCTGTTCTCCGAACGCGGTGGGGATCCCGACCGGCCGGGCAAGGAGGATCCGCTGGACTGTCTGGTCTGGCGGCAGGCACGGCCGGGCGAACCGGCCTGGGACAGTCCCTTCGGCCGCGGTCGGCCGGGTTGGCACATCGAGTGCACCGCGATCGCGCTGGAATACCTGGGCACCGACTTCGACGTACAGGGCGGCGGCAGCGACCTGATCTTCCCGCATCACCAGATGTGCGCGGCCGAGGCCAGGGTCGCCACCGGCAAGCCGTTCGCTCGGGCCTACGTGCATGGCGGCATGGTCGGGCTGGACGGCGAGAAGATGTCGAAGTCCAAGGGAAATCTGGTGCTGGTCTCCACCCTCCGCGAGTCCGGCATCGACCCGATGGCGATCCGGTTGGCACTGCTGGTCAACCGCTACCGGGACGACTGGTCCTGGACCGATGACCTGCTCCTCGCCGCCGAGCAGCGGCTGGATCGCTGGCGTCTGGCCGTACGGCAGGAGGCCGGGCTCGGTGCCGGCGACGTGATCGCTCAGATCCGGGCCGCGCTGAATGACGATCTTGATGCCGCGACGGCCGTGGCCGCCGTCGACGCCTGGGCCGGAGCCTCGCTGGCCGTCGACGGCGACGACGCCGAGGCTCCCGCTCAGGTAGCCGAGGCCGTGGATTCCCTGCTGGGCATTCGGCTCTGATCTCTCTGCGGTCGCTCCCTGGAGGCTCACGCACGACCCGCGGGCGACCTGGCCGCTTCGGGAATAGTGCAGCGGCGGGCGCGGTTGTCGATCTTCGTGCACGTTGGTGCACAATGAAGCGACGAGTTTGAGACTCGCATGTGGTTCCGGGGTCGGTGAAAGTCCGAACCGGCGGTAACAGTCCGCGACCCGGGTCCGACCGATAGGTCGGGTTCGGTTGATGTGGTGGAATTCCACGACCGACGGTTAAAGTCCGGATGGGAGGAACCGCGGGTCTGCCGTACGTCGTGACGCCATCACAGCGCCACGATCCGTACTCGCAGACCTCGTACCCCGGTCTGCGTGTGGGCGGACCGGAAGGAAGCGGAAGTGAACTTCTCCGAACTGCTGACGCAGTTGGTGAACGCCAAGATCGACATCGGCCCCGGCATCCTGTGGCGCGAGATCATCGGCAACGGATTCGGTGTGGCCAGTGCGCTGCTGGGCATGTACCGCAAGGTCGCGGCCTGGCCGATCGGCATTGTCGGCAACATCATCCTGTTCACCGTCTTCCTCGGCGCCACCTTCAACACGCCCCAGGATCTGAACCTGTGGGGACAGGCCGGACGGCAGGTCTTCTTCCTCATCGTCAGCGTGTACGGCTGGGTGAAGTGGTATCGCTTCCGGCACTCGCAGTTCTCCGACGGCGCCGCCGTCAATCCCCGCTGGGCCAACAAGTTCGAGCGACTGCAGTTGGTCATCGGTGCCGTGGTGCTCTGGGTGATCTTCTACTTCGCGTTGAAGTCGCTGCATTCCTGGGGCCCGGCCAGCGACGCCTGGATCCTGACCGGCTCGATCCTGGCCACGTACGGGATGGCGCGCGGGTGGACCGAATTCTGGCTGATCTGGATCGCGGTCGACGCGGTCGGCGTACCGCTGCTGTTCCAAGCTCAGCTCTACCCGTCGGCGATCATGTACATCGTCTACGCCGGCGTGGTGGTGGCCGGATTCCTGTCCTGGTGGAAGATCCAGCGCGAGCAGCGGACTCAGCCACCGACGTCGGTTGAGAAGGGACACGGGGCCGGCACTACGCTGTCCGCGTGACCGGGACCAAGACCTTCGACGACCTCTTCGCCGAACTGACCGAGAAGGCTCGGCTGCGTGAGCCCGGCTCGGGCACCGTTGCCAGGCTGGACGGCGGCGTACACGACATCGGCAAGAAGATCGTCGAGGAGGCCGCCGAGGTGTGGATGGCCGCCGAGCATGAGGGCAAGGACGCGGCGGCCGAAGAGATCAGCCAGCTGCTCTACCATCTTCAGGTGATGATGCTGGCGCTGGATCTGGACCTGACCGACGTCTACCGACATCTGTAGACCGATCGGCCCCGACCCTGCCACCAGCTCACCCGCAGCCGCACCGTCCGGGTGCAGCCGCACCGGTTGCCACCGGTGCGACTGCACGGAGACGATGCGGCTGACAGATCGATGAAGGAAGCCACGTGACCTCCGAACCCCAGCCGCTACGGATCGCCGTACCCAACAAGGGGAGCCTGTCCGAGGGAGCCGCCTCCATCCTGCGCGAGGCCGGCTACAGCCAGCGTTCCGAATCCAAGCAATTGGTCCATCTCGACGGCGAGGCCGGCTTCGAGTTCTTCTACCTCCGTCCCAACGACATCGCCACCTACGTCGGCGAGGGCACTGTTGACGTCGGCATCACCGGCCGGGACATGCTGATCGAATCCGGGGCCGCGGCCGACGAGGTGCTGTCGCTCGGGTTCGCCGGCAGTCGGTTCCGGTTCGCCGCTCCGGTCGGCAGCGGACTCACCGAAGATCAACTCGACGGTGTCCGGCTCGCCACCTCCTATCCGCGGCTGGTCGAACAACACCTCGCCGAGCGCGGCATCAAGCCACGGCTGATCCACCTCGACGGGGCCGTCGAGGTCGCCATCCGGCTGGGTGTCGCGGATGTCATCGCCGATGTGGTGGAGACCGGTACGACACTGCGGCAGGCCGGCCTGGAGGTGTTCGGCGACCCGATCCTGACCTCCGAGGCGATCTTGATCCAGCCGGCCGGCCGGACCGAGATCCCGGCCGGATTCGAGACCCTGGTACGCCGCCTGAACGGGGTGCTGATCGCCCGCACCTACGTGATGATGGACTACGACGTCGACCAAGATCATCTGGAGCAGGCCTGCGCACTCACACCGGGCTTCGAGGCGCCGACCGTGTCACCGCTGTCTCGGGAGGGCTGGTTCGCGGTCCGCTCGATGGTTCGTCGGAGGCAGGCCCAGCAGGTGATGGACGATCTGTGGGAGTCCGGCGCCCGCGCCATCCTGGTCACCGACATCGCCGCCAGTCGACTCTGACCGGCGCGGAATTGATCATGGTCTGTTATCCGCGCAAGCTGCGGATCGTCGGTGGCGTCTTCGCTTCCGCGTTGGTGCTGGTGACGATCTTCGGCTGGTTCGCGCTGCCGATCCATCTGCGCCAGCAGTTCACCCCGTTCCAGATCATCACTCTGCTGGTGTTCCTGGCGGCGATCCTTGCGGTGATCGCGATGGCGGCCCTGAGCGTGGTGCGCGCCGATCAGCAGGGTGTCGTGCTGCGGAACGGGATCCGTACACACCGGCTGGCCTGGCAGCAGGTACACGGCGTGTTGTACCGGCAGGGCGATCCGTGGCCGACCTTGTTGACCGGGGATCGTGACGACCCGCACCGGCAACTGGTGTTGGGGATCCAGCGCACCGACGGTGATCGGGCCCTCAGAGCGGTGGCCGAACTGCGCGAGCTGTACGCGCGCGCCGGTAGCGCCGACTCGGCCTGAGCACGCCGCGTCCGGGATCCGGACCAAGATCACGAACGCAAGATCACGACAACGAGAAAGGGCCGACCCGCGAACGGGTCGGCCCTTCTTGCCGCTGTGATCACTCGATCCCGCGGGACTTGAGTAATGCCTCGATCTCCGCCATCTCCGGATCCTCCTGCGTCGGCTTCTTACCGGAGCCACTGCCGACCGGGGGCTTGCCCGAATCCCCACCGGACTTCACCGACTTCTTCTGTTTCGGCTTGGTGTCACCGGAGAGCCGACGGATCATCACGCCGACGACGAAGAGGGCGACGCAGAAGGCGATCAGCGCGAATCCGATCCACAGGGTGGGGGAGAACACCAGTCGGAACGCCCATCGGATCATGTCGACGACCGCGTCCCAGAGCACGCGTAGGAATCCGGTCAGATAGAGACCGAAGGGGATGATGGCCAGGGCAGCTGCCTGCAGCACCCTGCCTTTGCTGCCGCGCCGCCAGGCGAGGCCAGCCAGAATCACGCCGATCAGGGCAATGGCCACGCAGATCGGCAGGAGCACGGTGTCAGCTTGAGGCATGCCCTCCAGGCTGCCACAGGGACAAAGCCGAGGCCGATCAGTGACAGCCCCCAGCCAGCCCTCAAAGCTGGACCGGCCGCGTACGACTCTCGACCGACGCGCTCATACCAGGTCGTCGGCGATCACATAGGGTGAGGCGACGATGATCCATCAGCGAACCCTAGCCGACACCCCTTTCCCCGGCGACGACGGGCAGGCAGACCCCCGAGCCCGGGCTCGGTTGGCGGCTGCCGGCTCGGGCAACCTGGCCGACTACCTGCGCGCGGTCGCTGAGTTGTGCACGGTACGACTGCTGGTGCCGGTGGTCGCGACCAACACCGTCGCCGGCCAGACGGTCTCCGGGCTGGCCACCGACAAGGAAGCCGAGATGGCGGTGGTGCTGTTGCAGGCCGCCGACGGCCGCCGGGCGATGGTCGCATTCACCGGGATGGATTCGCTGACCGATTGGAACGCCGAAGCCAGGCCGGTCCCGGTCACCCTCGATGTTGCCGCGGCCTCGGCTCGTCAGGAGGGCGCCGCCGCGCTCCTGGTCGACGTCGACGGCCCGAACCCGCTGGCACTGGACGGCGAGGTGCTGGAACACCTCGCCGCCGGCCACCGTCTGGTCGAGGTCGGCGGCGGCCAGTTCGGCTGGGCGATGCCGGCCGGAACCGAGGATGCGGACCCGGGCCGGCCGGATTCGGTGGCTGACCCGAAGGACGCCGGAACGGCCGGATGAGCCTGTGCAACCGCTGAGGAATGGATCTCGGCCGGGAGATGTTAGACTCACTGCGACCGATTCGGTGATTCGTCATCGAGTCTGCAAGCGGAGACCCGATCTCCCACCCGTACGGCGTCGGTTTCGACAGTTGTCGGGTTGGTCCCGGACAGCGGTTCAGCTGAGCTGATCCGTCGACGTCAGTTCGACGGCCCGTTGTCTGTTGCCAAAGGGTCTTCGCCTCGTGCGGGGCCCTTTCGTCATGTTCGGGCACTGTTCGCGATGCGCCTCGCGGGATCGGTCGGCACCGAACGAACCGACATCTGTCACTGGACAATCTGGAGGAACAATCGCAACCGAACCGCGAATCAATGAACGCATTCGCATCCCCGAAGTTCGCCTGGTAGGACCTGCCGGCGAGCAGGTCGGGATCGTCCGGATCGAGGACGCACTGCGGCTGGCCCGCGAAGCGGAGCTCGATCTGGTCGAGGTCGCGCCGATGGCGCGGCCGCCGGTCGCCAAACTCATGGACTACGGCAAGTTCAAGTACGAGAACGCGCAGAAGGCTCGTGAGTCCCGGCGGAACCAGACCAACACCGTGATCAAGGAGATGAAGCTTCGTCCCAAGATCGACGCGCACGACTACGAGACCAAGAAGGGTCACGTGGTCCGGTTCCTGAAGGAAGGCGACAAGGTCAAGATCACCATCATGTTCCGGGGCCGGGAGCAGTCCCGTCCGGAGCTCGGCTACAACCTGCTGCAGCGGTTGGCCACCGACGTCGAGGAATTCGGATTCATCGAGTCCTCGCCGAAGCAGGACGGCCGCAACATGCTGATGGTGCTCGGACCGCACAAGAACCGGTCCGCCCTGAAGGCCGAACGCGGCGGCTCGGTGACGTCGGACGGTGACGCCGAGGCACTTGCCGAGGAGGAACGGGACAAGCCGACCATCCGGAAGAAGGAAACCCTGGCCGGGTTCGACCCGGACCAGATCTGAGCTTCCAGCCAGCACGGTTCACAACACAGCGCTGAGGAATTGAGTCACCCGTCAGCGCCGGTGCAGGGTTGCGCCCCGAACAGCGACGTCGGGGCAACAGCCCGACTCACAGATAGCGCGAGAGCGAAGAGCAGAGGAATGAACTTCGTCCGACCGGGCGAGGGGAATTCGACGGGTAAGGGCCGTTTCGGCCCGATGAGGTAAGGAGCGGCATCGCCATGCCGAAGATGAAGACGCACTCCGGTGCGAAGAAGCGCTTCCGGACGACGGGCTCGGGCAAGGTCGTGCACCGCAAGGCGGGGAAGACCCACCTGAACGAGCACAAGCCGAGCAAGCGACTGCGCCGCGTCGACGCCTTCGGCACCCTCGAGGGCGGCGATGCCAAGAAGATCAAGAAGCTGCTCCGCAAGTAGGGCGTGCCAAGGGTTGTCGGCCGATCGGCTGATCGGGCGGGAACCCGGACCCTCCAGCAGTACCCGAGCTAGAACCAAAGGAGAAATGTCATGGCACGCGTGAAGCGTTCCGTCAACGCGCACAAGAAGCGCCGCGAGGTCCTGGAACAGGCCTCCGGTTACCGGGGTCAGCGCTCCCGGCTGTACCGCAAGGCCAAGGAGCAGGTCACCCACTCCTTCACCTACTCCTACCGGGATCGTCGCGCCCGGAAGGGTGAATTCCGCAAGCTGTGGATCCAGCGCATCAACGCCGCGGTCCGCGCCGAGGGCATGACCTACAACCGTTTCATCGCCGGCCTGCACAACGCCGGTGTCGAGGTCGACCGCAAGATCCTTGCCGACCTGGCCGTCACCGATCAGGCCGCGTTCGCCGCCTTGGTCAAGGTGGCCAAGGAGAACAGCAAGTCCGCTGCCGCGGCCTGATCTGCTGCTGTCCTGATCTTGAACAACGCCGAGCCGACCGCACTGCCGTCCGTATCACAGGGGCAGTTGCGGTCGGCTCGGCGTTTGTTACGCCGTAAGGAACGCACGGCGCGGGGCCGTTTCCTGGCCGAGGGGCCGCAGGCAGTACGGGAGGCGCTGGCCGCCGGTGCCGCGGAGTTGATCTTGTGTACGGACCGGGCAGCGGAGCGCCACCCGGAGCTGATCGACGGTCGGATCGATGCCTCCGCCCCGGGCGTCGGAGTGACCGAAGCTGATCTTGCCTCGCTCACCGATTCGTCAACCCCGCAAGGGATCGTGGCACTCTGCCGTACGGTCGACGTATCGTTGGACACCGCTCTGGCCGATCAGCCGCGGCTGATCGTCTGCTGCGCCGAGATCCGTGATCCGGGCAATGCCGGGACCGTGATCCGCTGTGCCGACGCCGCCGGTGCGGACGCGGTGATCTTGTCCCACGCGTCGGTGGATCTCTACAACCCCAAGACCGTACGGGCGAGCACCGGCAGCATCTTCCATCTGCCGATCGTCGTGGACGCCGATTTGCCCGCGGCGGTGTCCCGTTGCCGGGACCGCGGACTCCAGGTGCTGGCCGCGGCCGGCGGCGGCGATGCCGACCTTGATCAACTGGCCCGGGCCGGGGACTTGGCCCGGCCCACCGTGTGGCTGATGGGGAACGAGGCTCATGGCCTGGACGAAGATCAACTCGGGTTGGCCGACCGGGCAGTCGCCGTACCCGTCTACGGCCGGGCCGAGAGCCTCAACCTGAGCACGGCTGCCGCCGTCTGTCTGTACGCCTCCGCCTTCGCCCAGCGGGCATAGTCCGCGTCCGAAGCCGAGGCGGCCGGATCCGTAGCAGGACGATTCAGCCGGCCACCGTGTCCAGCCACAGCCGGGCGATCTCCGCGTGGCCGCGCTCGGTCGGATGCACACCGTCGCCGGCCAGAGCCGAACTGCCGTGCTCGGCGGCGAGCTTGTTCAGCTCGACATCGAGCGGCACCACCGCTGCACCGAACTCGGCAGCCAGCCGGTGCACCGCCTCGATCCGCGGCTCCAGATCCTCCCGCCAGGCGCCGGCCTGCTCATCGGTGACCGGCAGCACGAACGGCTCCAACAGGACAGCCGATGCCCCGGCGTCGCGGATCCGGGTCAGCACGTCGCGGTAACCGGCCTCGTACGCCTCGGTGCTGGTGCGGTCATCGGAGTCGAAGCGGCGCCAGGTGTCGTTGATCCCGATCATGATCGAGACCAGGTCCGGGCCGAACGCGAGTACGTCGTCGTCCAGCCGGCGCTGCAGGTCGACCACCCGGTTGCCGCCGATGCCGGCGTTCAGGACGCGGGCGTCGGCCAGCTCGGCGGCGAGCAGTCGGACGTAGCCGCTGCCGAGCTGATCCGGGTCTTCGCGACGGCCCGCGTCGGTGATGCTGTCGCCGAAGAAGATGATGGTGCTGCCAGGTTCGATCGTCGTCATGGGGCACCATCATGTCGGGTCCCGGCGGGGCCGGCCAGACGGGGTGACCCGTCCCGGTTGTGGCTCCGCGGTGAACCGATTGGTCGGCGGCAGGGCAACCTTTCTAGACTGTGCAGGCGCGGCACCCTCGGACCGAGGGCGCGCAACTCCGCTGATCCGATGAAGGAGTCCGATGTCCGGGCCGAACAAGAGCTACGACCCTGTCCAGGTCGCGACGCTGAGCGCAGAAAACGTCGAGGCCATGGTTGCCGAGGCGCTGCAGGCGTTTAGCGAGGCGACCACGGTCGCCGAGCTCAAGCAGGCCCGGATCGCGTACTCGGGCGATCGCTCCCCGCTGGCCCTGGCCAATCGGGAGATCGGTGCGCTGCCGCCCGAGGCCAAGCGCGAGGTGGGCAAACGGATGGGCCAGGCCCGGGGCCGGGTCAATCAGGCCCTGAAGGCCCGCGAGACGGAGATCTCGGCAGCCGAACTGGAACGCCAGTTGGCCGAGGAGACCGTCGATGTGACCCTGCCGACGGAGCTGGTGCCGCAGGGCGCCATCCATCCGATCGCCGGTGTCACCGATCTGATGAGCGACATCTTCGTTGCGATGGGTTGGGAGATTGCCGAGGGTCCGGAGTTGGAGGCGGAGTGGCTGAACTTCGACGCCCTCAACTTCATCCCCGATCACCCGGCGCGGACCATGCAGGACACCCTGTTCGTCGACCCGCCCCAGAGCAATCGGGTGCTGCGCACCCACACCTCGCCGGTGCAGGCGCGATCACTGCTGGATCGCGAGTTGCCGGTGTACGTGGTGTGCCCGGGCCGGGTCTACCGGGCCGACGAATATGACGCCACCCACCTGCCGGTGTTCAACCAGATCGAGGGTCTGGCGGTCGACAAGGGCATCACCTTCGGCCATCTGCGCGGCACCCTGGAGCAGTTCGCCCGTCGGCTGTTCGGCGACGAGATGACATTGCGCTGGCGACCGTCCTACTTCCCGTTCACCGAACCGTCAGCCGAAGTTGATCTTCAGTGTTTCGTCTGTCACGGCACCTCGGTCGGCGATCCGGAGCACCCGTGCCGGATGTGCAAGAGCGAGGGCTGGATCGAATGGGGAGGTTGTGGCGTGGTCAACCCGCGCGTCCTGGAAGCCTGCGGTGTGGACAGTTCGGTCTACTCCGGGTTTGCCTTCGGCATGGGGGTCGATCGGACCTTGATGTTCCGCAACAACCTGTCGGATCTGCGCGACACCGTGCAGGGTGATGTCCGGTTCAGCCGGTCGCTGGTCGGAGGTGCACGATGAGGGTCGGTTTGAGCTGGCTGCGTGAGTACGCCGCAGTGCCACAGAGCGTTGCTGCGCAGGAGATCTCGGATGCGTTGATCCGAGTCGGCCTGGAGGTCGAGACGGTCGATGCGATCGGCTCCGACGTCACCGGGCCGCTGGTGATCGGCCGGGTCGAGGAATTCAGCGAGGAGACCCACTCCAACGGCAAGACCGTCCGCTGGTGCCGGGTCGATGTCG
The DNA here is from genome assembly GCA_036566865.1 of Microlunatus sp. GTDB lineage: Bacteria > Actinomycetota > Actinomycetes > Propionibacteriales > Propionibacteriaceae > Microlunatus. Next base: position 11,527 of record DATCVL010000470.1, read on the forward strand.
GTGCTCACAACGACGGCGGCACGCCGACCGATTTCGAGGCTCCCGGCCGTGGAATCATCTGTGGCGCCAAGAACTTCGCCCAGGGTGACCTTGTCGTGGTCGCACTGCCCGGCGCCGAGTTGCCGGGTGGTTTCAAGATCGCCTCCCGCAAGACCTACGGGCACGTCAGCGACGGGATGATCTGTTCCGAGCGCGAACTCGGCCTCGGAGATGATCATGCCGGGATCATGGTGCTTGCTCCGGACGCGACCGGTCCGCAGACCTCGGGACAGACCTCGGCCGAGCCCGC
>DATCVL010000471.1:0-1949 GCA_036566865.1 Microlunatus sp.
GTCCACCAGGTCGGCTCCGCCTCGCCACGGATCGTGACCGAACTGGCCGAGCGCCATCCCGAGGCCGGCGTACCCGCCGACCTCGACACCTTGATCGACTACTTCACCTTCACCGACTTCGCCGACTTCATCCGGGTCTACCTGTCGGTGGTGGACCTGATCCGCGACGCCGAAGATGTCAGGTTGTTGACGTACGAGGTTGCCGGCGAACTGGCCCAACAGGGCGTCCGGTACGCCGAGCTGACGGTGACTCCGTACACCTCGGTGCTCCGCGGGATCGCTCCCGAAGCGTTCCTGGAAGCCATCGACGATGCCCGGACAGGAGCCCGTCGTGATCATGGCATCGAGCTGCAGTGGATCTTCGACATCCCCGGCGAGTCAGGGATTCCGGCGGCCGAGACGACCTGCGACATCGCTGTTGATCTTGGTAGTCCGGGGTTGATCGGCTTCGGTCTGGGCGGGCCGGAGATCGGCGTCCCCCGACCGCAGTTCAAACCGTACTTCGATCGGGCCCGGGCGGCCGGCTTGCACAGCCTGCCGCATGCCGGTGAGACCACCGGTCCGCAGACCATCGTCGACGCGCTGGACCAGCTCGGCGCGGAGCGGATCGGCCACGGCACCTCAGCCGCCCAGGATCAACGGCTGTTGGCAAGGCTGGCCGAGACCGGGATCTGCCTCGAGGTCTGCCCGACCTCGAATGTGTCCACCGGCGCGGTGCCCGAATTGGCCGACCACCCGCTGCCCCGGATGGTCGAGGCCGGGGTCACCGTGACGATCAACAGCGACGACCCGCCGATGTTCGGCACCACCCTGAATCGGGAGTACGAGATCGCCGCCGGCTTGCTCGGTCTCGATCACGATGGTGTCGCCGAACTCGCCCGTACCGCGGTCCGGCAGTCCTTCGCCCCGGCCGACACCCGACGCCGCCTCCTGGCCGAGATCGACAGTTACGCCGCCCGACGCCGGGATACCCCGCGCTGACACCGAGGCGGCGGCTGACGGCCGGCTACCCCTCTACCGGCAGCTCGGAGCGGGCACGGTTGTTGAAAACTCTGGGTATCGAGTACCGTGGGTACCGAAACCTCCTCGGGTCGAAACAGAACGGGCACGCTGATGGCGAACCTCCGACCTCCCGCCGCCTCCGTACGACCGAAACGGGCCGATGTCAGAGCCCGGATCGTCGCCGCCGCGCGGGACTCCTTCCTCCGTAACGGGTATCAACGCACCAACCTCGGCGAGGTCGCAGCGCGTGCGGGCTTCTCCAAGGGCGCCGTCTACTCCAACTTCGGTGGCAAGACCGACCTCTTCACCGAGGTGATCAACGAGCAGACCGGCGCGGCCACCGATGCCGTGCTGGCGTCCTCGGACCGGCTCGTCGCAGCGGTCCGGGATCCCGATGGCATCGCCGCCCTGGCGGCCGATCTGACCGATCAGATCGTCCAGCACGAGCCGACCCACAGCTTGCTGGCGGAGTTCCGTACGCTGGCCAGCGGCGACCCGGAGTTGGCCGAGGTGTACGGCGCGATGCGGGAGAGTCAGCGCGACCGACTGCTGAGCGATCTGCGATCCCGTGCCGTCGAACTCGAGTTGGACCTGGAGTTCGATGCCGCCGACGCGACACTGTTGCTGACCCTGGCCCAATCGCTGGCGATCGAGCACGCGGTCTCACCGCAGGCGATGCCGGCGGAGTTGATCAAGGAAACCCTGCAGACCGCGATCCGGGGAGTGCTGCGATGACCGAGACCGATCGCGACCTGACCCCGACGAGTGCACCGACACCGCCCGGCAACCGGGCTGCCGAAGCCAGGCTCGAAGAGCAGCGCGCACCAGTCGCCGATGATCAACAGCCCGACAACCGCAATGCGAAGGCAGATCTCGTCGTCGCCAACGGCCTGGATCTCGGCAACGGCGGGTTCCGGGTGTTCGCCGGACTCGACTTCAGCATCCCT
>DATCVL010000472.1:0-9736 GCA_036566865.1 Microlunatus sp.
GCTGGGCAAGATCATCGGGCAGGTCGCGACTGCGGGAGACGATCGCCAGCGTGGGGTACGGGGCCATCCCCAACTGAGCACGCAGGTCGAGTTGCCACGGTTGAAGATCAACAGCGCGGTACCGCTCGGCCCTGGCGGTTCCCGCGCCGATCAAGATCACGTCCGCGTGTGCGCGTTGCAGGGCGAACACCAGCCGGTCGCTGGCGGTGTTGATGCTGCCCGACCGACCATCCGGACCCTGGGCCGCGCCGTCCAGGGTGCTGACGAAGTTGGTCCGCACCCAGGCACGGTCCCCAGGGTCGGGGTGCCGGTAGAGCTCGGACAGCTCCTCGTCCGTGATCGGATCGGGGAACCGGCCGGTGCTGGCGAGCATGCGGTAGCTGGTGGTCACGACATTGACCCTAGTGGGACGTCGATCTCGACCCACTCCGGACGCCGCGAGGATCGACAGCCCGGTCGGGCGGTTTCCCGACCACGGCCGAGATCAACAATCCAGCCGTCGGAGTACCGGTCGGCGGTCAAGCCGTACGTTTCTCGACCGCGGCTGGAAAACGCCCGCAGCTGCCTGCTCCGAACGCTCCGTTTGGCAACCATGGTTGGAAAACGGCACAGCGGACTCGCTGGTTCACTCACGCAGTCGGAAGGATCAGGCGCCGACGACGGCCAGTTGCGGGCGCTGGTCGGCGAAGAGCGATTCCAGATCGACCAGGTCCATCGCCGACACCACGTACCGGCTGATGATCGCCTGCAGCAGTTCCGGCTCGGCACCCAACGGCGCGGACACCGCGGTAGCGCCGGCGTCGTAGGCGAGCTGGGCCTGAAGCCGGTAGTCCTCGGTCGGGCTCAGGTACCAACTGCCGACGGCGACGTGCCGACGTCCCTGCGCCTTCATCGTCCGTACCGCCTCGGCGGCGGTCGGTCCGTGGTCGGCTCCGAATGCGGTGACCGACGGCAGATTGTGACGGTTCGCCCAGGCGCGAGCACGACGGGCCACGATGGCGTGACTGCGTACGTCCTGGCCGGCGTCGGAGAGGAACACCAGTCCGTCCAGCTCGGTCACCCGGCGGTCCCGCAGTGCCGTACGAAGCCGTCGGTCGACCACCGACAACAGGTGCGGGTCGGGACCGATCGGTTTCGAGGCCACGACCTGCAGTCCGGGGTGCGCCGCACGGATCGCGGTCAGCATCGAACCAAGATCATCTCCGTTGCTGAACGCGTCGGCAATTCCCAACGGAGTCAGCACGATCTCGGTGACACCACGCTGGGTGAGCTTGTTGATCACGTTCAGTGCAGTCGGTGGGTTGTCCATGAACGCGGCATGGACATCGAGCTCCGGCCGGAGCTCCGTGAGCCCGACCCGGAGGGCCTGGCTGACTTGGGCCACTCGCGGCTCGGCGCCACCACGACCCAGCAATATCAGGGACGGCGCGGTCATTTATGCGTCCTTTCTCACGCTGGCTCTCATGGCAGATCCCTGCCCAGGAGAGCCGATGCCAGCGCCTTGGTCAGTTCGACCGAGGCCTCAAGGGGCACCTCGGAGGTGTCGACCACGAGCTCGGCGCTGGTGGGTTCTTCGTACGGGTCGTCGATGCCGGTCATGCCGCGGATCTCGCCGCGGCGTGCCTTTGCGTACAGGCCCTTCACATCCCGCTGTTCGGTGACCTCGAGACTGGTGGAGACGAAGACTTCGGCGAACGGCACACCGTTGTCGGCGTGGTCGGCACGGACGGCGGCCCGGGCCTCGGCGTACGGCGCGATCACCGGAACCAGGGTGAGCACGCCGTGCGAGGACAACAGTCGGGCGACGTACCCGATCCGGGTCACGTTGGTGATGCGATCCTCGCGGCTGAAGCCCAGGCCCTTGGACAGGTACGGACGGACGTCGTCGCCGTCCAGTACGTGCACCTCGACGCCCGCCTCACGCAGGTCGTCGGCCAGCGCATGCGCAATCGTCGACTTGCCCGCAGACGGCAGCCCGGTGAACCACAACGTGGCGCCACTGACGTCGGTCCGCACCGGATTGGACGGGCGGGACAGGCCCGTGGACAGGGCCGCGTCGGCCCCCTGCTGTGCTTCGGCGGGCTGGGTCTCGGCCGGCTGGGTCATGGGATCGGCAAACTCTCTGTCGACGGTCTCGGTCACAGCTGGATCCCACATTCGGTCTTGCCACGACCGGCCCATCGACCGCTGCGCGGATCGGTGCCGTCGATCGGACGACTGGTGCAGGGCTCGCAGCCGATCGAAGGATAACCATCAGCCAGCAGCGGATTGCTGATCAGACCGTGGTCATCGATGTAGGCCGCGACGTCCTCATCGGTCCAGGCTGCGATCGGGGCGACCTTGACCAGCTTCTTGACCCGATCGAAGCTGACCATCTTGGTGCCGGCCCGCCGAATGTTGTCGGCCCGGCGGACACCGGTGGCCCAGCCGTTGTACGGCGCCAACGCCCGTCCCAGCGGTTCGACCTTGCGCATCTGGCAGCACAGGTCCGGGTTGCTGGCGAAGAGATCCTTGCCGAACTTCGCATCCTGCTCCGCGACGGTCAGCTCCGGCGTCACATTCACCACGTTCACGTCGAAGACCTGCTCGACGGCGTCCCGGGTCCCGATCGTCTCCACGAAGTGGTAGCCGGTGTCCAGGAAGATCACGTCCAGTCCGGGCGCGGTGCGCTCGGCCAAGTGGATCATCACGGTGTCGGCCATCGAGGAGGTGACCGCCAACCGGCGACCGAACCGTTCGAATGCCCAGCCCATGACCTCCTCAGCGGGCGCTCCCTCCAATTCCTGGCCGGCCCGCTCGGCGAGCGCCTGGAGCTGTCCCTCGGTGAGGTCGTTGCTGTCACCCAGGTCGAGCTCTCGATCCGTAATCACCCCACTAGATTCCGAAATCATTGGGCCCCGTTCCTGGTGGGTCTGGCAGATAGTCATTGCAAATCACCGCTTCCCGGTGCCGCGCCCTGACCCGAAATGATGCCTATGAACTTCACCGAGAACGCCCGCAGGCAGCTGCGGCATTCCCAACCGCCACCCTGACGAGGGAAGAGCGTCTCCTCCGAGCAGTAGGGGCAGTATGCAATTGCCTGGCGCTCGGCCCGGGCACCTGCCTCCGGCGAGTCCGTCACGTCGCCCGCGCCGCCGGGGTACTGTGCCGGCCCGCGAGCAGCGTCGCGGACCGTGCTGCCGGTCACAGCAGAACCGCCTCGTCGGCCCTGGCCACCCACTGAGCGAATCGTTCGCCGTCGTGGCGGTCGGCCAGGTACGCCTTGGCAACCCGCTCGATGTAGTCGGGCAGTTCGTCCGCGGTCACCTTGTGGCCGCGCAACTTCCGACCGAAACCGGCGTCCAGTCCCAGTCCACCGCCCAGGTGGACCTGGAAGCCGGGGACCTGATTGCCGTTCGGGCCGGAGACCAACTGGCCCTTGAGCCCGATGTCGGCGGTCTGGATCCGGGCGCAGGAGTTGGGGCAGCCGTTGATGTGAACGGTGATCGGGGAGTCCAGCTCACCGAGCCGATGCTCCAGCTCATCGGCCACCCGGACCGCCTGCGCCTTGGTCTCGACGATGGCGAGCTTGCAGAACTCGATCCCGGTGCAGGCCAGCACCGAACGCTTCCAGGCGCCGCGCTTGGCCGACAGGCCGATCTCGGCGAAGTCGGCGATCAGCCCGTCCACCTCGGCGTCCTCGACGTCCAACACCAGAAGCTTCTGCATCGGAGTGGTTCGCAGCCGCTGCGACCCGTGCGCTTCGGCAATGTCGGCCGCCTTGGTCAGGATTTCGCCGCTGACCCGGCCGGCCGAGGTGCTGAATCCGACGTAGTTCTTGCCGTCCTGCTGCCGATAGACACCGATGTGGTCACCTGGTGAGACGGGCGTCTCGGGTTCTGGGCCATCGATCAGCTTGCGGTGGAGGTACTCGTCCTCCAGCACCTGCCGGAACTTCTCCGCGCCCCAATCGGCCACCAGGAACTTGAGCCGGGCCCGGTTGCGCAGCCTGCGGTAGCCGTAGTCGCGGAAGATGCCGATCACGCCGGCCCACACCTGCGCCACCTCGTCCAGCGGCACCCAGGCGCCGAGCCGGACAGCCAGCATCGGGTTGGTCGACAAGCCGCCGCCGACCCACAGATCGAAGCCCGGGCCGTGCTCGGGATGCTCGACGCCGACGAACGAGATGTCGTTGATCTCGGGCACCACGTCCTGGCTCGGATGGCCGCTGATCGAGGTCTTGAACTTCCGCGGCAGGTTGGAGAACTCCTTGCTGCCGATGTAGCGGTCCTTGATCTCATCGATGGCCGGCTGGTCGTCGAGGATCTCGTCGGCGGCGATTCCGGCGACCGGCGAACCGATGATCACTCGAGGAGCGTCGCCGCAGGCCTCGAGGGTGTCCAGACCCACCTGCTCCAGCCGGTTCCAGATCTCGGGCACGTCCTCGATCCGGATCCAGTGCAGCTGGATGTTCTGCCGGTCGGTGATGTCGGCACTGCCGCGGGCAAAGTCGTTGGAGATGCCGGCGATCACCCGCAGCTGATCGGTGCTGAGCGCCCCGCCGTCGATGCGGATCCGCATCATGAAGTACGAGTCGTCGAGCTCCTCCGGCTCCAAAGTCGCGGTCTTGCCGCCGTCGATGCCGGGGCGCCGCTGGGTGTAGAGACCCATCCAGCGGAAGCGACCCCGCAGGTCACCCGGGTCGATGCTGTCGAAGCCGCGCTTGGCGTAGATGTTGATGATCCGAGCCTGGACGTTCAACGGGTCGTCGTCCTTCTTCGACTGCTCGTTGGCGTTCAGCGGCTCGCGGTAACCGAGAGCCCACTGGCCTTCACCGCGCTTGCGGCCGACCTGGCGGCGCTGGCCCGGCGTGCGGGCCGGGCGCTCGGTGCGGGTTTGCTCAGTGGGCGTGGTTTGCGTTGTCATCGCAGTCCTTCGTCAGGGTCGTCTCGCCGGGTGGTGCATCCCAGGCGGGCAGGCCTTCGAAGAGGCGGAGTGCGCGCGGGATGCCGGTTCGTGCCGGCGGGTCGTCGGGGGACGGGTGTCGGCCGGTCAGGCGTGACGGCGACACATCATCGACTCCGTACGCGCGAAGTCCACGAAGCGGCGCACAACAAACGGCCCGAGGTCCATCGCGGATGCGGTGGGCAGAACTCGGGCAGGCGTCAGGACCGAATGGATCGCGCCGCGACCCCGAAAGGGGCGGTCGATTCCGGTCGGACGAGTGCGCATGGGTCAACCCTCGGGGGTGATGGGGTGATCCGGCAACCCCTCATACCATGATTTGGACTCGCGTCTCATATAACGGACTCAGGGCCGCTCGACGTCGCCGTCCGGATGTCGAAGTTTATCGATCGCAGAATTAAGTGCTGCGCCGATCAGCACCGCCAGAGCGATCACGTACAGCCAGAGCAGGACGGCGATCGGCGCGGCCAACGGGCCGTAGATCGAAGGGGTGGCAGCGGTCTGGCTCAACGCGAACCGCAGCACGTAGCTGCCGATGACCCAGATCAGCAACGAAATCGCTGCTCCCGGCAGTCCGGAGCGCCATCGATAGCGGCGTGGCAGCGACAGGTAGTACAGCGCCGCCAGGAAGAAGCCCGACCCGATCAGCACGATCGGCCAGTACAGGCCGCCCAACCAGTCGAGTTGATCGGGCAGGACCCGATCGACCAGATCCGGGCCGGCGAGAATCAACGGGATCAGGATCATCGCTGCGATCAGGAAGACGATGTAGAGCGCGAACGAGAGCAGCCGAGCGCGGACGAAGTGCCGGTGTCCGCGCTGGCCGTACATGATGCCGATCGCGTCGATGAAGACGTTCAGCGCCCGGGAGCCCGACCACAATGAGATCAGGAAGCCGATCGAGATCACGTCGGCACGTCCACCACCGAGCACGTCATTGATGGTCGGAGCGATGATCGAATCGACAGCCTCCGGGGTGAGCACCCGGGAGACGACCTCCAGCAACTCGTTGCGGAACTGTTCGATGGCTTCCGGACTGATCCAGCTGGCAACGAAGCCGAGGGTGCCGACGGCGGCGAAGATCAACGGCGGCAGCGACAGAATGGCGAAGAACGCCGCCTCCGCAGCCAGGCCGGTGACCCGATAGCGGAAACACCGAACCACGGTGTCGACGATCAGGCGCCACCCGGTACGCAATACGCCGGCCACTGAGCGGCCGGTGCTCCGCGAGGCGGCGCCGTTGGTCATGTGCCCAGCGTAGGGAGGAAACGTGTCGCCGCCGGGATCTGCAGAGGCAGCGTCGCGTGCCCGCTGACGTTCGGTGCCCGGCTAGGTGGCGCGATCGTTGATCAACGATCGATAGCTGGGGTAGTCACGACTCGCGGTCCGGACCGGCTCGGCACTGCGTACGCCATCCAGCACGGCCTGCTCCAGAACGGTCGCCGCGGCGGCCTGGATCGCCACCAGCGCTGCGATCCGGTCCATCGGAGCCTCGGGCAGCCCGACGGCACCGGTCGCCAGCGCGAACACGGTGTCACCGTCGGTGAGCGTGTGGACGGGATCGAGGGCTCGGGCCAGGCCGTCGTGGGCGCAGGATGCGGTCCGGGTGGTGTCCGCGCTGTCCAGCCGGGCGTCGGTCGCGATCACTGCGATCGTCGTGTTGAACTCCCGATCGCGATCCTGCGGGGACTCGCTGTCGCCGAGCAACTCGTCGATGCCGGGCAGCCGAGGCACACCGCGGGCGTTGACCACGGCCAGGGCACCGATCGTGTACTCACGATCACCGATGTTGATCTTGCTCGAGGCCGTGCCGATGCCGCCCTTGAGCCGGCCGTCGGCGACCTGGGCGCCGGTGCCGGCGCCGACATTGCCGCGCTCGACCTCGGCATGATCACCAGACTCGTGGGCCAGCGCTGCGGCCCGGTAGCCCCAATCCTCTTCGGGCCGGGCGGTGAACCGGCCGCCGCGGCCGAGGTCGAAGATCACCGCCGCCGGCACGATCGGCACCACCTCGCCGGGACGCCCCATCGGCACCCCTCGGTCGTGTTCCTCGCACCAGCGTTGGGCACCGTGCGCGGTGATCAATCCGAACGCGCTGCCGCCGGTGAGCACGATCGCGTCGGCGGTCGGAACCAGGGTGCCGGGTTTGAGCGCGTCCGTTTCGTGAGTGCCGGGGCCGCCACCGCGGACGTCCACACCGGCAACGGTTCCGGGTGGCGGCAGCACCACGGTCACGCCGGTCAGGTAGTCGTCGTCGATGCGGGTGTGGTGCCCGACGCGTACGCCGGCGACGTCGGTCAACTGGGTGCTCATGGCCTCATCCTGGTACGGCGATCGTGGGCAGCGCGGTGATCAACTGGCGGGTGTACGGATGCTGTGGGTCGGCGTACACCTGCCCGGTCGGTCCGCATTCGACGATCCGGCCGGACCGCATGACGGCCACCCTGTCGCACAGGTGCCGGACCACATTCAGGTCGTGAGAGACGAAGATCAAGGTCAATCGGTAGGTGTCGATCAGCTCGGCCAGCAGGTTCAGCACCTGCGCGCGGACCGACACGTCCAAGGCGGACACCGGTTCGTCGGCGAGCAGGATCCGCGGTCGGGTGATCAAGGCACGGGCGATGGCGATCCGCTGTCGCTGACCACCGGAGAACTGGTGCGGAAAGCGATCGGCTGCGCTGGCCGGCAGACCGACCGCCTGCAGCGCCTCGAGCACGCGGGCTCGGCGGTCATCCGTTCCGGTCCGGCGCAGCGGCTCGGAGACGACATCGCGGACGCGCATCCGCGGATCCAGAGACGAGTGCGGATCCTGGAACACCAACTGCACCTGCTCGCGCAGCGGACGAAGATCACGTTCCCGCGCCCCGGCCAGTTGCATCCCGGCCACTTCGGCGGTTCCGGTGCTGATCGGATCCAACGCGCACAGCAATCGCAGCAGGGTCGACTTCCCGGCACCGGATTCACCGACGATCCCGAACCGGGTGCCGGCGGCAACGTCGAAGGAGACCTGCTGCAGTGCGACCACTTCCCGGCGCGGTCCGAACAACGAGGTGCGGCCGCGATAGTGCGTACGACCAAGATCACGAACCCGGATCAGCGGATCTCCCTCGATCTGGTTGAAGATCATCGGTTGGTCGGCGTCCTGAACCTGGTGCCGGATCGGCTTCTGATCTTGGCCGGCGGGTTCGTCCGGTGAGGAACGCCTGGACCGACTCGGAGCCGTTGCCGGCGCCGTATCCGAGGGTGCGTTGGCGATAGACGCGTCGACTCTCTGCTGGTACGGGGAGGGCGTCGGGACTGTGATCAACCGGCCGGTGTCGGGATCCGTGGCCAGCGCGGAGGCGGCGAGGAGTCCCCGAGTGTAGGGATGTCGGGGCCGGGAGAACACGGCGTCGATCGATCCGGTCTCCACGATCGCGCCGTCCTTCATGATCAACACCCGGTCGCACATCTGGGACACCACGGCGAGATCATGGGTGATGAACAGCAGCGCGCTGTCGTTGTCACGGACCTGTGCGCGCATCAGTTCCAGCACCTGCGCCTGGACAGTCACATCCAGGGCCGTGGTCGGTTCGTCGGCCAGCAACAGATCCGGCGAGTTGGCCATCGCCATCGCCAGCATCACCCGCTGCCGCTGTCCACCGGACAGTTGGTGGGGGTAGGCCTGAGCGGCGACCGCAGGATCGGGCAAGCCGACCTGGTCCAGCAACCGGACGGCCCGGTCGGCCGCACGACGCTCGGATTCGCCGTGCAGGCGCATCATCTCGGCAACCTGGCGGCCGGTCTTCATCAGCGGGTTCAACGCTGTCATCGGTTCCTGGAAGATCATCGCCATCCGGCTGCCGCGTAGCCGGGTCCACTGTGACTCCGGCGCCGCCAGCAGGTCATGATCAACATCGCTCAACCGGAGCGACCCGGTGGCTGTCAGGCCTTCCGGCAGCAGGCCCATGATGGACAGGCAGGTCAGCGACTTGCCGGAGCCGGACTCGCCGATCAACCCCACCCGTTCGCCGGTTGCGATCTGCAGGTCAAGATCACGGACCAGCGGTTCGCCGCCTGCGGTGACAGAGAGTCCGGAGAGCGTCAGAAGGGCCATGATCAACGCTCCAGCCTGGGATCGAGCAGATCCCGCAGTCCGTCGCCGAGAAGGTTGAAGCCGAGCACGGTCAGGGCAATCGCACAGCCGGGGAAGATGATCAAGAAGGGTGCGCTGAAGATGAAGGTCTGCGACTCCTGCAACATTCGACCCCAGCTGGGCGTCGGGGCGGGTGTGCCCAGGCCGAGGTAGGAGAGTGCGGCCTCAGCCAGCACCGCAACGGCGAAGTTCACCGACGCCTGCACGATCAGCAGGCCACCGATGTTCGGCAGTACGTGTCGTCCGGCCAGGAACCACCAACCTCGACCTGCTGCCCTCGACGCGGTGACATACTCCCGGCTCATCACCGCCAGGGTGCCGCTGCGAGCGACCCGGGCGAAGGCGGGTGCGGTGCCGATGCCGAGAGCGATCATCGCGGTCACCGTGCTGCCGCCCCAGATGGCGCCGAAGATGATCGCTAACAACAGCGCCGGAAAGGCCTGCATGATGTCGTTCCAGCGCATCAGCCACCGACCCGCGGCCCGGCCCGTGCTCCCGGCGACGACCCCGATCGGGATCCCGATCACTGCGGCCACCCCGACCGCGATCAACCCGACCAGCAAGGTGATCCGGCTGCCCTGCAAGATCACCGAGAACACGTCGTGGCCGAAGGAGTCGGTGCCGAGCCAGTGCTCGGCCGACGGCGGCTGCAGCCGG
>DATCVL010000473.1:0-6875 GCA_036566865.1 Microlunatus sp.
AGCGGGAGAAGCCGTACACGCCGAAGGATCGGGAGCGGGTCGTCTCGGCCGCCCTGCGCGCGTACGCCTCGATGGCAACCGCCGCCTCCGACGGCGCCTACCGCCGCGTCCCCGACTGACCGTTTCGTCGCTCGGCCGTAATCGAAACCGCCCGCCGCACCCGAACATCGGGTGCGGCGGCCGTTCGTTGGTGCTGCGCCCAGTTGGTCGCTCCGACACGGCAGAAACCAACCGCCAAAGTGACGAAAAGGTGAATAGACTCCCACCCGTTTGATGACTGGCCGGTAAACGGGAGGTAAACGTGGCCGCAACGACGCCGTCGGTGGCTGCCGGGGGCCGGCAGCAGGCTGATCGGGAACGAACCGGATCTCGCCGAAGACTTCGGCGGAAGGAGTACGCACTCTTTCTCGCCTTCATCGCGCCGAATGTGATCTTGCTCGCGGTGTTCGCATTCTGGCCGGTGGTGTACAACGCGTACCTGTCGTTGACCAGCTGGAATCTGCTGTCGGAGACCAAACCGTTCGTCTGGTTCGCCAACTACGTGGACATGTTCACCGACCCCGAGTTCGGCATGGTGGTGCTGCGAACGATCTTGTTCTCCGGTGGCGTGGTGATCATCTCGATCGCGCTCGGCCTGATGGTCGCACTGCTGCTTGATCAAAAACTCCGCGCCCGCAACCTGGTGCGGACCTTCTCGTTCGCCCCGTACATCGTTTCCGGTGCGGCGATCGGCACCATCTGGCTGTACATCTTCGATCCGAACTACGGCCTGTTGAAGTCGATCTTGGGCGTCTTCGGCATCGCCTCCCCGGCCTGGATGACCGACTCCGCCTGGGCGCTGCCGGGCTTGATCATCGTCTACGTCTGGAAGACCACCGGCTTCGTCGCCGTGGTCTACCTTGCCGGCCTGCAAGGCCTTCCGACCGATCTGTACGAGGCCGCGCGGATCGATCGCGCCGGCCCGGTCACCACCTTCTTCCGGATCTCGCTGCCGTTGCTGTCGCCGGTCACCTTCTTCGTCGTGGTGACCTCGATCATCGGCAGCTTCCAGGCATTCGACGTGATCGCGGTGATGACCGACGGCGGTCCGGGCACCGCGACCACGACGCTGTCCTGGTACATCTATCAACAGGCCTTCCGGGCGTTCGACGCCGGGCATGCCGGAGCAGGAGCCATGATCATGTTCGTGCTGCTGGTCTTGATCACCAGTGCCCAGGCACGCTTCACCCGGAATCGGGTGCATTACCAGTGACCGCGCCGGCAACCATTCCCCAGCTCACCCAACCCAGCACCGAGCGGACCGGCCGCAGCAACACGGTCGGCGGGAAGAACCGTCCCGGCCGAGTGGTCGGACGGATCCTGCTCTACCTCGGCCTGGCGGTGGTCGGCCTGGCGTCGATCATCCCGGTCTACTGGCTGCTCAGCTCGTCGGTGAAGCCGACCGCGGAGATCTTCGTCTTCCCGCCGAAGTGGTTCCCGACCTCGTTCCATTGGCAGAACTTCGTCGACGCCTGGAATTCGGCGCCGTTCGGACGGATGTACATCAACTCGCTGGTGGTCACCGTCGTTGGTGCGGTCGGCGAGATCTGCGTCGCCATCCTGTCCTCGTACGCGTTCGTGTTCCTGCGCTTCCCGAAGAAGAACTTGATCTTCGGATTGTTCCTGGCCGCGATGATGGTGCCGGGCACCGTGGTGCTGCTGCCGAACTACATGACCGTGGCCCAGCTCGGCTGGGTGAACAGCTATGCCGGCATCATCGTGCCGGGCTTCGGCAGCGTGTTCGCGATGTTCCTGCTCCGGCAGCACATGATGACGCTGCCGAAGGAGATCAACGAGGCCGCCCGGATGGACGGCGCCGGCCACCTGCGGACGCTGTGGAGCATCGTGCTGCCGTTGTCCAAGCCGATGGTGGTGACGGTGATGATCGTCGCCCTGGTGACCAAGTGGAACGACTTCATCTGGCCGTTGATCGTGACCAACACCGACAGCATGCGGGTGCTGCCGGTCGGCTTGTTGATGTTGAAGAGCGATGAGGGCTATGTGAACTGGGGTGCCGTGATGGCTGCCACCTGCTTCGTGGTGATCCCGGTCCTGATCGTCTTCTTCTTCGCCCAGCGGCACATCGTCGCTGGCCTGACCCAAGGAGCGACGAAGGGATGATCACTCCAGATCGACAGCGGTTCGGCCGGCGCGGCATGCTCGGTCTGCTCGGCGGTGCGGCCGCGGCTCTGGCCACCGGGTGTACCCGGGACTTCAGCCAGGTCGGCGGCGCCGCCATCCCGGGCAAGTTCGGCAAGCGGCTGCACTTGATCGCCTGGCACTCCTTCGGCGGCTCCACCGGCCTGGCCCTGCAGAAGATCGTCGACGCGTTCAACGCATCCCAGTCCGACATCTACGTGGAGACCCAGTTCCAGGGCAGCTACGAGGACACTCAGCAGAAGCTGTCCGCGACGATCATCGCCCGGCAGATCCCGGACCTCACCGTGCTGTCCGAGGTGACTTGGCGGGCGATGCATCTGGCCGATGCGCTGGAGCCGTTGAACGACTACTTCGACGACGAACTGCAGCCGGATGACTACATCGAGCAGTTCATCACCGAGGGCACCGTCAAGGACAAGATCTGGTGGCTGCCGTTCGCCCGGTCGACGCCGCTCTTCTACTACAACAAGAGTGTCTTCACCAAGGCGGGGCTGTCCGGCGAAGCACCCAGGACCTGGGACGAATTCCGGGAGTGGGCGCCGGCGATCAAGGACGTACAGGTCGGCAAGAGCAACGTGATGCCGCTCGCCCTCGACGGCGGTTACTCGGCCTGGTACTTCCAAGGCAACATGTGGCAGTGGAACGCCCGCTACTCCGACGGTCTGGACATCCTGCTGGACTCGCCCGAGGGGATCGCTGCCGCGACCTGGATGGCCGACTTCGTCCACAAGGACAAGGCGGCGTACCTGTCGGCGAAGAGTTCGATCGACTTCGGCAACCAGGCCGCGAGTGCCGCCCTGATGAGCACGGCCAGCCTGGCCCAGACCACCGAACTGGCCAAGGCGAGCAAATTCGAACTGGGCACCGGCTTCATGCCCGAGCACGAGCAGTTCGGCTGCCCGACCGGCGGCTCCGGCTGGGGCATCCTGACCAAGGCACCAACGGAACGCAAGCAGGCAGCGTTCGAGTTCTTGAAGTATCTGGGTCGGCCGGAGAACTCGGCCAGCTGGACGATGGCAACCGGCTATCTGCCGATCGTCAAACAGGCGCAGCAGGATCCGCGGCTGGTGGAGTTGATCAAGAAGGATCCCAACTTCTCCACTTCGCTACGACAACTGCCGAAGACCAAGACCCAGGACTTGTCCCGGCTGGTGATCCCGGATGCGAGCAACTTCATGGACGAGGCCTTCGAGACGCTGTACTCCTCGAACATCGCGCCGGAGCGGTTCGCTGCCCAGTTGGCCAAGAAGATGCGCCGGAAGGCCGAGTTGCTCGAGGACAACTTCCGCGCCCACTACGAGTGACGCCGACTTCGACGGACCCGGAACCACAGCCGCACCCCTGCGGTGCAGCCGCACAGTCGTCATCGGTGCGGCTTCACCGCAAGGGTGCGGTAGGTCTGCAGGTCGTCAGAGGCCCACTGCGGTGCGCCACTCCTCATGCAGGGTACGGAGTTCGGCGACCAGGTCGGGGCGTTCGGCCGCGAGATCGGCCCGTTCGGCCGGGTCGGCGGACAGATCGCTCAACCGCAGACCGGAGCCCATCGGTGCGTGCTCGTAGTCGGCCAGATGCTGCACATGGGTGGATTCCGCGTCGACCCAGCTGAGCTTCCACTTCCCCGCTCTCACCGCCCACTGGAAACCGCACTCCCAGTGCAAGGTCTGGTGACCATGATCATCCGCGTCGTCGGCGGACAGCAAGGAGCGGCCGTCGCAGTGCTGCCAGGCTTCCGGATCCGCACCGGCCGCGGCCAGCGCGGTCGGATAGATGTCCATGCTGGAGACCAGCGTCGAGTTGGTCGAGCCGGCGGTGATCCGTTCCGGCCAACGGACCAGGAACGGCACTCGGATGCCACCCTCCCAGACGGTGTACTTGGTCCCCCGCAACGGGCTGTTGTCGCCGAAGTTGCAGGTCGAGCCACCGTTGTCGGTCAGGTAGATGATCATGGTGTTGTCGGCCTGGCCGGTGCGATCGAGATGATCAAGGAGCCGACCGATCTCACGATCCATCAACTCCAACTGGGCCAGGTAGTACTCGCGCCCGTGCGGCAGATTCGGCACGATCGCGTCGTCGTACCACTCGCCGTAACTGGTTCCGGAGTCCGGATCCCAGTCCCGATAGGCCGGCAGCCCGCGCCGCTTCAGCTCGTCGTCGGGTAGCTGCCAGCAGAAGTTGTGTACGGCGTTGAAGGCCAGCATGCAGAAGTACGGGTCCTCGCCGGACTCACCGTCGGCGGCCGCCTCGCCGATGAAGTCCCGTGCCCGACGACCCAACTCCTCGGTGAGGAATCCCTCGTACTGGTAGGGATCGTCGCCCTGCAGCAGCGGCTGCACCGCCATCGGCACGGCAGCCTTGCCGTAGTCGTCCTGCGCGGATCGGGAGTGATGCAGGTAGTTCAGCCGACCCATCGACTGGCCGGCCAGCCCGTACAACGTCTCATCGAAGCCGTGATGCGGCGGGCAGGCGCGGTCGCCGACATCCTCCGATCCGTAGTGCACCTTGCCGAAGTAGCCGGTGCGATATCCCTGCTGTCGTAGGGCTTCGGCGATGGTCGGGGCTTGATCAGGTTCGTCCGGCGGGAATGCTGCCGAGTCGAACCACAATCCACCCCAGCGTTGCTGGTAGCGACCGGAGATGATCCCGGCCCGTGACGGGCTGCAGATCGGGGCTGTGACGTACGCGTCGGTGCAGGTCATACCTTCCGCGGCAAGCCGGTCCAACGCCGGAGTCTGCACCTCGGGATGGATCCCCAGCGCGCTTCGATCGGCGTACCCGTGGTCGTCGGACAAGATCAGGATGATGTTGGGCTTCGAGGCCATGCCGCAACGCTATCGGCTGAGCGCGAGCTGAGAATCATGGGCATCCAGAAGTGCGCATTTCAACGAACCCAGTACTTACATTGGCCGAAACCAATAGCACTGCTACGTACACCCATGTCGGGGTCCAAGGGAGAATCCAAATGTCACAGTCGGTGACCGCATCCGACGACAGACGCTTACGACGCGACGTCGGACGGATCGGATTGCTGTTTGCCGGGATCGGCTCGATCATCGGTTCCGGTTGGCTGTTCGGTGCCTTCAACACCTCGGTGGTGGCAGGTCCCGCGGGCCTGTTCTCCTGGCTGATCGCCGCCGTGATGATCATGCTGATCGGGTTGACCTATGCCGAGCTCGGGCCGATGTTCCCGATCTCCGGCGGTGTCGTCCGCTATCCCCACCTGGTATGGGGATCCTTCGCCAGCTACTCGCTCGGCTTCATCACCTGGATCTCGTCGGCGGCAGTGCCGGCGATCGAGGTCGAAGGCGCGCTGCAGTACGCGACCAAGTTCGCCCCGTTCACCCGTGAGCACGTGGTGAACGGAGCCACCACCCATACCCTGACCGGGCTGGGCTTAGTGGTCGCGGTGCTGTTGATGGCCTTCTTCGTGGTGATCAACTATCTCGGCGTGCGGTTGTTCGCCCAGATCAACAACGTGCTGGTCTGGTGGAAGCTGCTGGTGATCGTGCTGGTGATCGTGGTCTTCCTGATCACTGCCTTTGCCGGCACCAAGATGGGCGGCCCCGGCAACTTCACCGCCAAGGGCTTCGCGCCGCACGCATCCGGCATCTTCACCGCCATCGCGACCGCAGGAATCACCTTCTCCTTCTTGGGATTCCGGCAGGGCATCGAACTGGCCGGCGAGTCGAAGAATCCGAAGCGGAACATCCCGTTCGCGGTGATCGGCTCGGTGGCGATCTGCGCGATCATCTACGCGCTGCTGCAGGTCGCCTTCACCATGGGTGTGCCGCGCAGCGCCCTGGAGGCCAGCGGAAGCTGGGACAAGCTCTCCTTCGCCAACGACTTCGGACCACTGGCAGCGATCGCCACCCTCACCGGGCTCAGCTTCATTGCCGTGATCTTGTACATCGATGCGATCGTCTCCCCGGCCGACACCGGTCTGGTCTACACCACCGTGGCGTCCCGGGTCTCGTACGCGATGGGCCGCAACGGCAATGCCCCGCGCTGGCTGGCGTACAACAACAAGAACGGCGTTCCGGCCTGGAGTCTGCTGGTCACCTTCGTGGTGGCGTTGATCTTGTTCCTGCCGTTCCCGTCCTGGCAGCAACTGGTCGGCTTCATCACCAGCGCAACCGTGATCTCGTTCGGCTCCGGTCCGCTGGTGGTCGCATCGCTACGGCGGCAGATGCCGGAGCGGGAGCGGCCGTTCAAGCTGCCCGGTGGCGACATCATCCCGTTCCTGGCCTTCTACTCCTCCAACATGATCGTCTTCTGGGGCGGTTGGGACACCAACAAGAAGCTGTTCGTGACGATCTTGATCGGCTACGTGCTGCTGGTGGTCTTCCAGATGATCGGTGACAAGAACCGAAAGCCGGCGTTGGATTTCAAGGCCGGCGCCATCTGGGTGCTGCCCTGGTTCGCCTGCATGGCGCTGGTCAGCTGGCTGTTCGATCCGACCAACCATCCCGGCGCGTTCTACTGGGTGTTCTTGATCAACTTGGTGATCTCGGCCGGTGTCTATGCGCTGGCCATCCGCAGCCGACTGCCGAAGGAGGCCGTCCAGCATCACATCGCGGATGCCGAAGGCGAGTCCGCAGAAGAGGCCGAGTCGATCAGCGTCTGATCTTGCTCGTCAGTTGATCACCGGCGGCAGCTTCTCCAGCGCCTGCCAGGCGGCG
>DATCVL010000474.1:0-3656 GCA_036566865.1 Microlunatus sp.
GGCATCCTGATGAGCCTCGAACCGGCGGCCGCGGCACTGGCTGCGATGCTGGTGCTCGGCGAGATTCTTCAACCCCTGCAGTGGATCGCGATTGCTTGCATTGTCGCCGCCAGCATCGGCACCACCAGTTCGCTGCGCCGCAAGCCCGTCCGTCGTCCAGGAGAACCGGACGTCTTGCCGCCCGGATAGCGGCTGTCGGGATCGGCGAGTGCGGCTGTGCGGTGCGTTCGACCTCAGAAGATGAAGCCTTGCGGGAACGGGTCGCTGGGATCCAGCAGGTACTGACCCAGCCCACTGACCCAGGCGCGACCGGTGATCGTCGGGACGACGGCGGCGCGTTCGCCGACCGTGGTCTCGGAGATCAATCGTCCGATGAAGTGTCCGCCGATGAACGACTCGTTGTCGAAGTCGGTGTTCAGGGCCAGCTCTCCGCGGGCCCAGAGCTCGGCCATCCGCGCCGAAGTCCCTGTGCCACAAGGGGATCGGTCGAACCAGCCGGGATGAATGGCCATCGCATGCCGGGAGTGCTGAGCGGTCGAGCCCGGGGCGATGAACTCGACGTGATGACAATGATCAACGCCGGCGATCTGCGGATGCTTCGGCGGATCGGTGCTGTTGATCGCGTCCATGATCGCCAGACCGCAGGCCAGGATCTCGTCCTGACGCTCGCGGTCGAAGGGCAGCCCGACATCGGCCAGATCGACCATGGCGTAGTAGTTGCCGCCGAAGGCGAGCGAGTAGCGCACGCTGCCGTGCCCCGGTACGTCGATCGTCGCGTCGAGGCGTTCGGCGAAGGACGGTACGTTCTCGATCGTCACCGAGTCGGCATGACCTTCGCTGACCGCGACGTTCGCCACCACCAGGCCTGCCGGAGTGTCCAGCCGGATGGTGGTGACCGGCTCGGTCACCGTGACCATCCCGGCCTCGACCAGGGCGGTGGCGACGCCGATCGTCCCGTGGCCGCACATCGGCAGACATCCGGACACCTCGATGTAGACCACACCCCAGTCCGCGTCCGGCCGGGTGGACGGCTGCAGGATCGCACCGCTCATCGCGCCGTGCCCGCGAGGCTCGTCCATCAGGAAGTGCCGAAGATGATCAAGGTGCTCGATGAAGTAGAGCCTTCGCTCGTTGGCACTCGCACCGGGAATCGTGCCGATGCCGCCGGTCACCACCCGGGTCGGCATCCCCTCGGTGTGGGTGTCGACGGCGTGGATGACCCGAGACGATCTCATGATCAGCTTCCGCTGACGTCGGTCGGCGTCCGCCCGGCGAGGAACTTGATCGCGTGCTCCATCTCACCGCGGATCTGGGTCTCGTGCTGCTCGGTCAGCGCACCGCGCGGTGGACGGCACGGGCCGCCGTAGCGCCCGACCATGTCCATGCCGAGCTTGATCGCCTGTACGAACTCGGTCCGCGAGTCCCAGCGGAACACGGACACCAGCTCGCGGTAGAGCGTCCGTGCCTCGTCGATCCGCCCGGCCAGGACCAGGTGGTAGAGCTCGACCGACTCGGCCGGGAAGACGTTCGGGAAGCCGGCGAACCAGCCCACCGCGCCATCGACCAACAGCTCGAACAGCACGTCGTCAGCGCCCGCGATCACATCGATGTCGCAGAGCTCGGAGATCTCGAAGGCGCGCCGGACGTCGCCGGAGAATTCCTTCACTGCAACGATGTTCTCGATCCGGGACAGCTCGGAGACGAGTTCGGGCACCAGGTCGACCTTGGTGTCGATCGGGTTGTTGTAGATCATCACCGGCAGTCCGACCGAGGCGACCTCGATGTAGTGATCGATGATCTGCGCGTGGCTGGCGCGGTAGAGCGTCGGCGGCAGACACAGCACCGCATCGGCGCCGTCCTCACCGGCCAGTTCGGCCCACTGCTTGGCCTGATGCGAACCCGGAGCATGTACGCCGGCGATCACGATCCCGCGCTTGTCGACCGCGGAGACCGCCGTTCGGACGACCTGGCGACGCTCCTCGTCGCTCAACGACGAGTATTCGCCCAGTGAGCCGTTCGGGCCGACGCCATGGCAACCGTTCGTGATCAACCAGTCACAGTGCTCGGCGTACTTGTCGTAGTCGACCGCGAGGCCGGCAGGAGCACTGGCATCCTCGAGGTAAGGAAGTGCGGTCGCGACGACGACTCCACCGAGATCGGACTTGCTCATTGCTGCTGCCTCCTGGTCATTGTTCATGGTTGTCCTTGCCTGCGGCCAGTTCGGAGAATCGAATCGGTGCGGCGATGGGTCTTCTGTCGATCATCACACCGTCGGTCAGCGGGAGGGTGCCGCCCGAGCTGATGATGTGCTCGACCACCCGGCCGCAGATCCTGCCCTGGCACGGGCCGAGCCCGACACGGCTGGCGAGCTTGACCGAGCGGACCCCGCGCGATCGGGTGCCGTCGAGAACCGTACGAAGGTGGGCATAGCTGACCTCCTCGCAGCGACACAGGATGGTGTCGTCGGTCAGCCACTCCGTCCATCGCGAACCTTGGGCATGCCCGATGCGGACGCTCCGGGCAAGATGATCAAGACGTCGCTTCCTGGTCCTGGCGTCTTTCAGGACGGGGTCGTCGATCTCGCCACCCGCCGCCAGATGCCCGGCGATGGTGCCCTCGGTCAGGGCAAGATCGGAGCCGCCGATGCCGGTCGTCTCGCCGGCTGCGAAGACGCCCGGCTGTGTGCTGCGCTGACCTTGATCAACTTCGACGAAGCGGTCGGCGGTGATCCGGCAGCCGGCCGCGATCGCCAACTCCAGCCGAGGAGTGAACCCGTGACTGACGCACACCGCGTCGACTGCCAGATCTCTCTCCGTGCCGGGGATCCGGCGCCAGTCCCGGTCGACCTTGGCGATCGTCACGCCCTGCACGGCATCACGCCCGTAGGCTCTGACCACCGCTTGCCCGGTTCGGTACGGGATCCTGTGCCGCATCAGCTTGGCCAGGTAGCCGGCGAATTCCGGGCCCTTGCCGACCAGCCACGGCGCATTCGGCAGCCATCCGGAGGCAAGCTGTTGCGGCCGGCTGGCTTCGAATACGCCGAGCACCTGAGAACCGACCCGGGTCAGCGAGGCCGCGACCGGCAGCAGGAACGGTCCGGCTCCGGCGACGACCACCCGCCGACCGACGGCGACGCGTTCGGATTTGGCCAGTGACTGTGCCGCGCCGCCGGTGAACACTCCCGGGAGATCCCAGCCAGGGAAGGGAAGCGTGTGATCGTGCGCCCCCGTGGCGATGATCAGTGCGTCGCCGGTGAAGGCGATCTGCTCGCGATCGGTGCCATCGGCCGGGCCGATCGCGGCATGCACCCGAGGTGTCTGGTGTTGATCATGATCGATGGCCCAGACCTGGGCGTCGGTGATCACGCGGGCGGCCGGGTTGCTGGCGATCATCCGCCGCAGACCGGTGAAGTGTCGCCAGTTGTGCTGCAAGGTGGTGTCGACCGGCAGGTCTTCCGGTGGGTGCCGCCAGAACTGCCCGCCAAGCCGTTGACCGGCTTCGAGCAAGATCACCGAAGCGCCGTACTGCAGTGCGGACTCGGCGGCGGCGAGGCCGGCGGGGCCGCCGCCGATCACGATCACTGATCTCATCCGTCGCCCTTCGCCCTGGTCGGCAGGGCTTCGTGTTGGACGTCGATCACGTCCCCGTCGACCGCC
>DATCVL010000475.1:0-4925 GCA_036566865.1 Microlunatus sp.
GCTGCCGCGCAGGATGAGCCGTTCGAGTACGCGAACCTGGCCATCAGAAGCCTTCGCCTGCACGAGATCCGCCGAAGCCAGTTCGAGATGGCGCTCAGCCTGGAACCCGACCTGCTCAGCATCACCGGCGGGGTCAACGACGTGATCGGGCCGCGACCGGACTTCGGGCAGTTGGCTGCCGACTACGACGCGATGTTCGGCGCCGCCACCGAGCGCGGCATCACCGTCTTCACCTTCCTGATGCCCGATCCGACCTTCCTCAACCCGCTGGGTCGTTACGCCCGCCCGCGGATGATCATCTTGAACGACATCGTCCGGGCCGCGGCCATCAACACCGGTGTCCTGGTGTTGGATCTTTCCCAGTTCACGGTCGCCACCGATCCCCGACTCTGGTACGAGGACGGGCTGCACGGCAACTGGCTGGGGCACTCCAAGATGGCCGAGGGATTCGCACACCTCTTGGGGATCGACGGTTTTGATCACTGGTCCGATCCGCTGCCGGGCCCGCTGCGGCAACCGCACAGGCTGGAGCGGATCGGCGCCGACCTGGACTGGGCCGTCCGCTGGTTCGGCCCCTGGCTCGGCCGCGGCGTCGCCCGGGTCCCGCACGGCAAGGGCATCACCGCCAAACGCCCGCTTCCCGCACCCATCAAGCGCTCGATCTAGTCGGGCAACTCACAGTCGTCGCAGGTGCTCGATCAGATGATCATGGAAGCCGGCGACATCGACCGCAACAGCGACCTCCGCGTTGGCTTGCAGACCGCCGCCGGCGGCTGCGTCCCGGCTCACGTACTCGGTGAGCATCGCGCCCCGTAGGCGGTCGCCGGTCTCGACCTGGACGTAGGCGGGCTTCCAGGTCAGCAGGTCCGGGCGGGTCACCGCGGCGACGGCCAGCGGATCATGCATGGCACAGGAGTTCTCGGCGTTCCGGTCGGCATGCAGGTGATCGATCCAGGCCACGGTGTACTCGCCGGCAAAGGCTGCAAACGGTCGTTCGTCGGCGGCCAGCCGGAGCGCCTCCTCGCGGGTGAACTGCACCTGAGTGGTGACGTCCAGGCCGACCCAACGGGTCGGCACCTCGGCGTCCAACACGATCGCGGCAGCCTCGGGATCGTTCCAGATGTTGAATTCGCCGGGCATCGAGGCGCTGTGGGTGTGGCCGTTGAAGACGCCGCCCATGATCATCAGTGATTTCAGCGAACGGGCGAAGTCGCGATGCAGGCGCATCGCCAGCGCGACATTGGTCAGTGGACCGACCGCGACCAGGGTGATCTCGCCCGGATGGGCGAGGACGTGGTCGACCATCGCAGCGGCGGCCGGTTGTGGTTGTGGCTGCCGGATCTCGACGTCCTCCGGTAGTGAACCGACGCGGGCCTGCGGACGGAGCAACGGCCGGTCGGCGCCGCGGTGGACCGGAAGGTCGGTGCGCCCGAGCCGCGCCAGCAACTCCAGCGTCAGGGCGGTCGCGGTGGCGGCGTCGGTGTTGCCGTTCACCGTGGTCACCAGGTCGACCTGGATGCCCGTGTCGGCAATCGCCAACGCCAGCGCGAACCCGTCGTCGATGTCGCTACCGGGTGCTCCCATCGCCAGGTCGATGTCGAGCATGATCCGATCCACCATGACCTCCCGTTGGATGACGCACACAACTGCTGCTGCCAGCCTGTCAGACGTCAGCCTGCGCGTGCGTTGAGGCGGCTGTGGTGGCTGCCGGTTCGGTGATCAGGCGAAGAGGGCTTGGCCGACGTATTCACCCGGCCGGGTGCCGGGTGGGACGGCGAAGATCGCCGAGCCGGTGTGCTGAAGGTACTCCGCCATCGCATCCCGGGAGACCTTGTTCTGAATCGGAATGTAGTGCGTACGCGGGTCGATCACGTACGCCATGAAGAACAGGCCCGCATCCATCCGCCCCAGCCGGGTGCTGCCGTCGAAGAAGTTGTAGCCGCGCCGCAGCATCTGGGCCCCGTTGTTCTCCGTGGGGTGCGCGACGCGGACATGCGCGGTGACCGGGATCAGCGGGCCGCCGCGGCCCTTCCGGGTGAAGTCGGGTTGGCTGAATTCGGTGCCGCCGGACAGCGGTGCACCCTCGGCCTTGGCCCGGCCGACGACATCTTCCTGCTCCCGCAGCGACGTCCGGTCCCAGGTCTCGATGCTCATGTTGATCTTGCGGGTGATCAGATAGCTGCCGCCGGCCAGCCAGTCTGCGCGGGCATCAGTGCCGCGCCGTACCCAGACGTGCTCGTTGACATCCTGGGTGTGCTCGGCCTTCAGGTTGGCCGTGCCGTCCTTGAATCCGAACAGGTTTCGCGGGGTGGCCTGGCTGGTGCTGGTCGACGACGTACGACCGAATCCGAGCTGGGACCAGCGCAGCGCCACCGTGCCGAAGCCGATCCTGGCCAGGTTGCGGATCGCGTGCACTGCCACCTGCGGATCGTCGGCGCAGGCCTGGACGCAGAGGTCACCGTCGCTCTGCTCGGCGACGAGTTGATCACCGGGGAAATGTGGCAGCCGCTGCAACCCCTGCGGTCGCCGCTTGTTGATCTTGAAGCGATCGTGACCATGATCATCGAGGAAGAGCGACGGACCGAAACCGAAGGTGATCGTCAACCCGGACGGCGGCAGGTCGATGGCCTCGCCGGTGTCGTCGGGCGGTGCGTCGTAGTCGCCTGAGGTCGGACCGATCCGGCCGGCCGGATGGCCCTGGGTCATCCGGGCAGCCGCCACCGTCCAGGCCCGCAGCAACGCGATCAGTTCGGTCCGCGAGTCGGTGCTGACATCGAAGGCCGCAAAATGCAGCCGATCCTGGGCCGGGGTGACGATGCCGGCCTGATGCTCACCGTGGAACGGATACGTCCGCCGGTCGGTCCTCGACTCCGGTTCGTTGTCCCGGGTGGCTGCGATCGCCGTACCGCCGGCCATCCCGATACCGACTCCGGCAATGCCGGCGCCGGCGGCCAGGATGCCGCGGCGTCCGATCCCGGATCTCCTACGGGGCTGAGGTTCCGGCGCGTCGGTCGGCGGGGGAGTCGTCCCCGGAGAATCCTTGTCCTGATCCACCATGATCAACTTCCCACGATCAGATCACTGCTGCGGTGAGCTTGGACAGCGGCTCGGAGAGGGCATTCACCGCATCGCTGAGCTGCTTCACCTGGGACTGGCTGAGCGCGTCGTAGTTGACGAAGCCGTCGCCGGACCGTTGCTGATCAAGGAGCTTCTGCAGCGCCGTGAAGCGCGCATCGATCTGCTGATCCAGCTGAGGATCCCGGCTCTTCAGGATCGGACGCAATCCCTCGAACGCGACCTTGGCGCCGTCCACATTGGCCTGGAAGTCCCACAGGTCGGTACCGGACCAGTACTCCTCCTCGCCAGTCACCTTCCCGGTCGCCACCTCGTCCATCAGGCCCTTGGCGCCATTGCCGATCTGGTCGACGGTGAAGTTGATCTTGCGGGTGCGGTTGTAGAGGGTGTGGGTGTTGGCCACCAGATCGTCGGCATAGGCCTTGCGTTGCTCCTCGGCCAGCGGCTTGTAGTGCTTGGCCCGCTCCGGCCACAGATCCTTCTCGATCCGATGCCAGCCGGTCCACTTCTGACCCTGCTCCAGATCCGCCTCCCGCAGATCCATCTTCGGGTCAAGATCACCGAACGACTCGGCCACCGGTTCGATCCGTTCCCAGTGCACTCGCGCCGCCGGATACAGGGCTCGTGCCTGATCGTCCTTGCCGGCGACGTAGAGCGCCGCGAACTTCTCGGTCGCGCTCACCAGTTGCTCGGTCTGATCCTTCACATAGCCGGCGTACTGCTGATTCGCCTGATCGACCAGCTGCTGGTCGTCCACCGTGCCCTGACTCGGCTGCCCCGAATCGGAGACGGTGAACGCAGAACGGATGCCATCGCCCACCATTCCGGGCTTGCACGCGGTGAAGTACTTGCCCGGCGTCGCCGACACCACCAGGTCGCGGGTCAGCCCCGGGCCGATGTTCTCGACCTCGCCGATGATCCGCAGGCCGTCACCGCCGAGCAGGTAGAACTCGTTGACCTTGCCGCCGTCGTTCTTCACCGAGAAACGCAGCGTGCCGGAAGGGGCGGTGCCGGCGGAGATCTTGCAGGTGCTGTCGTTGGCCTGAACGGTCAGCGCGCGAGCGTCGCCGCTGCCGTCGGCCGACCGGCCGGTGGAATTGTCGGTGCAGGCTGCCAGCGGCAGCGCCAGCAGTGCGATCGCGATGGCAGCGGCCGGCAGCCGGAGTCGTGGCAAGCGACCCTGGTTGGCGATGTTGATCATGAATGAGTCCCCGATGGTTGAGCAGTAGTGGTGGCGGTCGGACCCGGACGATGGGCCTTCCGGGTGCGCAGGACGAAGATCGTCATGACCGGCACGACGTAACAGACCCAGACCACCAACTGCAGCACGGTGGTGGCGGGCGTGAAGTTGAAGATCCCCTTCAGCAGCGTCCCGTACCAGGACGTCGGCGGGATCACGGCAGAGACGTCGAAGGCCAGGTTGTTCAGGCCGGGCAGGATTCCTGCCTCCTGCAGATCGTGAACGCCGTACGCCAACACGCCGGCCGCGACGATGATCAGGAAGCCACCGGTGTAGGTGAAGAACTTCGACAAGTTGATCTTGAGCGCACCGCGATACATCAGGTACGCCAGGATGACCGCGACCGCGATGCCGGTCAGGGCGCCCAGCGCCGGTCCGACGGCACTGCCGCCTGCCGACGTACTGGCCTGAGTCGCCGCCCAGAGGAAGAGCGCGGTCTCCAGCCCCTCGCGACCGACCGCCAGGGCGGCCACCACGGCCAGCGACCAGCGCGCGCCTTCGGCTGCTCGATCGAGCTGCCCGCGCAGCTGACCGGACAGCGACCGGGCGGCGCTGGCCATCCAGAAGATCATCCAGGTCACGAAACCGACCGCGATGATCGACAACGAAC
>DATCVL010000476.1:0-29457 GCA_036566865.1 Microlunatus sp.
GGATCAGTGAGATCACGGCCTTGAACAAGGCAATCGCGGTGGCATACGAGTATTGCGGTATCTGTGATTGGAAGGCGATCTGGAACGAGTAGGTGTCCAGTACCTGCGATACCGACAGGTTGTTCGGGTTTTGCATCAGTAACACCTTCTCGAACCCGACACTCAGCATCTGCCCCATGTTCAAGATCAACAGGGTCACGGTGACGGGCAGGATGCTGGGCAGGTCGATGTGCCAGATCCGACTCATGATGCTGGCCCCGTCAACTCGGGCCGCCTCGTGCAACTGCGGGTCAACGCTGGCCAGCGCGGCCAGGAAGATGATCGCCGAGTAGCCCAGGGTCTGCCAGGCTCCGGACCACACGTAGGTGTGTCGGAACAGTCCCTCGCTGAGGAAGTCCACCGGGTGTCCGGTGATCGCGGTGATCGGCCGGTTGACCACGCCCGTGGTCGGTGAGAACAGCATCAGGATGATGCCGACCAGGACGACCGTTGAGATGAAGTACGGCGCGTAGGTGATCAACTGCACGGTCTTCTTGAATCGCTGATTGCGTAGCGAGTTGAGCAGCAGGGCCAGCAGGATGGGCAGCGGGAACAGCGCGATCAGTGCATAGATGTTGAGCACCAGCGTGTTCTTGATCACCGGCCAGAACAGATGGCTGTGGAAGAACTGCGACACGTACTGCATGCCCACCCAGGGGCTGCCGTTGATGCCCTCGGTGATGTTGTAGTTCTTGAACGCCAACTGCAGGCCGTACATCGGCCAGTACAGGAAGACCAGCGAGAAGATCACCGGCGGGATCAGCAGCACGTACAACTGCCAGGCTCGCCGCATCCGGCGTAGCAACGACGTCTTGCGCGGTCTGGTCCTGGTTGCCCGCTTCGTCTTCGCCGCCGCGTCGGCGGCTCGTACGGAGGAGGTAGTGGTCATTTGACTGATCCGATCAGTGCGCCCTTGACGAAGTGCTTCTGGACAAACGGATAGGCGATCAGCGGCGGGATCATCGCGACGACGATCATGGCGTACTTCAGCTTGTCGAAGAGTTCCTTGCGGCGCAGCAGTTCTGCGACGTCGCCACTGCCGATCATGGACGGGTTGATCGCGCTCTGCGACAGCAGCTCCCGCAACACCAACTGCAGCGGCTGCAGCCCGGGATCGGTGGTGTAGAGGAAGGCGTTGAACCAGCCGTTCCACTGGGTGATGCCGTAGAAGAGCAGGTTCACCGCGATGATCGGCTTGCTCAACGGGAGCGCGATTCCGAAGAAGAACCGGAAGTCGTTGGCTCCGTCGACCTTGGCCGCCTCGAGCATCTCGTTGGGCACGTTCATCTGGTAGAAGGTGCGGGTGATGATCACGTTGAACACGCTCATCGCGCCCGGCAGGATGATCGCCCAACGGCTGTCCAGCAGCCCGAGCTGCTGGACAACGATGTAGGTCGGCACGATGCCGCCGGCGAACAGTGCCGGGATCAGGAAGAAGAACGTGATCAACCGCCGGAACGGCAGATCATCGCGCGAGGACGCGTAGCCCGCCAACAGCGTCAACGCGGTGCCGATCAAGGCTCCGGCCACCGTGTAGAGCACGGAGTTTCCGAAGCCGATCACCAGGTTCGGCGACTGCAGGATCGTCTTGTACGCGTCGGCGGTGAAGCCCACCGGCCACAGGACGACCTCGTTGTTGGCGATCGCCGACGCACTCGAGAACGACGCACTCAGGACATAGACGAGCGGGTACAACACCATCAACGTGAACAGGATCAACACGCTGTAGTTGATGACGTAGTAGGCCCGATCGCCTTTCGGTTCTCTGATCCTCATGATCACTTCGGCCTTGAGTCGTAGGCCTTCTGGTAGATATCCAGGTAGCCCTGCAGGTCCATCGACTTGAACGCGTCCACGTAGGCGTTCCAGTCGGCATCGTTGTCGATGTTCTTCTTGCCCAGCGCGAATTGGGACATGCTCTGCTTGACCTGCTGCTGGATCGACGTCGCAGTGTCGGCCACCTGGGCCGCGCTCTCGTCCGGAATGATCACCGGCGGCAGCTGCAGATCCTTCTTCTCCGCGTACTGCTCGTAGATCTTGCCGGCGTCGTAGAGGCCCTTCTCGTAGGTCGGTTCCTTCGGATTGACCTGCTGGCCGCCACGGAAGTCCAGCGAGCGGTACATGGTCGCGTACTGGTTCCACGACTGACCCTCCGGGGCCGGCCACTGGATGTCACGGAACAGCGCCTGCTCGCCGTCGATCCCGTCGGCGCCTTCCTTGGCCCAGAACCAGTTCTTGTCCTTGATGCCGTCATACATCCACATGATCGACTCCAGGTCCATCTGGTAGTCCGACCACTGCACCAGCAGCTCGGGATTCTTGCAGGCGTTGGTGATCTGCAGTCCGTTGGTGGAGAAGCCGTAGTAGTCCCACTGCGAGTTCTGAGCGCCGTCCGGGCCCTTCAGCGGCGGCACCGCCACGTAGTCGCGCCACGGCGCATTCTTGTCCAGTGTCACCGGGTTGAAGAACGATCCCCACCAGTAGGCGCGGGCGAAACCGATCATGCCCTTGTTGCCGGCGGTCTGCAGCTCGGTGCCGGTCATGGAGAAGTTCTGCGCGGTGATCAACCCGTCGTCGCCCAACTGGCGCAGGTACTTCAGCGCCTCGCGCCACTCCGGCAGGTTCGGCGTGAACTCGACCTTGCCGTTGTTCAAACGCATCCAGCCACCGTTCTGATCACCGGTCGGCGAATACAGGAACGGCTGCATGAAGAAGTTGTCCAACGCGTTGTCCACACCGGAGGCCAACGGCACGAAGCCGTTCTTGCCGGAGGGATTCTTGTTCTTGAACTCCAGCAGCACCTGCCGCAGTTCGTCGGTCGTGGTCGGCATCTTCGCGCCGACCTTGTCCAGATAGCTCTGGCTGATCCAGGCCCGACCATTGCTGCTGCGGCAGTGGAAGCAGTCGTTCACGCCCGGCATCTGGTACAGCTTGCCGTCGTTGCTCGCCTTCAACGCCCGCAGATCCGGGTAGTCCTTCATCGCCTGCCGGGTCTCCGGGGCGTACACCTTGATCAGATCGTCCAACGGCTGGAACAACCCCTGCTGGCCGTACAACGAGACCTGCGCGTTGGTGAACGGGATACCCATGAACGCGTCCGGCAGATCACCACCGGACAACATCGCGTTGATCTTGGTCAGATCGTTGCCGCCATTGGGATTGGTGATCAACACCGCCTCGAACTGGACCTTCACCCCGGTCCGTTCCTCGAACCACGCGGTGGTCTTGTTCTTGTTCCAGTCACCGACGGTGGCCGAATCCTGCGCCACCACGACCCGGAAGGTCTTCTGGCCGTCGCCGAACGGCTTCTTCTCCCGCGCCCGCGGACCGACGTAACCGTCCTTGAAGTTCGGACCCTCGACCTCGGGCCCCAACTCCAGCGGGGCCGACGTCGGCTTCGAGCCACCGTCCGAACCCGATCCGCCACCGGACGAGTCGCAGCCCGCAAGAAGCGGCGTGCCGATGGCTGCGGCACCGGCGGCTCCCGCCGCGAGCAGTGCGCGGCGAGACAGCCGCGCCCTCTCATTCATTCCTGTCATCTCGCTCTCCTCCTTGAGGCAATCAGTTCGGTGTCCGCCGGCAACACGACAGCGCAAGACCACCAATCTCTGGATGATGATCGGATGAATCTGGCGCCACCGCAAGGGGTACATCAGATCTTTATAATCTGAGTGTTCCCACCGGGCGCTGGCCGGACCTCGGCACGGTATCGTGATTTTCCCTTACAGGTCAGAGATGTAGCGAAGATTTTCGGCGGCGATTCGGATGAGATTCGCCGCTAGGCCCTGGACAAGACATCTGATGACTGTCACGATGTGGTCGCTACTGATCTGATGACTATGGAGATCGGTTCTTGGTCGATGCGGATCGGAGTTGGCACCCCGCGAGGGGAGATTTGGAGGTCTCAAAGGTGACAAAGCCGGTTGGCTCACCCCCTGATCGAGCCGCCCACGAGGCCAGGCCAATGACGATCACCGCGGCGAAGAGCGATCAGATCATCGGCCTGCGTACCCGAGACGTACGGTTCCCGACGTCGAGCACCCTCGACGGCTCGGATGCGATGAATCCCGACCCGGACTACTCCGCCGCCTATGTGGTGGTGGAGACCGTCAGCGGCCTGCAGGGGCACGGTTTCACCTTCACCATCGGCCGCGGCAACGACGTACAACTGGCGGCCATCGACGCGCTGTCCGACCACCTGGTCGGACGTGACCTCGATCGGACGCTGGCCGACCTCGGCGGCATCTATCGCGAGCTCGTCAGCGACAGCCAGCTGCGCTGGCTCGGCCCGGAGAAGGGCATCATGCACATGGCCATCGGCGCGGTGATGAACGCGCTGTGGGACCTCCGCGCCAAACGCGACGGCCTACCGCTGTGGCGCCTGCTGGCCACGCTGCCGAGCGAAGAGATCGTCGACATGATCGACTTCCGCTACCTGACGGACGCGCTGACCCCGGCCGAGGCACTGCAGATCCTGCGCCGCAGGGAAGCCGGTGCGCTGGAGCGGATCGAGGAGCTCGAGGCGAACGGTTACCCCGCCTACACCACCACACCCGGCTGGCTCGGCTACTCCGACGAGAAGCTCGCCCGGCTGACCCGGGAGGCGGTGGCGGACGGCTTCGGCATGATCAAACTCAAGGTCGGCGCCGACATCGACGATGATCTGCGGCGGCTCGCGGTTGCCCGCGGGGCCGCCGGTCCGGACATCCCGATCGCCGTGGATGCCAACCAGCGTTGGGATGTACCGCAGGCAATCGAGCAGATTCGCCGGCTCGGCGAGCCGTACTGGGTGGAGGAGCCGACCAGCCCCGACGACATCCTCGGCCACGCCGCGATTCGTGCTGCGGTCCGGCCGGTCAAGATCGCCACCGGCGAGCACGCCCACAACCGGATCATGGTCAAGCAGCTGCTGCAGGCCGGCAGTCTCGACGTGCTCCAGCTCGATGCCGCCCGCGTCGCCGGCGTCAACGAGAACCTGGCGATCCTGTTGCTGGCGACCAAGTTCGACACACCGGTCTGCCCGCACGCCGGCGGCGTCGGGTTGTGCGAGCTGGTGCAGCACCTGGCCATGTTCGACTTCGTCCGGGTGTCCGGCACGATGTCCGGTCGGGTGATCGAGTACGTCGACCATCTGCACGAGCATTTCGTTGACCCGGTACGGGTTTCGGGTGGCCGTTATCGAGCGCCGGTCGTGCCCGGGAACTCGGCCGAGCTCACCACTCAAGCGCTCAACCATTACCAGTATCCGGACGGCCCGGCCTGGAGACTGAAGCCATGACCCCCATTGGTACCGACGGCTCGCGGGCGCTCACCGACGTAGCCATCGAAGAGTTGAAGCAGATGATCATCGGCGGGGAGCTCGGCCCGGGCGAACGGCTGCCGCGCGAGGCGGACCTGGCTGATCGGCTGGGGCTCTCCCGGAGCTCGCTGCGCGAAGCAGTCAAGGGCCTGTCGATGCTCGGCATCCTCGATGTTCGTCAGGGTGACGGCACCTATGTCGCCAGCCTGGACTCGAACCTGCTTCTCGGCGGGATGGCTTTCGTCGTCGACTTCCACCGCGATGACGAAGTGCTGCACTTCCTCGAGGTCCGGCGGATCCTGGAACCAGCGGCGAGTGCGATGGCCAGCACCCGGCTCACCGATGCCGAGATCGATGCCCTGGATGCGCATCTGGACAAGCTCGGTGATGATCCGAGCGTCGAGGAGCTGGTCTCTTCCGATCTCGAATTCCACAAGATGATCGTGGCCGGATCGGGCAACCCGGTGCTCACCTCGCTGTTGGACAGCATTGCCGGCCCCATCCAGCGGGCTCGCCTG
Organism: Microlunatus sp.; assembly: GCA_036566865.1. Classification (GTDB taxonomy): domain Bacteria; phylum Actinomycetota; class Actinomycetes; order Propionibacteriales; family Propionibacteriaceae; genus Microlunatus. The sequence continues at coordinate 5,857 of DATCVL010000476.1, forward strand.
TGGCGCGGCAGTACCGAGGAGAACGCCCTCGCGCGGACAACCTCCGAACATCGCGCCATTGTCCGAGCCCTTCGGGCCCGCCTACCCGAGGTGGTCAGCGCGGCCGTCACCACCCACATCTTTGGTGTCGAACATTGGCTCCGCTCTGCACCACCGGAGATCCGACGCCGGATCAGCCGGCCCACCGAGAACGGCAGCGACACCGAGGAAGACCAGAACTCCAAACCGAAAGGCTGAACCCGATGACGGACCAGAGCTGGTTCGAGCACGACCGCTTCGGCATGTTCGTGCACTGGGGCATGTATGCCCTGGCGGCGCGCCACGAGTGGGTGCAGAGCCGCGAGAAGATCGAGCCGGAGACGTACGAGAAGTACCAGCAGTACTTCGCCGCCAATCGCTACGACCCGAAGAAGTGGGCCGAGCTCGCGGCCGAAGCCGGCATGAAGTACGTCGTCCTCACCACCAAGCACCACGAGGGTTTCTGCTTGTGGGACTCTCAACTGACCGACTACAAGTCGACCAACACACCCTTCGGGCGCGATGCCGTGGCCGAGTTCGTCGAGGCAGTCCGCGGCGCCGGGCTCAAGGTCGGCTTCTACCACTCGCTGATCGACTGGCACCATCCTGACTTCCCGATCGACCAGATCCATCCACTCCGCGACCATCCCGATGCCGCCAAGCTCAACGAGAGCAGGGACATCGCGAAGTATCGCGACTACCTGCACGGCCAGGTCACTGAGTTGTTGACCAACTACGGCGAGATCTCCTACCTGTTCTACGACTTCTCCTACCCCGAGTCCCGCGATCCGCGGTACGCCGGCAAGGGCCGGGACGAGTGGGGCTCGGAGGAACTGCTGGCCCTGACCCGCAAGCTGCAGCCGGGCATCATCGTCAACGACCGGCTCGACCTGCCGGGCGATCTGGCCACTCCGGAGCAGTACCAGCCGTCCGGGCCGATGCTGCGCGACGGTCAGCCGGTGCGCTGGGAAGCCTGCCAGACGATCAACGGCAGCTGGGGTTACGACCGCGACAACCTGGACGCGAAGCCGGTCGATCTGCTGGTCCGGATGCTGGTCGACGGCGTGGCCAAGGGCGGCAACCTGTTGCTCAATGTCGGCCCGAACGGCCGGGGCGAGATCGATCCCCCCGATGCCGCCCGGCTGCAGGAGATCGGGCAGTGGATGGACCTGCACGCCGATTCGATCTACGGCGCCGGCCCGAGCGAATTCACCCCGCCACCCGGCGGGGTCTACACCCAGCGCGGCGATCGCCTCTACCTGCATCTCTTCAGCTGGCCGATGCGGCACGTGCATCTGCCGGACCTGGCCGGGAAGGTGCGCTACGCCCAGCTGCTGAACGACGCGTCGGAGATCCACTTCCGCGCGGTCGACCCCGGTCAGCAGGCACAGAACACCACTCAGGGTGGTCAGCCCGCCGGCACGGTCACACTGACGCTGCCGATCCGTCCGCCCGAGGTGGCCGTACCCGTGGTGGAGCTGTTCCTGGCCTGAGAGCTGGATCTGCACGAAGATTGATCATGATCAAGCAGCCGGCTTGATCATGATCAATCCGTGCGCACGGCCCGCTTGATCACACCGCCGATCGCTTGCAGGAAACGATCCTCGGGGGATCCGAAAGCCATGTCGTCGACCATGTAGGTCCAGGTCGAGGTGGGACGCTCCATTCCGGATGCCTGCTCGTCCAGGCCGGTGGCGGTGATCACCGCCGCCTCGAATGCCTCGGCTGCCTTGTCCAGCAGGCCGTCGCGCAGTCGCCGGTAGGCCTGGTCGCAGGCGGCGTGAAAGGCCATCAAGGGCGTCTCCCGCCCGAGCGCCCGCAGGTGGATGCCCTCGCGCAACTCGTCGGCGAAGGCCAGGTGATCACTCCACTCCCGGTCCAGCACGTGCAGCATCACCTGCCGGGCAGCCTCCTCCAACACGGGGCCGTCGACCTCGGCGGACAGCTGCTGCCACCGGTCCGGGCACAGCCGGGCGAACTCCACCGCAGCAAGATCATCGCGCAGCACCCGGCTACGGAATCCGACCACATCATTGCGCTGGGATTCCAGCTGCTGACTGTAGTTCCAACTGTTCTGATGGGTGTCCAACAGCGCGCCCTCGGAGATCCGCTGCGCCTGCTCCACCTTGTCGACCAATTGCTGTGAGCCGAGCTCACCGGTGTCCGGGTCGACGGTCCATCTCAGCTGCAGGCCGCTGGTGTTCGGATCGTCGTCCAGGCTGACGAAGATCACCGACTCACCCGGATCGCCCTGACGACCGGCCCGACCGCGAAGTTGATCATCGAGTCGACGGGTGTGGTAGTGCCCGTGCCCGATCACCAGCAGGCCACCCAGCTCGACAACGTGATCATGCTCCTCGGTGTCATCCCCCAGCTTGATGTCCACACCACGGCCGGCCATCTGCGTCGACACCGTGACGGCGCCGAGCCGACCGGCGCCGGCAATCACCTCGGCCTCCGCCTCGTCGTTCTTGGCATTCAGCACCGCGGGCTCGATCCCCTCCTGCCGGAGCCGATCGGCGATCCGCTCCGAACCGGCAACGCTGTGGGTCCCCACCAACACCGGCCGCTGTTCTCGATGCTCGGCCTTGATCAACGCGACCATCGCAGCATCGCGATCATCATCGGTTTCGAAGATTCGATCGACCTGGTCGACCCGGATGCATTCGGCGTTGGTCGGTACGGCGCCGGTCTCGAGATCGTAGAAGGCGCGGAACTGCTCGGCCGCTGCCAGTGCCGTACCGGTCATCCCGCCGACCAGGTCGTAATGCTTGATCAACGCCTGCACCGTGACGGTGTCCAGGATCTCGCCGTGGTCGGTGATCTCCAGGCCTTCCTTGGCCTCGACGGCGGCGTGCAGACCATCGGGCCAGCGCTGCCGTTGCGCGACCCGGCCCCGGTTGGGATCGACCAGCCGGACCGCGTCGTCGGTGACGATGTAGTCGACATCGCGCTGCACCAACACCTCGGCATAGAGCGCGACGTTGATCTTGCTGAGCAGCAGTTCGTTGCCCTCGGCGTAGAGGTTGTCGACCGCGAGCAGCTCCTCGACCCGGCTGAGACCGTGATCGGTGAGATTGACCTGCATCCCGTCGTCGGAGGCTTCGTAGTCGACCTTGCTCACCAGCAGGCGTACGGTTTCGGCAAGGTTCCCGCCGTCGTCGGCGACCGGCAGGCTGCCGGCGAGCACCAGCGGCACCTTCGCCTCGTCGATCATCACCGAATCGGCCTCGTCGATGATCAACGCATCCGGCTCCGGCTGAACGATCTGATCCACACCGGTCCGCAACCGGTCCCTCAGCAGGTCGAAGCCGATCTCGCTGACCGATCCGTAGCAGACGTCGGCAGCGTAAGCCCGCCGACGATGATCATGATCAACAGCCGAGGTGATCCAACCGACCTCGACACCGAACAACGCATACAACGGCTGCATCCATTCGGCGTCCCGACGGGCCAGGTAGTCGTTGACGCTCATCACCTGCACGCGGCGGCCGCGGGCGATCATGCCGAGCACGGCGATCGCACCGGCCAGCGTCTTGCCTTCACCGGTGGCCATCTCCACCACGGTGCCGTCCAGGATGCCGAGCGCTCCCTGCAGCTGAACGTCGTACGGCCGTTCACCGATGGTGCGCCGGGCCGCCTCCCGCGTGACAGCGCAGAATTCGCGCAACTCCGCCCGGGTGTCCAGCGGGCCCCAGAGTGCGTCGTAGCGATCCTTCAGCCCCGCGTCGTCGAGCCCTTCGAGCTCCGACTCCAGCTCGGCGGCCGCCACGGCCACCGATTGCTGCTTACCGAAACTCGCGGTCCCCGGCTTGCCGATCAGCCGCCGGAAGGACGATTTCAATCCCACCCGAGCGACAGTACAGGGACCGCGATCGGTGGCCCTGCCCAAGGCGTACCCGATCCACCAGCCGTTCCCCGATCAGAACGCGGACTCGTCCAGCTCCATCGGCGCCAGGTCGGTGTTCTCCGCGATCACCCGTTCCGCGGACAGCTTGGGCAACACGGTCCGTGCGAACCAGCGGGCGGAAGCCACCTTGCCCTCGTAGAAGTGCTGCTCGGCTTCGGACTGCTCACCGTTCAGCGCGGCCAGTGCGACCTCGGCACCGCGCAGCAGCAGCCAACCGCAGACCACATCGCCCAGCGCGAACAGCAGCCGGGACGTGTTCAGGCCGATCTTGTAGAGGTTGCGCGGATCGCCGCCCGGCACCCGAGGATCCGCCGTCATCGCATTGGTGGCCATGGCGGTGCCGATGGCCTCGACGTCCTCCAAAGCCTTGGCCAGCAGGGCTCGTTCTTCCTTCAGCTGTCCGTTGCCCGACTCAGCCTGGAGGAACGAGGTGATCTCGCCCTGCAACTGGCCGAGCGCCTGGCCCTGGTTGCGGATGATCTTGCGGAAGAAGAGGTCCTGGCCCTGGATCGCGGTGGTGCCCTCGTACAGGGTGTCGATCTTGGCGTCGCGGACGTACTGCTCCAGCGGGTAGTCGGCCAGGAAGCCGGAGCCGCCGAAGGTCTGCAGCGATTCGGTGCCCAGCAGGGTCCATGATCGTTCCGAGCCGTAGCCCTTGACGATCGGCAGCAGCAGATCGTTCAGCGCACCAGCTGCCTCGTCCGTCTCGCCTGCCGCGGCCGCCAACGCGACCTTGTCCTGGATGCTCGCGGTGTAGAGCACCAGCGCCCGCATCCCTTCCACATAAGCCTTTTGGGTGAGCAGGGAGCGCCGTACGTCCGGGTGGTGCGTGATCGTCACTCGCGGGGCGGACCGATCCCGGTTGTTGATCAAGTCGGCGCCCTGGACCCGGGTCTTGGCGTAGTCGAGTGCATTCAGGTAGCCGGTGGACAGGGTGGCGATCGCCTTGGTCCCCACCATCATCCGGGCATCCTCGATCACCTGGAACATCTGTGCGATGCCGTTGTGCACCTCACCGAGCAGCCAGCCCCTTGCCGGCTGGTCGCCGCCGAACGTCAGCTCGCAGGTGTTGGAGACCTTCAGCCCCATCTTGTGCTCGACGCCGGTGACCTGGACACCGTTGCGGTCACCGAGCTCACCGGTCTCAAGATCAAATTCGTACTTCGGCACGACGAACAGGCTCAGCCCCTTGGTGCCCGGACCGCCAACGCCCTCGACGCCGACCGGACGAGCCAGCACCAGGTGGATGATCTGATCGGAAAGATCATGTTCGGCCGAGGTGATGAAGCGCTTGACACCCTCGAGGTGCCAACTGCCGTCCTCTTGCGGGATCGCCCGGGTGCGGCCGGCGCCGACATCGGAACCGGCGTCCGGCTCGGTCAGCACCATGGTGGCGCCCCACAGCTTGGTCGCCATCAGCTTGCCGATCTTCTTGTCTCGCTCGGTGCCGTTGCGGAACAGCATCTCGCCGAACTTCGGACCGGAGGCGTACATGTAGATGGCCGGGTTCGAGCCCAAGATCAACTCGTTCATCGCCCAGCGCACCGACGGCGGTGCGGGCACTCCGTCGACATCGGCCAGCAAACCGATCTTGTAGAACTCCGAGTCCATCAAGGCCCGATAGGACTTCTTGAACGACTCCGGCAGCGGCACGGTGTGGGTCTGCGGATCGAAGACCGGCGGTTCCCGGTCCGCCTCCACGAAGGACTCGGCCAGCTTCGTGGCGGCGAGATGATCCATCTCGTCCAGGACGGCCTCGGCAGTCTCGGCGTCCATCTCCTCGTACGGGCCGTGGCCGAGGATCTCACCGCGGCCCAGCACCTCGAACAGGTTGAACTTGATGTCGCGAAGGTTGGATTTGTAATGGGTCATCGTGCACCTCGGGTCTTCGTCGAGCCTGGCCGGCCTGTTCTGCCACTCTGTTGTTACCGGTGAGTAACTTGGGCTGATACTACTCGTCGGTAACCCGCTCGCCAAGATGCCCGGGCGAAGACCTGAACCCACCTTCGGACCGATTTCAACGGCCGGCCGCGCGCTGATGGTCGCATCCGGGGCCTCGGCTGGGCAGGATGGGCGGCATGACGCATCCCGATCCTCCCCAAGGTCCGCAGGACAACCCGTGGCAGTCGGGCCGACCCGACCAGCCGCCGGCGGACGATGCCGAACAGCAGAATCCGGCCACCTCATCGCCGGGGCAGCAGCCGAGTGAGGCCGATCAGCCAACGCAGATCAATCCCGCGATCCAGCCGGACAGCGGTCCTGGCGAAGCAACGCAGGATGAGCCGACCCAGGCGTTGGGATCCCAGGCTGCACCGCCTTACCCCGATCAGCAACAGGCGGCGTCCTGGCAGCAGCCCGGCGGGCAGTCGTGGCAGGGCGGCGCACCACAACAGCCGCGCCAGACCGAGCAGTGGCAGACCCAGTCCTCGGCCGGACATCCCGGTCAGTGGCAGAGCCAACCCTCGGCGAACCAGCCGGGACAGCCCGGCCAGTGGCAGGGTCAGCCCTCGGCCGGCCAATGGCAGACCGCGGACGGTGGGCAGTGGGCACAGAGCCAGCCGTCTGCCGGGCATCAGCCGAACCAGCCCGGCGCCGGTCAGCAACCGGCCCCGGGTGCGTTCGGTGCTGCCCCGCAATACCCGAGCGGCGGAGGCGGACAGCCGCCGACCCAGCCGACCGGCTACCAGGGCGGCTGGCAACAACCGCCGCGCTCCGAGCGGCTGGCCGATGCGAATCCGATCCGGGCCGCGTTCGACTTCAGCTTCAGCCGGTACGCGACGCCGGGCCTGGTCAAGATCATCTACATCCTCGCGGTGGTGATCGCCGCGCTGTGGTGGATCGGCGGGACGATCTTCACCTTCATCGCCGGTGCAGCGGCCTCCAGCGTCAGTGCCTACGGCGACAGCGGCGGTGGCGGCGGCACCGTCCTGCTCGGTTTCGTCACGCTGTTGTTGGGCTGGATCCCTGCCCTGCTGTGGGTTCTCTTCGTCCGCGTGGTGCTGGAGGGCCTGATGGCCCTGGTCCGTGTCGCCGAGGACGCTCGCGGCATCCGTAAGAAGGTCGACGAGTAGATCGGCGTTGATCCGCGCTCCCGGCCGGTGGTGTTTGCCGCCGGCCGGGCAGCGGTCAGCGGGCCCGGCCCGGTCGATTCAACCGGAGCGCGAGGACGATGAAGATCACCGCGGCGACGGCATCGCCACCCACACCTGCGGCGAAGCCGACCAGCGCGCCGTGGCCCTGGGCCAACCAGTGATAGGCGCTGCCGAGGACGGCCACACCCAGCCCGAAACCGGTCTGTTGCACCGTGCTGACCAGGCCACCGCTGAGACCTGCCGCGGACAGCGGCACCTGGACCATCACGGCCTGCATCATCGGTCCGAACATGATCGCCTGCGCTGCCCCGGTGATCATGAACGGGAGCTGGATGGCGAGCGCCGTGAGCACCGGATCCGGGGTTGACGCGCCGGTGGCCAGGAGCATCGCGACACCGGCCATGGCTGCCAGTCCGATCGCCTGTGCAACGCCACCGATGATCATGATCCGGTCACCGACCCGATCCATGATCCTGCCGACCAGCATCGAGGTGATCACGTACGCGATCACGAAGGGCACCACCGTGATGCCCGACAGCATCGCCGACTGTCCCAGCCCGCCCTCCTGGGGAGCAGTCTGCGTCATCAGCGCGAACACATTCATCAGGCCGCCGTACCCGAGGAAGAAGATCAGCGCCATGATCAATCCGGTCCGCAGCGCCGGAATCCGCAGGATCGAGGGCGGCGCCAGCGGAATCCGGCTGCGACGCTCGGTCCGCAGTTCATGCCGGTAGAAGATCACCGCCAGCACAACCGCACCGATGATCATCACCACCGACCACACCGGCCAGCCCATCGACGGCCCCATCGAGAGCGCGAAGACCAACCCGGCAATGAATGTGGCCATCATGATCGCGCCGGCCGGATCTGCGGCCGCCGGTCGATCGGAACGGGTATGCGGCACCCGATCGGTGATGATCAACACCCCGCCGGCCAGGACTGCGCCGAACCACAACACCGACCGCCAACTCGTGCCGCCGAGATCCAGGCCGATCAGCACGCCGGCCAGCACCTGGCCGACACCGGTACCGAAACCGAGCACGGCGGCGTACGCGGAGACCGCACGGATCCGCGCCGCGCCGCTGGTGGTTGCCTGGATGGTGGACAGCACCTGCGGCATGAACACCCCGGCCGCGAGTCCCTGCAGCACCCGCAGCACGACCAGTTGCTCGATCCCGGCGGAGAATCCGGCAGCCACCGAGACGATGGCGAACGCGGCGATCCCGATCCGGAACAGCAGCCGCCGCCCGTATCGGTCGCCGAGCCGGCCGGCGATGATCAGCACCGCCGCGAAACCGCAGGCGAAGCCGCCGAGCAGCAGGGACAGCGAGCCGCCGCCGGCGCCGAGCTCACGGCCGATCACCGGCAGTGCGTCGTTCATGCTGCCGAAGGTGTACGTGGACAGCGCGCCGCCGAGCAACAGGCCGACCAGCCCGGAGGTGCTCAAGGACGGGGCGGCTGGGTGCGGGACAACCGCGGGCGGCGAAACGAGATCGGTGGACGCGAGATCCGGGCCGCGATCAAGATCAGTTCTGGACACGACGCCTACTCAATCCCTGCGCCGATACCCGTACCAGAGCGTCTTCATCCTGGTATCCAGACCACCAGGCAACTCATTTGGACCCGGTCGGTCCCGCTGGGCAGACTGGAGACCGTGGTAGAGACCCGACAGTCGTTGGCGGCCTTCCTGCGGAACCGCCGGGACCGGCTGACCCCGGCCGACGTGGGCATCGTCAGCTCCGGCCGCCGGCGTGCTCCTGGCCTTCGCCGCGAGGAGGTCGCCCAGCTCGCCGGGGTCGGCGTGACCTGGTACACCTGGCTGGAACAGGGCCGCGATGTGCACCCGTCGGAGAGCGTCACCCGCGCGATCGGCACCGCGCTCCGGCTGGACTGTGACGAGATGGCCTACCTGCTCACCCTGACCGGCTACCCGCGACGCCTCGATCTGCTCGCCCGGGCCGAGATCCTGCCCGGCCATCTGGAGCTGCTGGAGCGGATGCTGCCGAATCCGGTCTGCATCCACGATGCCCGTTTCGACCTGTACGCCTACAACCGGGCCTATCGCTATTTGATCTTGGATCTGAACACCATCCCGATCGAGGATCGCAACTACGCAACGTTGTTCTTCACCAACGCCGAGTGGCGGAGCCGGTTCGCCGATCGCGACACGCTCGGCCGCTCGCTGGTCGGCCGGATCCGCTCCCGGGTGGCGCAACAGCCCGGTGACCCTTCCTGGATCGAACTCGTCGATGATCTTGGACACCGCTCGGCCGAGTTCCGGCAGATCTGGGAGGGTCAGACCGTCGGCGACCCTCAGGAGATGACCAAGATCATCGACAACCCGCTGGTCGGCGAGCTTCGACTTGATCTTGCCCGGATGCCACTCGGTGAGACGTCCGGCAGCCGGGTCGGGCTGCTGACCGCGCTGGACGACGAGACCGCCGATCGGCTGGCCGAACTGGACCGGATCGTCGGCAGCGAGCCGGCAGTGTGGGCGCGCGACCGGGCCGATCCGTCCGGCGCCGAGCAGCGACGAGTGACGGCCGCGTCATGACCCGACGATAAGAACGCGACCGCAGTCGGCACCGAACCCCGTCACCGGGGTGGTTCATGTCAGCTGTGGGCGCGTTCTTGTCGCTGCGATCAGTCGGCGAGTTCCGTCGGCAGGGCAACGGCGTCGACCAGAGCTCCGTTGCGGAGCACGGTGATCTCGACCCGCTGCCCGATCGCCTCGGCGAACAGCCGCTTCTGCAGTGACTGCGCATCCCGAAGGGGGATGCCGTCCACGGCCAGCACCAGATCGCCGGAGCGTAGCCCGGCAGCGGCAGCCGGGCTGTCGCTGACGACCTCGACCACTCGCAGGGCGCGCGGCTGCCCGAACCGTTCGACCTGGAGAGGCGTCAACGGCGCCGGCGTACTGACCAACCCGAGGTAGGCGCGGCGGATCCGGGCGTTGCGGATCAGGGCGTCAAGGATTCGTCGGGTGGTCGCGTTGATCGGCACCGCCAGTCCCAGCCCGACGCCGGCGACCGCCGTACTGATCCCGACCACCCGACCGCGGCTGTCGGCCAGTGCCCCACCGGAGTTGCCCGGATTGAGAGCGGCATCGGTCTGGATCACGTCCTCGATCAGCCGGGCCGCGGTCCGAGTCCGAGCAGGCATGCTGCGACCCAGAGCACTGACCACGCCCGCGGTCACGGTGCCGGCCAGGCCCAGTGGATTGCCGACCGCGACGACCAGCGAGCCGACCAGCAAGGTGTCCGCGTCGCCGTATTCGGGGGCACTCGGTACTTCCCGATCGGCCCGGACCACGGCGAGATCTGACAGCGGGTCGCGCCCGACCACCTCGAACCGGGCAACCGTCCCGTCGCCGAATTCGGCCATCCCGTCGTTGGCGGTGCCGACCACGTGAGCGTTGGTGACCAGATGGCCTTCGGCGCTGAGCACCACCGCCGATCCGGTCGACTCACCACGCCGGGACTGGATGGTCAGCGCCGCCACCCGCGGCGTCAGCTGAGCCGCAACCGAGGTAACGATCGCGGAGTACGCGTCCATAGCGTCGCGCTCGGGTGCCGGATCGGTTGTCATGACTGCGGCAACACCCCGGCCACCGCCCCACATTCCCCGAGGTCGGTCAGAAGAGGAGTGCGGTGCCCGGGTCGGCGAGGATGCCGGCGATGTCGGCCAGGAATCGGGAACCCTGCTCGCCGTCCACGACGCGATGATCGAAGGAGACCGTGAGGGTGGTCACCCAGCGTGGCTCGATCCGTTCGTCCGCTCCACTGCCGACCACCCAGGGCCTGCGGTTGATCGCACCCACCGCGAGGATCCCGGACTCACCCGGGTTCAGGATCGGAGTACCGGCGTCGACACCGAAGACGCCGACGTTGGTGATCGTGAAGGTGCCACCGGACAGGTCGGCGGGTCGACTCTTGCCGTCCCGGGCGACCAAGATCAACTTCTGCAGCGCCTCGGCCAACCCTGCCAGGCTCATCAGATCGGCGTCCTTGACGTTCGGCACCACCAGGCCACGGCTGGTGGCGGCGGCGATGCCGAGATTGACACCGCCGTGCTGGACGATCTCCTGAGCCGCCTCGTCCCAGCTGGAATTCATCGCCGGCGTACGCCGCAACGCCAGCAGGCAGGCCTTGGCGATGATCAACAACGGCGAGATCTTGAGCTCGGCGAACTCGCGACGGGCCTTGATCGAATCCACCAGGGCCATCGTCGCGGACACGTCGCAGGTGACCCATTCGCTGACATGCGGCGCGGTGAAGACCGACGCCACCATCGCCTGCGCGGTGGCCTTGCGTACGCCCTTGATCGGGATCCGGATCTCCTCCCGATCGGTCCCTGGTCGACCGCTCGGTCCTTCGACCGGCTGAGGACTCGGGGCCGTCGGCTCGGCGCTCCTGGTCGCAGCGGCTTCGACGTCGTCGCGGGTGATCACGCCGCCGGCCCCGGTGCCGTTGACGGTCGCCAGGTCGAGGCCGAGATCCTTGGCCAGCTTACGAACCGGCGGCTTGGCCAGCACTCGGCCACCGCTGGGATGCGGCTCGGCCGGCGGCTGCCCGGGATCCGGCAACGGTGCGCCGACCGGTTCGGCCGGCACCGGCTGCAAGGCTGCCGGTTCGCCGTGTCGGTAGGACACCGGATGATCGGTGGCGAAGGCGTCGGCCACCGCTTCATGCGGCTCCTGCGGCTCGTCCGCCACCTTCCGAGTCCGTCGCTTGGTCGCCCCGGCCCGGGCGCCGTAGCCGACCAGCACCGGCTGGCGCTGATGGGTGACATCGGATCCGGCCGCCGACTCGGTCGTGGTGTCCGGCCCGGCCTCGGCCGGCTTGCTGGTCGAGGTGCCGTCGTCGATGGTGATGATCGGCGCCCCGACATCGACGGTGTCGCCCTCGCTGACCAGCAGCTCCGCGACGGTGCCGGCGTACGGGCTGGGCAATTCGACGATCGACTTGCTCGTCTCGACCTCGAGCAGGATGTCGTTGATCTTGATCTGATCGCCGGGCGCCACATGCCAGCTGACGATCTCGGCCTCGACCAGGCCCTCGCCGGGGTCGGGCAACAGGAACTGTTTCATGATCACAGACCCCCTCTGGGCGTGTCGGACGACGCGGCGTCGTCATCAGCAAATGAGCGGAGCGCGGACGCGCAAGGCGCCAGTCGCACCTCGCGCAGCAGGACAGACATCGTCGGCTCCGGCCTAGTAGGCGAGTGACCGGTCGACGGCGTCCAGCACCCGATCAAGATCGGGAAGGTATTCGTCCTCCAAACGGCTTGCCGGGTAAGGAATGTCGAAGCCACCTACCCGCAACACCGGGGATTCCAGGGAGTAGAAGCACTGCTCACTCACCCGGGCGGCGATCTCACCGCCGAGACCACCGCTGACGGCGGCCTCGTGCACGACGATCACCCGCCCGGTCTTCTGCGCCGATTCGATGATCATGGTCATGTCCAGCGGCGACAGCGTCCGCAGGTCGATCACTTCCAGGCTGCGGCCCTCGTCCTCGGCAGCGGTGGCCGCGTCCAGGCACACCTTCACCATCGGCCCGTACGCCAGCAGCGTCACGTCCGTGCCCTGGCGGACCAGCGAAGACGTGTGCAACGGCTGTGGATCGACGTGCTCATCCACCTCGCCCCGCTCGTGGTAGCGCCGCTTCGGCTCGAAGAAGATCACCGGATCATCGGACGCCACCGCCTGCTGGATCATCCAGTAGGCATCCTGCGGATTCGACGGCGACACCACCTTGAGTCCCGCGGTGTGGCAGAAGTACGCCTCCGGGGATTCGCTGTGATGCTCGACCGCACCGATCCCACCACCGAACGGAATCCTGATCACGACCGGCATCTTCAGCCGACCGGCGGACCGATTGTGCATCTTGGCGACCTGGTTCACGATCTGGTCGAAGGCCGGCATGGTGAAGCCGTCGAACTGCATCTCGCAGACCGGCCGGTAGCCCCGCAACGCCATCCCGACCGCGGTGCCGACGATGCCGGACTCGGCCAGCGGGGAGTCGATCACCCGGGCCACACCGAAGTCCTTCTGCAAGCCCTCGGTGACGCGGAAAACGCCGCCGAGCTTGCCGATGTCCTGGCCGGCCAGAACGACCTTCGGGTCCGCCTCCAAGGCGCGCCGCAATCCGGCATTGAGCGCCTTGGCAATGGTGAGCTTGGTCATCGCACACCCCCTGCCTGGCGAAGTTGATCTCGGCCATCAAGTTGATCTTCGTCGTCGGCGAAGGTCTCCAGATAGGCCGCGTAGTTCGCCTTCTGCTCTTCCAGATAAGGAGTCTGCTCGGCGTAGACGTGATCAAAGGCATCCACCAGGCGTGGCTCCGGCAGCTCCAAGCAGCGCTTGCGCAGGTCGGCGGCAAGATCATCTGCTTCGGCCTCGATCTCACCGAAGTAGTCCTCGGTGACCGCACCGTTGCGAACCAGATAGGCCTTCACCCGGGCGATCGGATCCTTCAGCCGCCAGTGCTCGACCTCGTCGCCGAGCCGGTACTTGGTCGGGTCGTCTGAGGTGGTGTGCGCGCCCATCCGGTAGGTGTAGGCCTCGATGAAGGTCGGCCCGCTGCCGGACCGGGCCCGTTCCAGGGCCTGCTGGGTGACCGCGTACATCGCCAGCACGTCATTGCCGTCGACCCGTACTCCGGGGAAGCCGAAGCCGGCCGAGCGACGGTAGAGCGGGATCCGGGACTGCCGTTCGATCGGCTCCGAGATGGCCCACTGGTTGTTCTGGCAGATGAAGACCACCGGCGCGTTGTACGAGGCCGCGAACACGAAAGCCTCACTGACGTCGCCCTGGCTGGTGGCGCCGTCACCGAGGTAGCCGATCACGGCCGCATCCCGGCTCGGGTCCCCGGTGCCGACCAGGCCGTCACGCTCCAGCCCCATCGCGTAGCCGGTGGCGTGCAGGGTCTGCGCCCCGATCACGATCGTGTACAGGTTGAACCGGGTCTGGCTCGGGTCCCAGCCGCCGAGATCGACACCACGGAAGAGCCGGAGCAGATCGGCCGGGTCGATGCCCAAGGTCCAGGCGACGCCGTGCTCGCGGTAGGTCGGGAAGACATGATCTTGACCGCCGAGCGCCCGGCCGGAACCGATCTGGGCCGCCTCCTGCCCGAGGCAGGATGCCCACAGTCCGAGCTCGCCCTGTCGCTGCAGGGCCGTCGCCTCGGTGTCGATTCGCCGGGTCAGCACCATGTCCCGGTAGAAGCCGGCGATCTGCTCGTCAGTGCCGGTGAACGCGTACTCATCGGACGAGACGCGAGTCCCCTCCGGAGTCAGCAACTGAATGAAGTCGACATCGGTCGACGAGCCACTCATCTCGGCCATCGAAGGTTCCTCTCGCGTCGTTGCGGGATCGCCGCAGCTGTGCACGTTTGGGCGGCTGGAAACAGCCTGGGTGTGGCCGTACGCCAGCCTGTGGCGCCCAACGTACCCCCGCGAGGTGCGGCCGGAGAAAAGAACTTGCCCACCCGAGTTGTTTTGCTCAATGCTGACTCCGCCTGTTATGCGCACCTGCGCCCGGAGGTCCTCCGGACGTCCCGGATGCGGTCCGCAGGCTCTGGATCGCCGGCCCGGATCACCGTCCGACCGGCCCACAAGAAGGGAGGCGCCGCCATGGTTGCCGTGCTCGATCGCGCCCGCTTGCCGATCCAGACTTCAGGAGCATTCCGTGACTTCGTCACCTCTCTTCCGTCCCGACCGGGACACCTCTTTCGCCGCTGACAGCGGCACTGATCCGTTTTCCTTCAGCTTCGTACCGACTTCCGAGCTCGGGCCGGGGCAGCGCTGGTCCAGCTACGACGAGGCCGGCATCGTGACCGGGCCCCAGCCGGTCCCCGATTGGGTGATCACCGATTCGGGTGCCATCGAGACCGAACTGGGCACGCTCAAATCCGGCAAGGAGGCCGATGTCGATCTGATCGAGCGTGCGATCGGCGACCGCCGTACGGTGCTGGCCGCCAAGCGATATCGCTCGACCGAGCATCGCCAGTTCCATCGCGACACCGGCTACACCGAGGGCCGCCGGGTGCGGAACAGTCGGGACCGTCGAGCCATGGCCAAGGGCACCCGGCACGGCCGCTCGGTGGAAGCCGGGCAATGGGCAGCGGCCGAGTTCTTCACCCTCGCCGATCTCTGGTCGGCCGGGTTACCGGTGCCGTACCCGATCCAGCTGGAGGGCACCGAGATCCTGATGGAGTTGATCACCACCGAGGACGGCGCCGGCGCCCCCCGTCTGGCGCAGACCCGACCCGACCATGATCAACTCGCCTCCTACTGGGAGCAGTTGCATCAGGCGCTGGTGGTGCTGGCCGGGCGACAGCAGGCGCATGGCGACCTGTCCCCGTACAACCTGCTGGCGGCGGGCGATCGGCTGGTGATCATCGACCTGCCGCAGATCGTCGACATCGTCGCAAACCCCAGCGGGATGGAGTTCCTGGCCCGCGACTGCCGCAATGTGTGCAGCTGGTTCAGCGCTCGCGGACTGAATGTCGACGCCGAGGAGCTGCTGGCCGAGTTGACCAGTTATGCCTGGTGACCGGATCGATTCCGGACGATACTGCCGATCATGGCCGAGCAGAGTCTGACCGTCACCGGGACGATCGAGGCGACCGGCGGCGGCGGTCATGCCGTCCGACTGCCGGTCGACGTCAAGACGATCTTCGGTCGAGCCAGGCCACCAGTACGGGTTGTGGCCGATGGACGACTCGCTTTTCCAACCACCGTTGCGAGTTACGGCGGCGTCGGCTGGATCGGCCTGCGCAAGGATCAGCTCGCCGAGCTCGGCCTGGTCGCCGGTGATCAGGTCACCTTGGTGATCACCGAGGACCTGGCGCGGCGCAAGCGTTGACAGATCAGTCCAGGCAGAATTCGTTGCCCTCCGGATCAGCCATCACGATGTGGCCGCCGCTCATCGGCGGCTGCGGCTCGTACCGCTGCAGCCGGGTGGCGCCACAAGCGATGAGCCGCTCGGCCTCGGACTCCAGCGCGGCCATCCGTTGCTCGCCTTCCAGGCCCGGTGCGGCCCGCAGGTCGAGGTGGACCCGGTTCTTGGCGGACTTGCCCTCCGGCACCCGCTGGAAGAACAGCCGGGGACCGGCATTGTCCGGATCGACCAGGGCCGAGGCGTCGTTGCGCTGAGACTCCGGTACCCCCATCGCCTCCAGGGCCGCGTCCCAGGAGTCGAAGCCGGCCGGCGGATCCTGCAGACGGTAGCCCAGAGCATCGGCCCAGAATTCGGCCAGGCCGCCCGGATCGCCGCAGTCGAAGGTGATCTGTACGGTGCGCGCCATCTCAGCTCACCGCCTGCGGCTGGTGGGTGTGCAGATAGAGATCGCGCAGGGTGCAGACCTCGGCCAGGTGGTGGATCAGCTCGCGATTGATGTGCAGCACCAGCGCCGACATCGGGTAGTCGGCCCACTGCGCCTCGCCGCAGGGTCGGGCGAGCCCGTCCTCGCCGAGCGACTCGACACCCGACTGCCAGGTCGCGTACTCGGTGTCGAGCTGGTCCAGCGCCTCGGTCGCGGTCGCTGCGTAGTCGAAGCTTTGATAGTCGGTCGGCGTCCGCCCGAAGTGCGACGCGTTGCGCATCGCCAGCACCCCGACGATGACATGTCCGAGCCGCCAGGCGATGGTGGTGAACGGCGCCGGATCCGGCGACGGAAAGGCGAAGTCGATCGTCATCGCCCCGCTCCCGGCCTGCACCGGAGCCGTACCGGTGCCGCGTGGCCTCACGTTCCAGCTGTTCGGGGCGGGCTCGTCGAAATACTCGTCGTCGGTCAGGCCGTCGAGGCGGGCTCGCAGCTGATGGTCCCAGTGCCAGCTCAGCTGATCGCGCAGCAACTCGTTCCAGTTCTGTTCGGTCATGGCTCCAATCTGGCGCAAATAGCGGACAGATTCGTTCCGCGATACCTGCGAAGATGTTGACGTGTCTGTTGAGGCGACGACCGAGCGGGTGCTGCGGCTGCTGGCGCTGCTGCAGCGCCGACCGTCCTGGACCGCCATCGATCTCGCCACGGAGCTGGGGGTGACGGATCGTTGTATCCGCCGCGACGTTGAGCGGTTGCGCGCGCTCGGCTATCCGGTGCTGGCAACAGCCGGCGTCGGTGGCGGCTACCAGCTCGGCGCCGGCAGCCGGTTGCCACCGCTGTTGCTCGATGATCAAGAAGCAATCGCGACCGCCGTCTCCTTGCGGCTGGCCTCCGCCGGTACGGTCGCCGGCGCAGCCGAGGCCGCGCTCCGGGCCCTCGCCAAGCTCGACCAGGTGATGCCGCCCCGATTACGCGCCGAGGTCCGGGCCGTGCACGGTGCCACCGACACGTTGATCGGACCGGGAGTGGAGATCGATGCCGAGCTGCTGGCAGCCCTGGCGCGGGCCTGCCGGGACAGGGTGCGGGTGCGCTTCGGCTATCCCGATCGAGACGGCAACGAGCGCGAGCGCACGGTTGAGCCGATCCGGATGGTGACGACCGGACGGCGCTGGTATCTGATGGCCCACGACGTCGAGCGCGCCGACTGGCGCACCTTCCGCCTGGACCGGATGCGTGACCTGGTGCCGACGACCTGGCGCTTCCCCGCCCGTGATCATCCCGACCCGGTGGAGTATGTGCAGCGATCGGTGACCGAATCTCCGTACCGCTATCTGGCTCGGGTCCGGCTGCATGCCCGTCCTGATCAGGTACGAGCTCTGGTGCCGCCGCAGGTCGGCCGGGTCGAAGATGATCATGACGGTTGGTGCGTGCTGGTCGCCGGCGGTGACAACCTGGACTGGATCGCGATGCACCTGGCCATGCTCGATCTCGAGCTGGAGGTGCTGGAGCCGGCGGAGCTCCGCCGATCCGCGGCGACACTGGCGCAGCGGCTCACCGCGATGGCCGATCCGACCGGTCGCGACGTCACAGCCGAGTGATCAACTACGCACCGGTCCGGTGCTCTCCCGAATGATCAGATCGGTGGCAAGATCAACTCGTGGGGTCGGCCCGGTCTCGTCCTGGTCGAACACCATCTGGGCGGCCTGCCGCCCCATCTCCAGCAATGGTTGCCGGACCGTGGTCAACGGTGGACCCGTCCACTCGGCAACGTTGAGATCGTCGTAGCCGATCACCGAAAGATCATCCGGGATGGTCAGCCCGGCCAGCCGCGCGGCCTCGTAGACACCCAGGGCCATCAGGTCGTTGCAGGCGAAGATCGCGGTCGGCGGATCCGGCAGCGCCAGCAGGCGTTGTGCCTGCCGCAACCCACTGTCCCGTTCGAAGTCGCCGGCAACGATCAGCTCCTCGCAGACCGGCACACCGCCCTCCTCCAGCGCGGACCGGTAGCCGGCCAGCCGAGCCCGCGAGCAGATCATGTCCACCGGACCGCCGATGATGCCGATCCGGCGATGCCCCTTCTCCAGCAGATGCCGGGTCGCGGTCAGCCCACCGTTCCAGTTCGCCGAGCCGACCGACGCAACCCCCGGCGCCGGATTGCCGGCCGGATCCACAATCACCACAGGGATTCCGCGTGCGCGCAGTTGCTGCTGCTGTGCCCGGGTCAGCCCGGACAGCACCAGCACGACGCCGAGCGGATTACGCTGCAGCACTCCGTCCACCCATTCCGGACCGGGTGCTCGATGATCGCCACTCTCGGTCACCACCACGCCGAGCCCACGAGTCGCAGCCGCGGCCTGCACCCCGCGCAGGATCTCCAGCGCCCAGACCGTGCTGAAGTTGGCGAACACCAACTCGATCAGGGACGCCGGATCCCGCAGTCCGCGGCGTTGATATCCGTGCCGGTGCAGCAGGTCCTCGACCCGGGCTCGGGTCGCATCCGACACCCCGGCCCGGCCGTTCAGCACCTTCGAAACCGTCGACGTCGAAACGTCCGCATCGGCCGCGATCCGGGACAACGTCGACCGCTCCTGAGCGGTCACATTGACATCCGCAGTCATCGTCCCTCCCCGATCAGCGCGTCTCGATCTGCCTGTTCAGATCAAAGACTTGGGTACAGTCACTCTTGATCCCCGGCATGATCATGCCGTACGTCCCGACCGCTCTGCTCCGGCACGTCGCGCGCCCGTCGCCTCAGACCGTGATCACCGGCCGGCCAGGGCCCCACCGATACCGCCGACGCTGAAGTACTTGTTCAGCGCAGCGAACAAGATCACCGGCGGCAGCATCATGACCACCGCAACGGCCATCACCAGACCCCAGTTGGTGGCGTTCTGCTGGAAGAACGTCTCCAAGCCGATCGGCAGGGTGTAGTTCAGATCGGAGCGCAGGAACACCAGGGCGATCAGGTAATCGTTCCAGGACAGGAGGAAGCAGAAGATCGCCGTCGACAGCACGCCTGGCAACGAGTTGCGCAGGACCACCCGCAGGAACCCGCCGAACAGCGAGCAGCCGTCCATCCAGGCGGCTTCCTCCAGCGAGATCGGGATCGAGTCGTAGTAGGCCGCCATCATCCAGATCGACACCGACAGGCTCGCGCTCACGTAAACGATCACCACGCCACCGAGGTTGTCGACCAGGTTGAGCTTGGCGAACAGGATGAACAGCGGGATCACGGCCGTGACGACCGGCAGCGACTGGATGATGAACAGGACCAGCGAGTAGGCCGACACCAACCGGTTCCGCACCCTGGAGAGCACGTAACCCGCCGGCGCCGCCACGGCCAGCGCGATGATCACCGTGACGATGGTGACGCCGAGACTGTTCTCCAGCCAATAGACGATGTTCGTCTGGCTGAAGACGTGACTGAAGTTCTCCAGCGTGGGGCCGGTCGCCGAACTTCCGAGCCCCGGTCGGAACGCAAGGTAGACGACAGCAACGACCGGCACGATCACGACCGCCGTGATCGCCAAGATCAAAACGAATCGCCACCACTTGCCGCGCTCCTCCAGGGGGCGGGGCCTGCGCTGCGTCGAGCCGGCCGCGGACACGGTCTCCGCCGACGGGTTCAAGGTCTCGGTCATTCGATGTTCACCTTCCGAATCTGGCGGTACAGCGCAACCGACACCACGACCAGCACCAACGTCATCAGGAAGGCGATGGCGACCCCCGGTCCGGTCTGGAAGTTCTGGAACACTGTCCGATATGCCAGCACTACAAGCGATGTCGTCGCGTTCACCGGGCCGCCGCCGGTGAGCAGGAAGATCGTCGGGAAGTCGTTGACGCAGAAGATCGTCATCAGAATCCAGCTGATGTAGGTGGATCGAGAGATCAGCGGCATGGTGATGGACCGGAAGGCCTGCCAACCGGTCGCGCCGTCGACCTTCGCGGCCTCATAGACGTTGATGTCCACCGACGCCAGCGCCGAGCTCATCATCATCATCATGAACGGGAAGCTGATCCAGACCTTGAACACGCACACGGTGATCTTCGCCAGGGTCGGGTCCGCCAGGAACAGCACGTTGTCGAATCCGATCGACGACAACAGCACCGGCAGCGGGCTCTGCGGTGTTGCCACCAGCCAGTTCCACGCCGTCGACGACACCACGACCGGAACCACCCAGGGCAGCAGCAGGAGCACCTTGAACAGACCGCCGGCCGGGATCCGGGTGCGCAACAACAACGCCAACGCCAGCCCGATCCCCCAGCTGCCGAAGACACCGGAGATGGTGAAGACCAAGGTGAACAGGGCCGAGTGCCAGAAGGCCGGGTCGGTCAGCACGTCGACGTAGTTCTGCAGGCCGACGAATTCGCCGGCGCTGATCAAGGTGCCGCTGCGCACCGACTGCACTGCGGCGTACAGCAACGGATACAAGTTGATCAAGAGCAGCAGGAACAACGAGGGCACGGCGAGCAAGACCAGCGTCATGACCGTCGGGTTGACACGCCTCCGCCCCTTCGGTTTCGGCCCCGATCCGGTACCGACACCGACCCCACGGCGAGCCTTGTCGAAGTGTTCCGCGAGCGCGGATTGTGACATGAATCAAGCCTCCCTAGCAGGCGGGCCGGCCCGGCCGGCGCACCGGACGGGCCAACCCACGAGTCGCTGCTGCGATCAGCCCAACGACTTGATCGTCTTGGCCACGGCGTCCTGCAGCTTCGTCAGCGCGGCCCGCGACGTGGTCTTGCCACCGAGGATCGACTGAGTGAAGGTGTCCATCGCCGGGGTGCCGTCGACCGCGGTCACGCCGAGGAAGAGCGAGTTCGATCCCGGCGCCGCCCAGGTGCGGGAGATCGGCTGCCACTCCTCGATCGCCTTGACTGCATTGGGATCCTGCTTGAACTCGGCGGTCTCGCTGATCGACTTCAGCGGAGGCAGGCCGATGCCGGTGTGCTTGGTCCACAACTCGGACATGTTCTTGAAGTAGTAGGTGAGGAAGGCCTCCGAGCCCTTCTGGCTCGGGGTGTTGGTGTACATCATGATGTTGTTCGGGAAGTACAGTGCGCCCTTCTTGCCGGACGGGCCGGTCAGCGGGCTGCCTACCGTCAGGTCGTCGGCGATCGAGCCACCGACGTTGTTGGCCAGGCCGGCGGTGTCGAACCCCATGCCGAACTTCTTCGCCTTCCACTGCGACTGAGCGTTGTCGCTGGTGTAGCTGGAGCTGCGAGGATCGACGTAACCCTTCTTCACCAGCTCGAGCACGTAGTCCATCGCCTGGACGTTCGCGTCGGTCACCATGTCCGGCTGATGATCGGCATCGAACAGGCCGCCGCCGTTGTTGATCATCCAGCTGACGAGGATGTGGCCACCGGTGTACGCGCCGGCGCCGGCAGCGGTTCCGTAGCCGTAGATGTTTTGTTTCTTCAGCGCGGCACAGACCTTCTCGA
This sequence comes from Microlunatus sp., assembly GCA_036566865.1. Classification (GTDB taxonomy): domain Bacteria; phylum Actinomycetota; class Actinomycetes; order Propionibacteriales; family Propionibacteriaceae; genus Microlunatus. The sequence continues at coordinate 27,651 of DATCVL010000476.1, forward strand.
AGCTGTCCCAGTCCTTCGGCGGCTCGACACCGGCCTGGGCCAACAACTTCTTGTTGTACCAGAGCACTCGCATGTCGAGGTTGTACGGAACCGCCGCGTAGCCCTTGTCGACCTTCATGGTGTCGATCAGGCCGGGCAGGAAGTCGTCGTACAGGCCGTCGCTCTTCCACGAGTTGAGCAGATCGTCGGCGTAGGCGATCTTGCCCTGGGACTCGAACTGGAAGGCCTGGGTGCCACCGCCGGAGCTCACTGCCGGCCCGGTGTTGGAAGCAACCGCCGACGAGAACGTCTGGGTGAAGTTCGCCCATTGGATCACCTGGTAGGTCGCCGCGTTCATCCCGCTCGCCGGCTTGTAGCCGGTGGTGATCTGCTTGTCCAGCACGTTGAACTGGTCGTTGCCCCAAGGCATGTTCCAGAACTTGAGCGAAGTCTTTCCACCACCGCTTCCGCCACCGCTGTCGGCGGCGCGGTTGCATCCGGTGAGAGTCGCTGCGCCGGCGATGCCGGCGCTTGCGGCCAGGCCGATGAACCCCCGACGGGAAAGCGCAGAACGAGGACGTGGAGCTGCCATGATCGGTCCTTCCGACCCGTCCATCTCGGCGGGTCCATTTGCTCGGCATTGAACGAAACTTGTCGAGACGAGGGCAGCTGCGAACGCCCTCTAGAGTCGACGTGCACAAGGATTAAACGCATCTCGACACGTTGTCAACCGATTCCGGCGAACTCGCACTCAGATCGACCAAATCGTGTCCAATCCGACACCTCTGGCGGTCTTCAGGGGCTCAACATGATCGGTTAACTGGGCTCTGACTAGGGGTTTTAACCGCCAAGAGGGCATCAAAAGGGTCTTCCGGCCGGGTCAGGAGTTGGCAGGAACTTAACCGCTTCGGTAGATTGGCTGCAGGGACCCCCGGGGGACCTGCCTGACCACCGACCGATGTTCGCAACAATTTCCACCCGATTGCGAAACTCTTCGCGATGGCTGGTTGGAATCGTGGCTGCGCGGTAGCCGGCTGAGCCCATCCCGCCGACCTGCGACATCGGAGTCGACCTCGATGCCGGTTGCCGGCCGGCCGTCTCGCACGGTGTCGGTCGGCCGAGCCACGGGCGTCGGTGCGGAAGAATGACAGCGACCCACCACCGGGGTGGGTCGCGAATCCGGGAGCCTGAATTGGGTGTGTGGCACGGCCTGGAAGTCAGCGGTCGGAAGATCCTGACCATCGGCGCGGGCGGATCGGTGAACGGCACGATCTCGGCCCTGCTGGACGCCGGTGCGCGGGTCCGAGTGGTCGCCGAGGGACCCGGCCCGGCCATCGAGGATCTGGCCCGCCGCGGGCGGATCGAGTTGATCAACGACTACGCGGATGTGCTGCTGGACGACGTCGCGTTGGTGATCATCTCCGGCACGCCCGGCCGTCAGGATGCGGTTCTGCGGGCTGCGGCGGACCGTGGAGTGCTGGTTTGTCCCTTACAGCCAAGCGATCCCGGCGACCGTCGGTCCCGGGTCGGCGAGGTCGTGCTGGTCGGCGGAGGCCCGGGTGATCCCGGTCTGCTCACCGTGGCGGGGCTGGCGGAGATCAAGGATGCGGACGTCATCGCGGCCGATCGACTGGCCCCACTGACGGCACTGGAGCATGCCCGGCCCGACGCTGAGATCATCGATGTCGGCAAGATCCCCCGCGGCCCGGGAGCCGAACAACGCACGATCGAAGGCTTGTTGATCGAGCGGGCGAAGAGCGGCCGCAAGGTGGTGCGGTTCAAGGGCGGGGACAACTTCGTCTTCGGCCGTGGCGGTGAGGAGTGGCAG
>DATCVL010000477.1:0-1649 GCA_036566865.1 Microlunatus sp.
AACACCTGCCGTGAGCCGTACGCCGCCGCGCGCCCCCGACCCGAGTTCATCGGCGCTCGGGACTTCACTCCGGTGGGCTGATCGGCCCAGCGCTGATTCACCGACCGCAGACCGAAGGGCGGCGCGATCAGAGGTCGCGCCGCCCGGTCGACCCGACCGGGCTCGGTGGCCGCCCGTCATGATCAACTTTCCTGGATCAGACTCCTGGCGACGCGCAACGCCTCCGCGCTCGAGGTCGCGTCGATGATCGTGCGATCACCGTCGCGGGCGGCATCCCACGCCACCCACTCCGCCTCCAGCACCTCAGACCAGCTAGGCACTTGCTGATCGGGCATGTCCGGTCGACGCTGATGCACCCGACGGCGGTGCTCCTCGGTGTCGGGCACCACGAGCTCCAACACCAACAGTCGCGCCGTGCTGTCGGCCGCCAGATCACGCCACGCCGACCTTGACTCCGGAACCGGGCACACGGCGTCGACGATCACGTCCCGGCCCAGCTCCAGATTCGATCTGGCCAGTTGAAAGGCGACCGCATAACCCTCCGGCCCGACCGAGCGACGATCGCCGCGCCAGCTTTCGATCGCCGTCTCGATCGCGTCCAGCCGGAGATAGCTGGCGCCGAGTGCCTGCGTCAATGCCTTGCTCAGGGTCGTTTTGCCGGACCCCGGCCGGCCGACCACGAGGACCAGGAGAGGCCGTCGATCCGTCGCCATGGCAGCTCCTTCGTACGCAGTGGCCGCAACCCTAGCCTCGAACCGGGGCCGTACCGAGCTCGGCCGCCAGAGTCCAGAGCTTGTCCAGGGCCAGGTGCGTCGCCTTGCCCTCGTCGTCGAGGAACCACTGCAGCTCACCGAGTGCGCCCAGCCGGGCGAAGGACTCGAGCATCTCGCCGTCCTCGGGCGGCAGCGGACCACCGGCATCCAGATACTGCCGCCAGACCGCCTGCGGGTCGACGGACGGATCGGTGTACGCCATGCCCGCCACCTCCCAGATCAACGGTTCGACGCGGCACTCGTCGATGTCGATGATCCCGACCAATCTCCCGTTCCGGTAGAGCTGGTTGCGGGTGTTCAGGTCGCCGTGCACGGCCGCCCGGTGATCAAGCCGGCCCGCGGACCGCCAGCCGTCGAGCTGCTGATCGAGTTGATCAACAGCACGATCAACCGCCGACGCCGGCTCGCCCACTTCGGCGGTGGCCCCGAAGCGATCGACGATCGCCGAACGGACTCGCCCCCAATGCGCGCTCATCGGCTGCTCGTCGATCGAGCGGTAGCCCGGCCGCTGGGGCAACCCGAGGTCGACTGCGATCCTGTGCATCCGCGCCATCACGGGTGCGAGCTGGCGATTGCGCGTCGCCGCTCGGACCTGACTGCCGTCCACGCCGTCGACGAACCGGAACAGGGTCAGCAGATGATCACCGGCGCGGTGACCCGGTGCATGTTCGGCCACGATCACCTGAGGGATCTCCTCGGCCCAGGCCGCGGCGAGCCGATACTCGTACCGAACCTGATCAAGATCGCGCTCCGGCCGACCGACCCGCAGCACGCGATCATGATCATCAGCGCGGACCCGCCAGCTCTGGTTGAGCAGACCGCCGGTCAGCAGTTCGGCCGACCGGGCCGGGAGCCCGAAGGACTCCCGGCACGCCT
>DATCVL010000478.1:0-12560 GCA_036566865.1 Microlunatus sp.
GAGTTGCTCGTTCAGCTCACGGACCTCGGGAGTCAACGACTCGCCGAACTCCTCCAGCTCGTAGATCGGCCGGAGCTGGATCTCGGTGCCGTCGCCGCCGGGGCAGCGCTGGAACCACTGCTTCGCTTCGGCCAGCGAGGACACCTCGACGATCCAGAAGCCGGCGACGACTTCCTTCGCCTCGGTGAAGGGGCCGTCGACGACGGTCGGGCCGCTGCCGGTCCACTTGACCTTGGCGCCGTCCTTGGTCGGATGCAGCCCCTCCCCGGCGAGCATCACGCCGGCCTTCACCAATTCCTCGTTGAAGCGGCCCATCGCCTCGAACTCCTCCGGAGCGGGGATCCGGCCGGTCTCGCTGTCCTCGTTGCCCATCATGAACGCCATGACTCGCATCGGTTCTCCTCTGACTGTGCGGGTGTGCCTCAGCATGCCCGCCGCGGGTGATTGACACCAGAGCGTCGTACGACCGGCGCCGGAATCGACAGCGTTCGGCACCAATTTCCGGTTGAGTCTGGACCTTCACGCTGCGTCAGGTGCTGGACTGGATGCTGCGGCTGGGCCAACAGCCCGTCGCGGCATCTGGAGACCAGGAGGGAACGCAGATGACCAAGCGAACCGAGATGATCATGCCGATCGGCTACGACCCGGGCAGGTGGGCCGGGCACACTCCGTACACCGATCCCGGTCGGTACGCCGACCTGCTGCAGGCGGTGCCGCCCGACCTGGACCAGCTGTCCGCGGTAGCGCGCAACCTGATCATCCACTACCGAGCGTCCGGGCAGGAGCTACCCGAGGCGACGAGGTCAGACATCAACGCACGTTGGCTGGATGCCATTCTCGATCTTGATCAGCAGCGCCATCCGCGCGACTTGGCGGCCGTACGCGAGCCGTTGTCCAGGGTGCAGGGCTGCTGTCGTGATCACTCCCTGTTCGCGGCCGCGGTGCTGCGTCAGCACGGTCAACCGGCGCGCGTGCGCTACGGGTTCGCGGGCTACTTCGCGCCCGGCTTCCATGTTGATCATGTCGTGGTGGAGCAATGGCAGCCGGCCGAGCATCGCTGGCTGCGTTTTGATCCGGAGCTCGAGGAGCCGTGGGAGGCGATGCCCACTCCGCACGACATTCCACCGGGTCCCGGGCAGCCGTACGAGACCGCCGCCGAAGCCTGGTCGGCCTACCGCAACGGCACCATCGATCCGGACACCTACGGCGTCGGTACTGACGTTCCGGTCCGTGGACCGTGGTTCATGCAGTGCGCGGTGCTGATCGACGCTGCCTTCCGGGCCGGGTCGGAACTGCTGCTCTGGGATGGATGGGGAGCGATGAGCGATCCTGACGGTCCGACCGAGCGGGAGGTCGAGATCGCCGACCAGCTCAGTGAGTTGATCATGGCAGCGGACGCCGGTGACGTCGCTGCCGAGCAACGGTTGATCAGCAGGATGCAGGCCGATCCGACAGTGGCTCCGCCGGAATCAGTGCTGACGATCAGTCCCTGGGGCGATCCGCCGCAGCAGACCGATCTGACCCGTTCGGCGGCAGTCGGTAGCTGATTCGACGGCGCGCGTTGACCGGTACGAGTAGGGTCAAATGGTCGTCCGCCGACACGAGAGGTGGCAGCCGCCATGAAGACGATCCTGAACATCATCTGGTTTGTGTTCTGTGGTTTGTGGCTGGCGATCGGCTACTTCGTGGCGGGCATCATCTGCTGCGTGCTGATCGTCACCATCCCGTGGGGCATCGCGTCGTTCCGGATCGGCAAGTACGCGCTGTGGCCGTTCGGCCGGGTGGTGGTGGACAAGCCGACCTCCGGCATCGGCGCCGCTCTGGGCAACATCATCTGGCTGGTGGTGGCCGGGATCTGGCTGGCGATCGGGCATGTGATCACTGCCATCCCGTTGTTCGTGTCGATCATCGGCATCCCGCTCGGCTGGGCGAATCTCAAGCTGATCCCGGTATCGCTGATGCCGTTGGGCAAGGAGATCGTGCGTAGCGACTCGCTGCTGCCGGCGTACCGACACAGCTGACACGAGGGCCACGTACAAAGCCGGAAGCCTAACGTCCGGAATCGCGGTTAGCGTGAGGCTGACTCCCGAAAGGAGACGGCCGATGAACGATGTCACGATGTGGCTGATGGACTCCGATCCGGCAATCCGCTGGCAGGTACTGCGCGACCTCGAGGACGCCCCGAGCGCACAGGTCGCGGCCGAACGAGCCCAGGTCGCCGAGACCGGCTGGGGCAAACGACTGCTCGACCTGCAATCCGACGGTCAATGGGCCGGCGGCGCCTGCTTCCCGAGCCGGGATTGGCGTGTCTCGGGTCCGGTCGTCGGTGATCCGGAGGGGCAGCCGTGGACCGCGACCCTGCCGACGCTTCGGTTGCTGCATGCCTTCGGCATCGATCCGGCAGCACGGGTTGTCCGCGCGGCGCTGGCCGGAGTCCGGGAGAACAGCCACTGGGAGTACAACGGTGAGCCGTTCTTCGACGGCGAGGTGGAGCCCTGCATCAACGGTGGCACCGTCACCCTCGGCGCGTACTTTGGTGAGAACGTCGACAAGATCGTCAGTCGACTGGTCGGCGAGCAACTCGACGACGGCGGCTGGAATTGCGAGGCGGAGAACGGATCGACCCGGTCGTCCTTTCATTCCACCATCTGTGTTCTCGAAGGACTGCTGGACTACGAGCGTGCCGGCGGCGAGATCCCGGTCGAGCTGGCCCGTCGACGTGCCGAGGAGTATCTGCTGTCCCGGCGGCTCCTCCGCCGCGCCAGCACGGGTGAGGTCGTCGACCCCGACTGGCTGCAGTTCTCCTTCCCGGTGCAGTGGCATTACGACGTCCTGCGGGGACTGGAGTACTTCCGGTCCGTCGGCGGGATGCCGGACCCGCGATTGGCTGAAGCCATGCAGCAGGTACGCGACCGGCGGCAGTCCGACGGCCGCTGGTTGTTGGAAAACACCCACCCCGGACTGATCTACTTCGAGTTGGAGGACGGTGACGGCCGGCCGAGCCGGTGGAACACACTGCGGGCGTTGCGGATCCTGCGCTGGTACGACGGACGCTGACGTCTGAGCGCGGTATCAGCTGCAGCCAACGGCTGCGCAATGTCGGCGCCGGAGGCCATGCTGGGACGATGCGCATCGGCATCCACATCCCACCGACAATCCCACCCGAGCGGCTGCGAAGCCTGGCCGAGACCGCGGACCGGACCGGTCTGGACGAACTCTGGGTCTGGGAGGACTCGTTCAAGCAGAGCGGGATCGCATCGGCGACGGCTGCTCTGGCCTGGACCGAGCGGCTGCGGGTCGGTATCACCTTGCTGCCGGTCCCACTGCGGAATCCGGCGCTGACCGCGATGGAGCTCGCCACCGTCTCCCGGATGTTTCCGGACCGGTTCGTGGCCGGCATCGGCCACGGCGTACAGGAGTGGATGGGTCAGGCGGGGGTTCGCGCCGAGTCGCCGTTGACCCTGCTGCGGGAGCATGCGGTCGCGATCCGACGGCTGCTCTCCGGTGAGGAGGTCAGCACCGACGGTCGGTACGTGCGTCTGGATCGGGTCAAGTTGGACTGGCCGCCGAGTCCGCCGCCACCGTTGATGATCGGCGGCTCCGGCCCGAAGTCGGTGGCGTTGGCGGCCGAGCTCGGCGACGGCAACCTCTTCACCAACGCGCTCACCGATGATCAAGTACGAGAGTTGGTTGCGGCTGTCGTCGCGGTGAAGACGCGCGTGGGAGCCCCCGACGCCGAGCGGCCGGAGATCGGCGCCGCCCAGATCGTCACCACCGGACCGGGCGCCCAGCAGCGGCTGGATCGTGAGCTTGCCCTGTGGGGCGCGCAGCCCGGTACCGGGATCGGGGTCGCGGGTGACTCCGAAACCATCGCCGCTGCCGCGACCCGCTACGCCTCCTTCGGCGTGACCAGCTACGGCGTACAGCCCGCCGCCGACGAGCCGGACCTGGAAGCCTTCATCACCTTCCTGGCCGAGAAGGTGAAGCCCCTGGTCGCCGCCGAAACGTAGGAGCAGACGCCGCCGGCCGGAGCGAGGGTCGCCCCTCGCAACGCGGGACGCCGGACCAGATCGCGGCTGGGGCACGGTGGTGACCACGGCGGGAGCGCGAGGGTCGCCCCTCGCAACGCAAGACGCCGGACCAGATCGCGGCAGCGGCATCGGTCCCGACCGCGCAATCAGGGATGCAAGAATGCGCCCAGGAGGCGAGGCACATGGCCGATATCGACACCTACATCGCGACGCCCAGCGGTCCGATCAAGGGCGGACTCGTCCTGATCCATGAGATCTGGGGGCTGGTTGATCACATCAAGCAGGTGGCGGACAGATTTGCTGCCGAGGGCTATCTGACCTACGCGCCGGACATCTTGACCCACGCCGGAATGACGCCCCAGGTCGGCGCGGAATTGCAGCAGTTGTTGCGCAGCCCGGATCCGGAGACCCGGCAGGCGGCCCAGCCACTGATGCGCGAGCGGACAGCGCCCGCCCATGATCAGGCCTATGCCGAATGGGCCGTGCCGGCCTTGCGTGAGGTCGTCGACGAACTTCAGCGGCAGCCTGCGATCGATGCCCGGATCGGCGTGCTCGGCTTCTGCTTCGGTGGCACCTACTCCTACGCGCTGGCCGCCGCCGACGAACGGGTCCGGACCGCGGTCGCTTTCTACGGCGCACCCCCCGACCTTGATCAAATACCGCGGATCGGCTGCCCGGTGCTCGGCATCTACGGCGGCAAGGACGAACGCCTGATGAAAGGTCTGCCGGCGGTCCGGGCGAAGATGGAGGAGGCCGGCGTCGACTTCACCGTCAAGATCTACGACGACGCCGAGCATGCCTTCTTCAACGACACCGCCCCCCGGTACGACGCCGAGGCCGCCGCGGACGCCTGGCAGTTGTCGCTGGACTTCCTGGACCGGCACCTGGCCGGTTAGCGGCTGTCGTGAGTACCGAATTGATCTTGGTCCGACACGGCGAATCGATCGCGAACGTGTCGCCCGTCATCGGCGGGATGCGCGGCGACGCCGGCCTGACCGCAACCGGCCATCGACAGGCCGAGTTGCTGGCCGAACGATTCCGGGTCGAGCATTTCAGCGCGGATCTGCTGTATGCGAGCACGTTGCCGAGGGCTCAGCAGACTGCCGGCTACCTCGCCGAGGTCCTCGACCTGCCGGTGCAGGACGATGCCGAGTTGCAGGAGGTCAGGGTCGGCGAGGCCGACGGCTTGTCCCATGCCGAGTGGTCGAGTCGATGGCCCGGCCTGGCCGGCGGACTGTGGGTCAATCCGTTCCAGGCCTTCGCCACCGGTGGTGAGAGTTGGGCGGCGTTCCTGGCCCGAGCCGGTGCCGGACTGACCGACCTGGTCACCCGGCATCCCGGCCGTCGCATCGTCGCGGTCACCCACGGTGGGGTGATCCAGGCCTCGCTGGCGATGGCATTCGGCCTCGGCCCGACCGCGACCAGGGTCGGGTTCGCCTTGTCGAACACCGGCATGACCACCTGGCGGCACGATCCGAGTGGCGGTGATCCGGCCTGGACTCTGGTCGCCGTCAACGATGCCGGACACCTGCAGGCATTGCAGCGAACCGAACAGGCTGCCGATGTCGGCGTGGACGGTGACCGCCCGGGATATCGCCCAGGGCGGTGAACCAGCGGTCGTTGCCGCCCGCCGAGGATCAAGATCGTCCCTGCGCCAGGGATCAGAGTTGCGAGGATCAGATCGTGCTCGCGACGAAGATCAACTCGGCGACGCAGAGCAGCAGCATGCCGCTCGCATTCAGAAACAGGTTGCGGCCGAAGTCGCGGGCCCGGAGGTGGATACCGATCGCGATCAGGAAGTACGCCACCAGTGCGGCGGAGGTGAGCAGGGCGAGTCCCGGCCACCAGATGCCGATCACGAGCCCGAGTGCCGCAGCGGCCTTGATCGGGGTGAGCAGCCGCCAGTGGCGGCGCGGGAAGTTCATGTTGTCCAGGCAATCGGCGATGAACGGCACCGGTCGCCAGCAGATGACCGCGTCGCCGGCAGAGACGACCGCCAGCACGGCCAGTGGCCACCATGGGTCCAACACGACGATCACCTCCTCGCTCCGCTGCCGTTGAACCGGTCGTTCGATCACCATACCGTACCGTATGGTACGGTCCAGGCGTGACACCGAGAGATCGCTGGATTGCCGAGGGTTTCGCGGTACTGCGCGAGCAGGGAGCGACCGCGTTGAGAGTCGACCGACTGGCGGCCCGACTCGGGCTGACCAAGGGCTCGTTCCACCACCACTTCCGCGGTGCCGGTGACTATCGCCGGGTGCTGCTGGAGCGCTACCAGGAGCAGCAGACCGAGGCGATCCGGCAACTGCTGGTGCGGACCTCGGAGCTGGAGCCGAAGGCAGCCGTGATGGCGTTGGCCCACGACGCCGGTTTCGACACCAGGCTGGATGCTGCGATCCGCTCCTGGGCGTTCGACGACGCGGATGCGCTGGCCGTGCAGCAGCGCGTCGACGGGGCTCGGCTGGAGGCGTTGACCGGGTTGTGGCGACGGATCCTGCCCGACCCGGAGCAGGCACACATCGCCGCCCTGGTGCCGCATCTTGTCGTCATCGGCGCCACCGCTGCACAGCCGACGCCCTCGGAGCAGGACCTGCAGAAGGTCTTCGAACTGCTGGCCACCGTCGTCCCTGCGATCGGCCGTTGATCATGAATGACTCGGCCAGGGATCGCCCGGCCGAGCCTCAACCGAGGGTGATCAGGAAGCCGCGACGTTGCAGGTGACGCCGGTGGCGTGCACCGGGCAGTAACCGTTCGGGACCTTGATCAAATACTGCTGGTGGTAGTCCTCGGCATAGTAGAACGGACCCGCCGGCAGGATCTCTGTGGTGATGGTGCCGAAGCCTTGTTTGCTGAACTCTGCTTGGAATTCCGCGGTCACGCGGTGGGCCGTCTCGGCCTGCTGATCATCCTTCGGATAGATCGCGGAACGGTACTGGGTGCCGATGTCGTTGCCTTGCCGCATGCCCTGGGTCGGGTCGTGATTCTCGAAGAAGATCTTGAGCAACTCGGCGTAGCTGATCTTGGCCGGGTCGTAAGCGACCAGCACAGCCTCGGCGTGCCCGGTCTGGTTGGCGCAGACCTCTTCGTAGCTCGGGTTCTTGGTGATACCGCCGGCGTAACCGGCCGCTGTCAGCGTCACGCCCGGGGTCTGCCAGAACAGCTTCTCCGCACCCCAGAAACAGCCCAGCGCGAAGTAGGCCACGTCTGACCCCTCCGGCACCTTGTGCAGTTCGGTGCCGAACACCTCGTGGAAGGTCGGCTCGGCCAGCACAGACGTGTCGCGCCCCGGCAGAGCCTTGTTCGCATCGATCAATGTCTGCTTGTGCTGTGAGAACAGGCCCACGACTTCCACTCCTTAGCTTCCGGCCACCAGGGTTGTCCCGACGACCGTCCAATCAAACACGTGCCGGCGAACGATATTCCCGCAGCCTGTCTGCTCGACGACCCGCTCAGGTCCGACGGTACGCTCCCGGGCATGACCGAGCAGCCCGCCGACGACCGGACCGGATTCGAGACCCTCGCCATCCATGCCGGCCAGGAACCCGATCCGACCACCGGCGCGGTGGTGCCGCCGATCTACGCCACCTCCACCTACGCCCAGGACGGTGTCGGGGGACTGCGTTCGGGCTATGAGTACTCGCGCTCGGGCAACCCCACCCGGACCGCGTTGGAGGAGTGCCTGGCCGCGCTCGAGGGTGGCGTACGGGGGCTGGCGTTCGCCAGCGGACTGGCCGCCGAGGACGCGGTGATCCGGGCCCTGACCAAGCCCGGCGACCAGGTGCTGCTACCCAACGATGTGTACGGCGGGACCTACCGCCAGTTCGCCCAGCTGCATCAGCGGTGGGGCCTGGAGGTGACGCCGGTGCCGATCACCGATCCGCAGGCCGTCGGCGCCGCAATCACGCCGGGCAAGACCACCCTGGTCTGGTTGGAGACCCCGACCAACCCGCTGCTGAATGTGGCCGACATCGCGGCGATCTCCGAGCTCGCCCATGCCGCCGGTGCAACCGTGGTGGTCGACAACACCTTCGCCACCCCGTACCTGCAGCAGCCGCTGCGACTCGGTGCCGACGTCGTTGTGCATTCCACCACCAAGTACTGCGGCGGTCACTCCGACGTCGTCGGCGGCGCGTTGATCACGGCAGATGTTGATCTTGGTGAACGGCTGGCCTGGCACCAGAACGCGATCGGCGGCGTGGCCGGCCCGTTCGACGCCTGGCTGGTGCTGCGCGGGCTGAAGACGCTGGCGGTGAGGATGGATCGGCATTGCGCCAATGCCGTGAGAATCGCCGAACATCTTGATCATCATCCGGCCGTTGCCGAGGTCTTCTATCCGGGCTTGCCTTCGCATCCGGGGCACGAACTCGCCGCCCGGCAGATGCGAGCCTTCGGCGGCATGATCAGCTTCCGCGTCGCGGCCGGCGAACAGGCCGCTCTTGATGCTTGCGCCCGGACCAAGATCTTCACCCTGGGCGAGTCGTTGGGTGGGGTGGAGTCCTTGATCGAACATCCCGGCCGGATGACTCACATGTCGGTCTCCGGCACCGCGTTGGAGGTGCCGCCCGACCTGATTCGGCTCAGTGTCGGGATCGAATCCGTCGAGGATCTGATCATCGACCTCGATCAAGCCTTGTAACCAGCAGTAGCGCCTCGCGTGGGCGAGGCGAACGGCATCAGGGCAGTCGCCAGTCGATCGGTTCGGCACCGAAGTTGATCAAGTACTCGTTGACCCGGCTGAACGGCCGGGAGCCGAAGAAGCCACGGTCGGCCGACATCGGCGACGGGTGCGCGCTCTTGATGTACGGAACCGAACCCAGCATCGGGATCAACGACTGGGCATCGCGGCCCCACAAGATCGCCACCAGTGGTCCGTCACGGGACACCAGCGCCTCGATCGCACACTGGGTGACTTCCTCCCAGCCCTTGCCACGGTGGGAGGCCGACCGCCCGGGCTGGACGGTGAGCACCCTGTTCAGCAGCAATACGCCCTGGTCGAACCACGGCGTCAGATCGCCCCCGGCGGCCGGCGGAATGCCAAGATCGTTTTCCAGCTCCCGATAGATGTTGGCCAGGCTGCGGGGGATCGGCCGGACCTCGGGTGCAACCGAGAAGGACAGTCCGACCGGGTGCCCAGGAGTCGGGTAAGGATCCTGACCGACGATCAAGACCCGTACCTGCGACAGCGGCAGAGTGAATGCCCGCAGTACGGCATCACCGGCCGGCAGGTAGCCCCGGCCGGCGGCCAGTTCGGAGCGCAGGAATTCGCCCATCCGGCCGATCGTCGGCGCCACCGGTTCCAGTGCCTCGGCCCAGTCAGGACTGATCAATTCGTTCAGCGGCTTCGGTGACACGCGTCCTCCCCATCATGTTCGTCCCATCGGGGATGATGTCATGGAGCCACCGGACCAAGTACGTTTGGTGGCCCAGATCGACCGCCGAGTGCAGGGGGCAGGATGGCAGCACAGAGCCGATTCGGAATCGGCCGGCAGCGTCGCGCCCGATCGAGCGCGCAGACCAGCGATGACGACATCCGGCGCGATCAGCTGCCCGCGACCGGAGATGATCAACCCGCCCTTGAGGCGGACGCGGTGACGGTGCAGGAGCCGCTCTCGGAGCAGGAACGAATTGATCAACTCGTCCCGCGCGGCTTCCGGATCGGTGCCAGCTGGGCCTGGCGGCTGATCGTGATCGTGATCATGGTCGCCGGCATCGGCTGGTTGTTCCGCTATCTGTCCGAGGTGACGATCCCGATCGCGGTAGCGATCTTGCTGGCGGCGCTGATCTCACCGGTGGCGAACTGGTTCAACCGGCGCCGATTCCCCCGCGCGTTGTCGGCCGCCCTGGCCATGATCATCGGCGTCATCCTGGTGTCCGGCACGCTGACCCTGATTGCCACTCAGATCGCCGGCCAGGCCGAAGGCATGGGGACGAGGGTCGCCAAAGGCTTCACCCAGCTCACCACCTGGTTGTCGCAAGGGCCGTTGAACATCCCCGAACAGTTCCTGCAGATCGACCAATTGACCAAGCAGGTCACGGATTTCCTCAGCCAGAGCAGCAGTCAGATCGCCGGCTACGCGGCGGCGTTCGGCAGCCAGATCGGTCACTTCTTCGCCGGATTCGCGATCACCCTGTTTGCCACCTTCTACTTCCTCTACGACGGCTCCGGAATCTGGTCATTCCTGGTCAAGCTGTCCCCGAAGGCGGCCCGGGACCGGATCGACGCGGCCACGAGGAGCGGCTGGACCTCCTTGGTGCACTACGTCCGCGCGACCATCCTGGTCGCCTTCGTGGATGCCATCGGAGTACTGATCGTTGCCCTGATCCTCAGGGTGCCGGGGGCGCCGGCGCTGGCCGCATTGGTCTTCCTGGGTGCGTTCGTGCCGCTGGTCGGCGCCTTCGTGTCCGGCTTCGTCGCGGTCTTCGTCGCCCTGGTGATGTTGGGCTGGGTGCAGGCGTTGATCATGCTCGCCGGCATCATCCTGGTGATGCAGTTGGAGGGTCACATCCTGCAGCCCTTCCTGCTCGGCCGCGCAGTCAAACTGCACCCGCTGGCGGTGCTGCTCGGGATCGCGGTCGGCGTGATCGTCGGCGGGATCGTCGGCGCGTTGATGTCCATCCCGCTGCTGGCCTTCGCCAAGACCTTCATCCAGTACCTGGCCACCGGCAAATCCGATTCGGTCGCCACCACCGTCAGGGAGTAGCTCGGGGCCACCGGACTCAATGCCGGACCCTGCGCAGCCATTCCTCCGACCGACCGTCGTACGGAGCCTGGCCGCTGCTGAGCGCCTGGTAGACCAGGGCACACGACCGGAGCGCGTCGGTGATCAACTGCGGGGGATAGTGCAGTGTCTGCTGGTGCTCGGCGAATTCGTCCTCGTCGTCGACGTAGACGGTGCTGTCGGCCAGCCGCACGACGTCGAGATCAAGATCAACAGCGGCGATCCGTCCCGGTTCCACCTCGGGCGGCGTGGTGATGTCGACGTAGGTGTGGACGCGGCTGCCCGGAGCGTAGAAGGTCGCGATGTACCCGAGGCCGTCGGGGGCGACGGCGGCCGCATCCGCCCCGGAGTCGTACGCCGCGCCGGGGCGCTGCAGATGCGTGCCGGCCGGCACCCCGAACCACTGCCCGCAGTCGTCGCGGCCGAGATAGTGGCCGTCGAACTCCCAGTGCGGAAGATCGGGCCATTTCATGGCGACGCAGTGCAGCGGTTCCCCTGGCCTCACCCGGCTATCAAATCAGACCAAGCCATTGGCACCGGCTGTTGCCGCCTGCGGCCCCGGCCAGCAGAATCAGAGCGCGGAGCCCTCGGCGTAGGTGGCGAAGTCGGCGTTCCAGTCGGTCAGCCCGTTCTGTGTCTCCAGCTCGCGGTCGGTGCCGGTGACCACGACCGGACTGCCCGGCAGCGCGGTGTCGTACAACCAGCCGGCATCGGCGTTGCTCATCCCGACGCAGCCGTGACTGGCGTTCTCCCGACCGAAGTACGCGGAGTTCCACGGCGCCGAGTGCAGGAATTCACCGGAGTTGGTGATCCGCAACGCGTACTTGACCCGGAGATCGTAGGATTTGGGACCGGACTTGGGCAGGCCGATCATCTCCGAGGTCATCCGGTAGTTGGTTTCCTTCTGAGTGATCAGTGACGTGCCGCTGCGAGTGGTCGTGCTCAGCTTGGACGTGTCGCCGCCGCTGACCGGGATGGTCCGAGCGACCTTGCCATTCACGTACACCTTGGCGATGTCGGTCTTCAGGTTGACCTTGGTGACCACCGAGCTGCCGACGGTGAAGCTGGTCGAGGTGTTGCTCTGCCCGTACAGCCCGTTGCCGGCCGGGAGGCTGTTCACGTCAGCGGTCGCGGTGACCGTCGTGCCCGGCTCCCAGTACGTGGCGGGACGCCAGTGCACTTCCTGGTCGCTGTACCAGTGCCAGCTGCCCTTCTGCCCGGAACTGGTCTTCACCGTCAGATGCTTCTCGAAGGTGGCCTTGTTCTTGACCGGTAGGTCGAACCGGAGCACAACCGGGGTGCCGACGCCGACGGTGCCGCTCATGGTGCCGGCGAAGCTGGCGTAGACCTGCTGGTCCAGCGACAACTCCTGGGTGCTGAAGGTCGAGGTGAACGTCTTCGAGCCGCCCTTGTCGCTGTCACCGGTCATCTTCACGGTGTACTCGCCGTTGGGCTCGAGCACGTCGGACGCAGTCCAGCCGGTGTGGTCGGAATTGACCTCGCCGTCGACGGAGACCTTCTCGGTCTTGCCGTGATCGAGGATCTTGCCCGACACCTTGACCTTGGACAGGTCGCCGTGCGCCGCGGAGACCTTGAGCACCTTGTTGATCTTGACCGAGGAGGCGCCGTCGGCCACGTTGGTGGACAGCTTGAACGGATCCGGCGGGGGAGTGCTCTTCGACGGCTTGCTGTTCGGTTCGGTCGTGGTCTGACCGGCCTGTGGCTGCTGGTTCGATCCGGAGCCAGATTTCGACAGCGGGTCGTCACCGCGCGCGATCTGTCCGCAACCGGCCAACCCGACGGTGGT
>DATCVL010000479.1:0-9999 GCA_036566865.1 Microlunatus sp.
TGGATGGTGCGGCTCGGATCGATGATCTGATGGCGGGTTGCCAGCAGATGGAGATGCCGGCGATCGGTTTGACCGATCACGGGTTCTTGTTCGGTGCCCATGAGTTTCATGCCGCGGCGACGAGGGCTGGGGTCAAGCCGATCATCGGTTTGGAGGCCTATGTCACGCCGAAGACGCATCGCAGCGAGCGCAAGCGGGTGCGGTGGGGTGATGGCGGCGGCGATGATGTGTCGGGTGGTGGCGCGTACACCCATATGACGTTGTGGTCGGAGAACACCGAGGGGATGCACAATCTGTTTCGGTTGGGCACCCGGGCCTCGACCGAGGGGTTCTTCTACAAGCCGCGGGCTGATCGGGAGTTGTTGGCCGAGTATGCGGGTGGGTTGATCGCGAGTACGGGGTGTCCGTCGGGTGAGGTGCAGACCTATCTGCGGTTGGGTAAGTATGACGAGGCGGTCGCGAGTGCGGCGGAGTTCCGTGACATCTTCGGTGCGGGGAATTATTACGTCGAGTTGATGGATCACGGGCTGGGGATTGAGAAGCGGGTCCGTGATGATCTGCTCAGGCTGGCCAGGGACCTGTCCTTGCCGCTGCTGGCCACCAACGACCTGCACTACGCCAGCGCCGACGACGCCGAGGCCCATGAGGCTCTGTTGTGTGTGCAGTCGGGTGCGACGATGGCCGATGCGAATCGGTTCAAGTTGGATGGTGGTGGCTATTACCTGAAGTCGCCGGCGGAGATGCGGGAGCTGTTTCGGGAGTTGCCTGAGGCCTGTGACAACACGCTGGAGATTGCCGAGCGGTGTCAGGTTGATTTCGTGCATGGTGAGGGCCGCTACATGCCGCGGTTCCCGGTGCCGCAGGGACATGACGAGACCAGCTGGTTCCTGCATCAGGTCGAGTCCGGGCTCGGCGAGCGGTACCCCGGAGGCATCACCCCCGAGGTCCGCAAGCAGACCGACTACGAGACCGAGATCATCGTCGGCAAGGGGTATCCCGGCTACTACCTGGTGGTCGCCGACTTCATCAACTGGGCCAAGAGCAACGGCATCTACGTCGGCCCCGGCCGCGGTTCGGGAGCCGGCTCGATCTGTGCCTATGCGATGCGGATCACCGATCTGGATCCGCTCGAGCACGGCCTGATCTTCGAGCGCTTCCTGAATCCGGAGCGCAAGTCGATGCCGGACTTCGACGTCGACTTCGACGACCGCCGCCGAGGCGAGGTGATCCGGTACGTCAGCGAGAAGTACGGCAGTGACCGGGTGGCCCAGATCGTCACCTACGGCACCATCAAGGCCAAGCAGTCGGTCAAGGATGCCTCCCGGGTGCTCGGCTATCCGTTCGCGGTCGGGGAGAAGCTGACCAAGGCGATGCCGCCGCCGGTGCAGGGCAAGGACGTCCCGCTGCCCAAGATCTTCGACTCCGGTCATGATCGTTATCACGAAGGCGGCGAGTTCCGGCAGCTCTACGACTCCGACCCGGATGCCAAGAAGGTGGTCGACACCGCGATGGGTCTGGAAGGCCTGAAGCGGCAGTGGGGTGTGCATGCCGCGGGCGTGATCATGTCCAGCGATCCGCTGATCGACATCATCCCGCTGATGCGCCGCGAGCAGGACGGCGCGATCATCACCCAGTTCGACTACCCGACCTGTGAGTCGCTCGGCCTGGTCAAGATGGACTTCCTCGGCCTGCGCAACCTGACCATCCTCGGCGACGCGGTGGACAACGTCAGGCTCAACCGCGACATCGAAGTCGACCTTGATGCGTTGGCCAAGGATCTGACCGACAAGGCCACCTACGAGCTACTGGCCAAGGGCGACACGCTGGGCGTGTTCCAGTTCGACTCGTCCGGTTATCGACAGCTGTGCCGGCTGATGAAGCCGACCGAGTTCAACGACATCTCGGCGCTCGGCGCGCTCTACCGGCCGGGGCCGATGGGTGCCGACAGCCACACCAACTACGCCAAGCGCAAGAACGGCCAGCAGCAGGTCGAGTATCTGCATCCCGAACTGGCCGAGGCGCTGGAACCGATTCTGTCCGAGTCCTACGGCTTGATCATCTACCAGGAGCAGGTGCTCAAGATCGCGCAGGAGTTGGCCGGCTACACGCTGGGCAAGGCGGATCTGCTCCGCAAGGCGATGGGCAAGAAGAAGAAGGAGGTGCTGGACGCCGAGTTCCCGCCCTTCCAGGAGGGCATGCGCGCAGGAGGCTTCTCCGACGCCGCGATCAACGCCCTCTGGGACGTCCTGGTGCCGTTCTCCAGTTACGCCTTCAACAAGGCCCACTCGGCTGCGTACGGTCTGGTGTCCTACTGGACCGCCTACCTCAAGGCGCACTATCCGGCCGAGTACATGGCCGCAGTGCTGGAGTCGGTCAAGGACGACAAGGACAAGATCGCGATCTACCTGTCCGAGTGCCGCCGGCTCGGGATCAAGGTGCTGCCGCCGGACGTGAACGAGTCCCAGGCCAATTTCACCCCGGTCGGCTCCGACATCAGGTTCGGGCTGACCGCGATCCGCAACGTCGGCGGCAATGTGGTGGACGGCATCGTCACCGCGCGGGAGGAGCAGGGCAAGGCCAAGGACTTCAATTCCTACCTTGATCAGATCCCGCTGATCGCCTGCAACAAGCGGGTCACGGAGTCGTTGATCAAGGCCGGTGCCTTCGACTCGATGGGGCACAGCCGGCGGGCGCTGATGAGCGTCTTCGAGTCCGCGGTCGACGGTGTCATCGATCTCAAACGCAACGAGGCACACGGGCAGGACGACCTGTTCGGTGATCTTGGTGCCGAAGCCTCGCCGGTCAGCGTCACCGTGCCCGAGTTGGAGGACTGGGACAAGCGGACCAAGCTCGCCTTCGAGCGGGAGATGCTCGGGCTGTACGTCAGTGATCACCCGCTGCAGGGGCTGGAGCATGTGATCGAGCGGGAGCGCGACATCAGCATCGGCAACCTGATCGGCGACGACGGCCCGCGCGAGGGCATGATCACGATCGCCGGGATGATCACCTCGGTCACCCGCAAGACCACCAAGAAGGGCGACATCTGGGCGGTGATCAGCGTCGAGGACCTGGAGGCATCGGTCGAGGTGCTGCTCTTCCCGAAGGCGTACGACCTGGTCTCGACGGTGATCGCCGAGGACACCGTGGTGAAGGTGAAGGGCCGGATCCGGGACGACGACGACTCGATCGCGCTGATCGGGCAGGAGCTCGTCCTGCCCGACATCACCGACGGTCCGACCGGCCCGGTGGTGATCTCACTGCCGACCACCCGGTGCACGCCGGCGACGGTGGACAAGCTGGCCGAGATCCTGAGGGCACATCCGGGGATGACCGAGGTCCAGCTGAAACTGAAGGCGCCGAACCGGACCACCATCATGCGGATCGGCAACGAATTCCGGGTCACCTCCTCGCAGCCGTTGATGGCCGACCTGAAGGCCGAGCTCGGTCCTTCCTGCCTGGCTGGTTGATCTTGTCCGACGCCGATCTCGAGTCCGGCGGGTCCACCGCCGGACTCAGCGCGGGCCAAACGACCGCAGGTCTACCGATCTCCGGTCAGCCGGCGGGCGGGGTGCAGCCGCCGACGGTCGGTCTGCCCGGGCGTCCCGAGATCGCCGTCGGTCGAGCCGCGGGTTGGCTGGTCGGTTACCTGCTGCTGTGCGTGCTGATCGGGATCGGCGCCGGAGCGCTCTGGGAGAAGATCACCCCACTGCCGACGTACTCGATCGCCGCGAACGGGACGGCGTCGACCACGGAACGCGGGCTGACCGAATTCTTCGCCTCCGACGCCTGGTTCTGCGCGCTCGGGTTCTTCATCTCCCTCGGGCTCGGGATCATCGCCTGGAAGTGGTTCGGCAAGCTCGGCTGGCCGGTCGTCGTGGTGGCCATCCTCGGCGCGGTGTCGGCGGCGCTGGTCTGCTGGTATGTCGGCTACCAGCTCGGCCCGGGCGACTTCGATCGGCGGCTGGCAGCCGCCCGCCCGGGTGATGTCGTCCCGATCGCGCTGAACCTGCGCTCACCGGTGGCGCTGCTGGTCTGGGCGTTCGGCGCCATCATCCCGGTGCTGCTGCGCGCCTCGCTCGGGCGTGACGACGAAGAGCCGGAGGCGCCGGCGCGGCGGCGCCGCCGCTGAGCGGGCGGCGCGCTCACCAAGATCAACAGCGAGGGTGCCCGGGGCAACGAACGACGCCACGCCCTAGACTGGGCGCCGGTGATTGGGGGCAGCAACCATGAGCAGTGGCAAGCAGCATCGTTACGCAGTGCAGACCCGCTGGACCGGCAATCTCGGCAGCGGCACCACGTCCTACCGCGACTACTCCCGTGATCATGAAGTCCGGATGGCGACCAAACCGGATCAGATGCTTCCCGGTTCCGCCGATCAGGCGTTCCGTGGTGACCCGGCCCGGTTCAACCCGGAGGAGTTCCTGCTCGCGGCGCTGAGCCAATGTCACATGCTGTCCTACCTGCACGCCTGTGTGCTGGCGGGCGTCAACGTCGTCGCCTACACCGACGACGCCACCGCAACCATGATCACCGACCCGGACGGCAGCGGCCACTTCACCGAGGCGACGCTGAATCCGCGGGTCACCATCGCCGCCGGTAGCGATCCGGAGCGGGCGATGGAGGCCCATGATCACGCGCACGAGATGTGTTTCATCGCCAACTCGATGAATTTCGACGTACGCCACAATCCGACGATCACGGTGGCGGGCTGACGCCTCGGCCTAATCCGACTCGATCCGTACCTCGTCCGGCTTCTTGTCCGGCCGCCAGCCGCGCCAGACCGGATGCCGCAGTCGGTGGTCGTCGGTCCATTCGCCGTAGCTGACCTCGCCGACCAGGGTCGGCTCGATCCAGTGCGCGTCCCGGGTGTCGATCCGGGGTACGTCCTGCAGTGGGCAGTCCTCGCGCGCCATCGACCGGAATTGATCGGTGATCCGATCCAGTTCGGCATCGGAGAAGCCGCTGCCGACCCGGCCGGCGTAGCGCAGTCTGCCTTGCTCGTCGGGGACACCGATCAGCAGCGACCCGACGGTGTGCGCACGGCGACCGTTGCCGGTCCGCCAGCCACCGATCACCACCTCCTGGGTCTTGAAGTTCTTGATCTTCAGCCAGGTACGCCCGCGGCTGCCGGCCTGATAGATCGAGCTCCGGCGTTTGGCCACGATCCCTTCCAGGCCGAGGGTCTCGCTGGCGGTCAGCGCGGTATCAAGATCACCGTCGAAGCTCGGCGGTAGCTGGATCCTGCCGCCGGTGATCAACTTCTCCAGCCGTTGGCGCCGCTCGTGGTAGGGCTCCTTGACCAGCGAACGGCCGTCCAGATACATGATGTCGAAGATCACCAACTGCACCGGGGTGGTCCGCCGAGCTCGCGCCACATCGGCCGGCTGGGTCACGTTCATGCGATTCTGCAACCGGGAGAAGCTCGGTCGACCATGATCATCAAGGGCCACGATCTCGCCGTCCAGAATGGCGTTGTCGAGGTCGATGCCCTGCAGCGCGTCGATGATCTCCGGATAGCTGACCGAGGAGTCCAGTCCACGCCGGCTGAGGATCTTCGCCTGCCCGCCGGCCAGGTAACAGACGGCCCGGACGCCGTCCCACTTCATCTCGAACGCCCATTCCTCGGGCTGATGGAAGTCCGACGGCTCGGCGGTACTGGCCAGCATCGGCTTGATCTCCGGTGGGAAGTCCGGCGGATCGGGCGGACCGGATGCCGTGGATTGATCGCCGCGATCCGAGTGCCAGACAAGATCATCATCGCGAGCCGCCTGCTCATGCAGGGCACGCAGCTGTTCCGGGGTTGCCGGTTGCGGCTCGGTCGGAGAACCGGACATCAGGTGCATCAGCCAGTGGTTCTCGGGCTGGCCGCCGCGGCCACCGGTGTGGATCAGGGCGATCTTGCAGCCGGTGCCGACCCCACCGTCCTTGGTGCCGTGCAGGGTGGCGATCACCTCGCGGCCGTCCCGCCATTTCTCCAGCTCGTAGGTGCCGGTGTCGAAGATGATCACCTCGCCGCCGCCGTACTCGGCGTGCGGAATGATCCCCTCGAAGCTGCCGTACTCGATCGGATGATCCTCGGTCTGCACCGCCAGGTGGTTGACCTTGGTGTCGGTCGGCACGCCCTTGGGCACCGCCCAACTGACCAGCACTCCGTCATGCTCCATCCGGAAGTCGTAGTGCAGCCGGCGGGCGTGATGTTCCTGGATGACGAAGCTGGGCTGTTCGCTGGTCCGTGGGCGCGGTGGTTCGGCCGGCACCGGCTCCGGTGTACGGTCCGGGTCGCGCATGCTGCGGTAGGTCGCCAGCCGGTCTGTCTCCGGGGCGCGTACATCGGCCGGGATCAGCGGCGCCAGCAGGTCGCCGATCTCGTCGGCCCGGGCGAGCAGTTGCTCGTAGTCCAGGTGTTCCAGGTCCTCGTCCAGCTCGTCCCAGGTGCGCGGCGCGGCCACCGTCGGACGATTCCGGCCGCGCAGCGAGTAGGGCGAGATGGTGGTCTTGTTGGCGTTGTTCTGACTCCAGTCGATGAACACCTTGCCCTTGCGTTGGGCCTTGGCCATGTCGGAGACGACCAGTTCGGGATGCAGCGTCTGCAGCGAGCGGGCGAGTTCCTTGGCGATGTTGGATGCATCGGACGAACTGTGGCTGCCGTCGAGTTGGGCGTACAGGTGGATGCCCTTGCTGCCGCTGGTCACCGGGAACAGCTCAAGACCGACCGCCTGCAAGGCATCCCGGGCCCATCGGGCGACCTGGGCGCACTCGGGCAGCCCGACCCCGGGACCGGGATCAAGGTCAAGGACCAGCCGGTCCGGGTTACGAGGGGTGCCGTCGGCGTCGAACCGCCACTGCGGCACGTGGATCTCCAACGAGGCGAGTTGAGCCAGCCAGGCCAGGGTCGCCAGGTCGTTCACCACGGGGTAGTCGTTGGTCCGGCTGTGATGCTCGATCGGGAACCGCTGCACCCAGTCCGGTGTCGATCGCGGGTCGAGATTCTTCTGGAAGAAGACCGGACCGGGCTCGGCGTCGGTGCCGACTCCGTGCACCCATCGTTTGCGGGTCACCGGACGTCCGTTGAGATGCGGCACCATCAACGGCGCGATCTCGGTGTAGTAGGCGATCACGTCGCCCTTGGTGGTCCCGGTCGCCGGGTACAGCACCTTGTCCAGGTTGCTGATCTTGAGCAGCCTGCCGTCGACCGAAACGGTCTGTGACTGATCCTGCTCGGCGGCCATGCCGCCCATGATGCCGTACCGCGATTCCGGAGACGACCGTCCGACTGCGTCCGTTACGGAAATCCCGGTGCTCCCAGCGCCTCGGGCTCGACGATCCGAGGCCGATTCGATCAACCGGCAATCGCAGCGGTCACCGCGTCGGTGATCATGATCAGGTCCGCGGCCGCGAGCTCGACCTGCAGCCCTCGACGCCCGGCACTGACGAAGACGGTCGGATGATCATGAGCACTGGCATCGACCACCGTGGCCAGCTTCGTCCGCTGGCCGATCGGTGAGATGCCACCGACCACGTAGCCACTGCTGCGGGCGGCCTGCTGCGGGTCCGCCATGGTCGCCTTCTTGGAACCGACCGCCTGCGCCAATGCCTTCAGGTCCAGCCGGCCGGCCACCGGCACCACGGCCACCACCAGACGTCCGGACACGTCGGCGACCAGGGTCTTGAAGATCCGGTGCGGGTCGATGCCCAGCTGCTCGGCGGCCTCGTCGCCGAAGGACTCCGCATCGTCGTGATGTTCGTACGGGTGCAGGCTGAAGTTGATCTTGCTCCGGGTCAGCGCGACGGTGGCCGGCGTGCCGCCGGCATCGGACTTTTTCTTCTTCGCCATGATCAACCGCATTCTGCCCAGTCGCCACCCGGCGCGTCGAACCCATTCCGGACCGGGGCCCGCGGCCGCCGACGCCGACCCGGCGGGGTGAATCGGGGCGATCCGCCGGATGTCAGGGCGTGCCGGGGCGGGCAGACCCGAGCCGAGGGCGCGGCGATCGACGGATCGACGGTTGGTCAGAGTTCGGGGTCGTGGAGGAATTCGCGGACCTGCTGGGCGCAGCGGCAAGCCGCGGCGACCTTGGTGGCCCACTCCAGTGCCGCCTCCCGCGAGGGCACCTCGACGACGAAGACGCCGCCGATCTGCTCCTTGGTCTCCGGGAACGGGCCGTCGGTGATGGTCCCGTCGGGTTCGGCAATGCTCAGCTGTGCGTTGTGCGGCAGCCCGCCGGTGAACACGAAGACGCCCGCGTCCTTGGCCTCCCGGACCACCGCATGGGCCGCGTCGGCCACGGCCGGCAGCTCATCCTCGGGGAAGTTCATCGCACCGTCGTTGAACGAGATCAGGTACTGCGCCATTGCGAATCATCTCCTGCGGTCCGGGATGCCCCCGATGGGCGGTCCCTCATTCCTCCTACGATCACGACCGCCCCGATCCGACACCGCGCCCGGACCCCCTTCACCGCGCGCGCCCAGACCTGAGTCGGCCGACATCGACGCTAGCCCCCGGGTGCGGTGGTGTCGGCGAGTTGGGGCGTCGGAGGAGTGGCGCCTCGGCCACCCCGGCGGTGACGGACGGCGGCTGCAGGCTGGGGTACCGGCCGGTTGCCGTATTCCACTGGCTGAATGCGGAGGCGGCGGCAGAACTCGTACTCGTAGACTTCGACCCGTGCTACGACGTATCGATCTTCGCGCATCAGGCGCGCCGGCCGACCCGGACGCGTTCGCGTCCGTGCTGCCGCGCGCCGAGTTCGACGTCGATGCCGCCGTCGAGGCGGTTCGACCGATCTGTGAGGACATCGCGCAGCACGGCATCCATGCGCTGCAGAAGTACGCGGAGAAGTTCGATCATGTCGTCCCGCCGAGCTTCCGGGTCCCGGCCGAGGCGATGGCCACGGCGCTGCGTGAGCTCGATCCGCAGCTGCGTCGGGCCTTCGAGATCTCGATCGAACGGCGCCGGCTGGTCAGCGAGGCCGAGTTGGGTGACCACCAGGTCGATGTCGACGTCGCGCCCGGAGCCCGGGTGAGTCAGCGAATGATTCCGGTGGACCGGGTCGGCCTCTACGTCCCCGGCGGCGTCGCGCCGCTGGCGTCGACGGTGATCATGAATGTGGTGCCGGCTCAGGTCGCCGGCGTCGGCTCGCTCGCTCTGGCCTCCACTCCGCAGGTCGAGTTCGGCGGACTGCCGCACCCGAGCATCCTCGCGCTGTGTGCGCTGCTCGGTGTCGACGAGGTGTACGCGGTCGGCGGCTCCCAGGCGGTGCCGATGTTCGCCTACGGCGTGCCCGACCTGTGTCCCCGGGTGAACATGATCACCGGGCCCGGCAACATCTACACGGTGGCGGCCAAACGCCTGGTCAAGGGACTGGTCGGCATCGACTCCGAGGCCGGCCCGACCGAGATCGCGATCCTGGCCGACGACACCGCGGTGCCGGCCTTCGTGGCTGCCGATCTGATCTCCCAGTCCGAGCACGATCCGGCCGCCGCGTCGGTGTTGATCACGGACTCGGAGACGTTGGTGTCCGCGGTCGAGGACGAGCTGAAGATCCAGGTCGCGCAGGCCCGCCACGCCGAGCGGATCGAGGTATCGCTGACCGGACAGCAGTCCGGCGTGGTGCTCACCGATGATCTTGAAACCGGCATTGCCGTCGCCAACGCCTACGCCGCCGAGCACCTGGAGATCCAGACCAGGGACGCCGCTACGGTCGCGACCAAGATCAACAACGCCGGGGCGATCTTCGTCGGCTCCTGGTCGCCGGTGTCGTTGGGCGACTACTCCGCCGGCAGCACACACGTGCTGCCGACGGCCGGTTGCGCCTGCCACTCGTCCGGGCTGAACGTGAAGAGCTACCTGAAGGCGGTGCACGTGATCGACTACAGCGCCGCCGCATTGGCCGAGATCGCGGACAGCGTGGTCACCTTCGCCGAGGCCGAGGACCTGCCATCGCACGGACGGGCCATCTCGATTCGGCAGGAACAGGATGCCGAAGCAGGGAAGGGATCAAC
>DATCVL010000480.1:0-6144 GCA_036566865.1 Microlunatus sp.
CTGATCTTGGTCCGCGGCCGGGTATGGCGACGAGGTCGCTCGAACCGAGCATGATCATCTTCGCCGACCTCGCGCGGTGTCACTCCTGATCGGCTCCCTGATCACCGGCGACCCGATCACCGGCGACTTGATCACTGCCGAGTTGATCATTGAGCTCGTCCGCCCGGACGCTGTCGGCCAGCATCTTCTCCCACATGGCCACGAACTCCGGCATGGTCTTGCTGACACAGCTGACGTCATCCAGCACGATGTCGTCGACCATCAGTCCGAACAAGGCCCCAGCGGTCACCATCCGGTGATCGGCGAAGGTCAGCCAGGTGTTGCTGCGCAACAGCTTCGGGTGGATGGTCAATCCGTCGTCGGTCTCCTGCACCTTGCAGCCGACGGCGGTCAGGTCCTCGGCCAGCGCGGCCAGCCGGTCGGTCTCGTGGCCACGGATGTGCGCGACCCCGTGGATGTGACTGGTGTGCTCGGCAAAGGCTGCGAGCACCGCGACCACCGGGGTGAGCTCGGAGGCGTCGTGCAGATCAAGATCAATCGACTCGATGTTGTCGGTGCCCTCCACGATGAGCACGTCGCCCTCCAGGTCGACCTCGGCGCCGAGCAACGCCAGCACATCGGCCACCGCGGCACCGGGCTGATTCGATTGTGCCGGCCAGCGCGGCACCCGGATCCGGCCGCCGGTCAGGGCGGCAGCGGCCAGGAAGGGCGCGGCGTTGGCCAGGTCCGGTTCGATCACGAACTCGCCGCCGCTGATCTCGCCCGGGTGGACCACCCAACGGTTCTGCTCGGAGTCGTCGACCTGGACGCCGCGATCACGCAACATCTGTACCGTCATGTCGATGTTCGGCTTGCTGGGCACCGAGCCGACGCCCTGATGCCGTACGTCGATTCCGTTCGTCATCCGGGAGCCCGCCAGCAGCAGCCCGGAGATGAACTGGCTGGACGCGCTGGAATCGACCGTCACCACGCCACCGGGCAGATCCGGGCGGCCGGTGATCGTGAACGGCAGCCCGTCCTCGGACCGGTCGATGGTCGCGCCGACCGCCTCCAGCCCGTCCAACAGCGCGGCCATCGGGCGGACCCGGGCCTCTTCGTCGCCGTCGAAGATGGTCGGTCCGGCGGCGAACGCGGCCAGCGGCGGCACGAAGCGCATCACCGTACCCGCCAGGCCGCAGTCGATCCGCTCGGTCGCGGTGAACTCGGCCGGCGGTGTCACCGACCAGCGATCACCGTCCTCGGTGATCAGCACGCCGAGGGCGCGGAGGGCATCGCGCATCAACCGGGTGTCGCGAGCTTCCAGGCCGCCGATGATCACCGACGGACTGGTGGCCAGGGCAGCCAGGATCAGCGCGCGGTTGGTCTCCGACTTCGAGCCGGGGATGATCACCTCGGCATGGACCGGGACCTGCGCCAGCGGAGCAGTCCAGGGTTGGGGGTTCGTCATTCAAGCAGCTCCGTCATGGTGTTCGGTGGGGCTTCAGTCTTGACCGAGCTCGATGTGCTCACCGAGCTGGGAGCGCGCGTCGTCGGCCATCTTTCGTACGTTCTTGGCTGCGTCGTCGGCGACGTCGTGCGCCTTCTTCTGCACCTTGTCCGCCTTCTTCTGCACTCGGTCGACGGACTTCTTGGCGCGCTTCTTGGCCTGCTTGCGGGTCTGCTTGGCTTCCTTCTGCGCCAGCTCGGCCGCTTCCTTGGCCCGCTTGGTGGCCTGCTTGCGGGCCTTGCGTCCCTCCTCGACCACCTCGCTGACCAGGGCGATACCGCTGGTCAGGGCTGCACCGGCGACCTCGTCGCGTCCGTGCTTGAGCGCCTTCTTGGCGTCCTTCTTCGCCTTCTTGGTCCGCTTAGCGGCGTGCTCGCGGCCCTCGTTGGCGCGCCAGGCCAGGCCTGGCCTGCCCTCGGTGTCGCGGGAGGCGATGATCACCCCGCCGAGCAGGCCGACGTTCTTCACGAACTGCTGGCGATCGGCGATCTTCTCGTCCGGATCGCTACGGGTCCAGAACGGGTGCCGGGCCAGCGTCGCCGGGATCAACGACAGGGCCAGCAGTCCGGCACCGAGGCGACGGCCCTTGCCGCTGGCGAGGGCGACTCCGCCGACCACCTGGAGGGCGCCGTTGACCCGGACCAGGGTGGCGGGGTCCTCGGGAATCAGTCCGGACACCTGCTCGGGCGCCAACCGCTTGGCGGTCGGCACCAGCCGCTCGGCCAGCGGCTCCGCGTCGGGCACGAACTGACCCGGGTTGCGGACCGCCCGGATGCCGCTGAGCACGAAGTAGCTGGACAGCATGGTTCGGCCGATGGCGCGCACAAAAGTCATGTCCCATTCCTAACACAAGCGGGCCGCAGCGAAACGGTGTCCAAAGCAGGTCGCTCGGGTGTCGGACGCACCGACTACGGTGAGGCCCATGTGCGGCAGGTATGCGTCCTCGGCAACGCCGGAGGAACTGGCCGAGGAGTTCGAGGTCGACGACATCGTCGGTGTGCTGCCCGGCGCCGACTACAACGTGGCGCCGACGGTCGAGGTGCCGGCGATCTTGGAACGCAAGGCCAAGGAGACCGAGGAGGTCCGGCGCCGACTCACCCCGTTGACCTGGGGCCTGGTCCCGTCCTGGGCGAAGAGCCGCAACACCGGCGCGAAGATGATCAACGCGCGATACGAGACGGTCGCCGAGAAGCCGGCCTTCAAGCGGGCCTGCGCGGTCCGGCGGTGCCTGCTGCCGGCCGACGGCTACTACGAGTGGTACGAGCCGAAGCAGCCGCAGCGGATCTCGGGGAAACCGCGCAAGCAACCGTTCTTCATTCATCGGGCCGACGGCGGCCGGCTGGTGATGGCCGGGTTGTACGAGATCTGGCGCGACCCGGAGAAGGACCGCGACGACGACTCGGCCTGGCTGCGGACCTGCACGGTGATCACCACCAGTGCGACCGATGCGGTCGGGCACATTCATGATCGGATGCCGATGGTGGTCTCGGCCCAACGCTGGGACGACTGGCTGGATCCGCAGCTCACCGACCCGCAAGCCGCGCGGCAGTTGCTGGCCGTGACCGACGCGGACCAGTTGGAGGCGTACGCGGTGTCCACGCTGGTCAGCACGGTCGCCAACAACGGACCCGAGTTGCTGCAGCCGCTCACCCCGGAACCCGACGACACCCTGTTCTGAGGAGGACCCCGTGGCGGCTGACCGGACGATCGAGGTGGACACACCCCAAGGGCCCGGGCGGTTCTATCTCCGCGACGCCGAGACGCCGCAAGCGTTGTTGATCATGGGCCACGGTGCCGGCGGCGGTGTCGATGCGGTCGACCTGTCGGTGTTGGCGTCCCGGCTGCCGTCACACGGCATCACGGTGGCCCGGTTCGAGCAGCCCTGGCGTACCGCGGGGAAGAAGGTGGCCAGTCCGCCGCCCAAGCTCGACATCGCCTGGAATGCCGCAGTGCCTCGGCTCCTGGTCGAGCAGCCGGACGGACTGCCGTACTTCTTCGGCGGGCGGAGCGCCGGCGCGCGGGTCGCCTGCCGGACCGCGCCGGAGTTCGATCTTGTCCGCGGAGTCGTCTGCTGCGCCTTTCCGTTGCATCCACCGGGGCGCCCGGAGCGCAGTCGGGCCGACGAATTGCTCGGTGCCGGAGTGCCGCGGCTGGTGTTGCAGGGGGAGCGGGACACCTTCGGCGGCACGGACGAAGTCCGCGCGGCGACGGCCGACGACCCGGCGATCAAGATCGTCAAGGTGCCGGGCGCCGATCACTCGATGAAGACGACCAAGAACGGGCCGATCACTCCGGCCGAACTGCGGGAACTGATCACCGATTCGGTGATCAACTTCGTCCTCGACTGACGGCAGCTGGACCGCCGACGTCGTCGTTCCGATTGGGCCCAGACCTGTTGTTCCGATTGGGCCGAGGGATCTCCCTGATCGAGGCGGGCCGCGCCCGCCGAGAGATGCTCGGCGCGAGGGCTGCGGCCGGTGTCGCTCATCCGGGGCTCTGTCCGTGATCCGGTCCCTGTCAGTGATCGGGAGCGGAGGCAGGCTCGGCGCCGACCATGATCGTTTCGATCACCTCGCGGACGGCAGCGGGGTCGGGCAGTGCGCCCAGATCGCCGGCCAGGAGCAGGTGCGCGGTGCCGATCACGTTGAGCGCCAGCACCCGAACATTGGCATCGGGACGGATCCGGCCGTGCTGCTGCTCCGCGCTGAGGTAGTCGATCAGCCGGCCGCCGGCCTCGGTGAGAAGCGGCAGTCCGGTTGGGGTGGTCTCCCGGAGCCGGGTCCGCAATCGGTCCCGGGACGTCACCAAGGCAACGATCGACAGCGCGACCGGGTCGAACCAGGCGATCACTGCCTCGGCCAGATTGTCGGTGATGGTGCCGACGCCGACCGATCGTTGAAGGTCATCGGCCTGCGCGCCCAGGCGGGCAATCCGATCGCGGACGAGTTCGGCCAGGAAGTCGTCGAAGTCGCTGAAGTGCCGATGCAACACCCCCTTCGCGACGCCGGCTTCGGTGGTCACCGATCGGCTCGTCAGAGCCGCCGAGCCCTCTCGCACCAGGATCCGTTCAGCGGCTGAGTAGAGCTGCTGTCGCGGATCCTGCAATGCAACGCCGGTCGGCACGTTCCTCCTCCTGTTGGCTGTGAGCCTCGCGGCTGGTTGCCGAATGGGCAAGTGCCCATCTAGAGTGGGCGCGTGGTCACTCTAGCGTCGCAACCCGATCCCGCAGCTGCCGATGCTCCCCATCGCCACCGCGAGTTGGCCGAATCCTTCGGCTCCGACGCCGAGCGTTACGACCGGGCCCGGCCGCACTACCCGGCCGAACTGGCCGAGTTGGTGCTGGCCGACCTCGACGGCCGCTCGGTGCTGGACGTCGGGATCGGCACCGGCATCTCGGCCGAACGGTTCGCGGCGGCCGGCTGCCGCGTCGCCGGGGTCGAGGTGGACGAGCGGATGGCCGAGTTGGCGCGACGTCGCGGGTATCCGGTCGAGGTTGCGACCTTCGAGCAGTGGGACCCGAACGGCCGCAGCTACGACCTGCTGATCTCCGGCCAGACCTGGCACTGGATCGATCCGGACGCGGGCGCGGCGAAGGCGGCCGAGGTGGTGCGGCCCGACGGCCGGGTCGCCCTGTTCTGGAACGTCGGGGATCCGGTGCCCGAGATCGCGGCGGCCTTTGCCGCGGTC
Organism: Microlunatus sp.; assembly: GCA_036566865.1. Taxonomy (GTDB): domain Bacteria; phylum Actinomycetota; class Actinomycetes; order Propionibacteriales; family Propionibacteriaceae; genus Microlunatus. Next base: position 5,174 of record DATCVL010000480.1, read on the forward strand.
TACCGCTCGCTCGACACCGGGCTGCCGTTCACACCGTGGGCACGTTCTGCCGTACGTGGCTACGGCCCGATCGTGGACAAGACGACTGCCGGCCTCGATCGCAGTGCAGCCTTCGGCGAAGTGCGCCAGGCCGAACTGCCGTGGCAGACCGTGATCACCAAGGAGGACTGGCTCGATCAGGTGCCGACCGCCGGCGGGCACAGTCGCATCCCGGCAGCGATCCTGGACGAACTCCTCACCGGTATGGCTGCGGTGATCGATCGGGCCGGCGGCAGCTTCCAGATGAACTACACCACCCTGCTGCTCAGCGCGGTGCGGCGCTGAAGCTGCGTACGGCGCGCAGGAAGTCGAACTCGCGGAAGGCCGGCCAGTACACGTCGCAGAAGTAGTAGTTGGCCCGGATTCCCTGCCAGAGCAGGAAATTCGACGATCGCTGCTCACCACTGGTGCGGATGATCAGGTCCGGCGACGGCATCGGGTCGACGTACAGGTGCCGATCGATGTCGGACAGATCGAACCGCCGGGCAAGCTCGCTCAGGGTGCTGCCGGCAGCCTGCTGCTCATGCAGGTAGTCGGTGAACGCGTCGAAGATCTCCTGACGCCCGCCGTAGCCGATGGCGAGCACGAGTTGACGGCCGGATCGATCGTCAGCGGTCTCGTCGACGAGGTTCTTCAGAGCGCGCGCGGTCCGGTCGGGCAGGACGTCGAGGTTGCCGGCAATCCGCACCCGCCACGAACGCGCACGCTGCCGCAACAGGCTGCGCGCCATCGATTCGATCACGTCCATCAGGAAATCGACCTCGGACGTCGCCCGGCGGAGGATGTTCTCGGTCGAGCAGACGAACACGGTGACGTGGTCGATCTCGAGCTTCTCGCACCATCCCAACAGGTCCTGCAGGTGCTCGGCGCCGTACTGGTGGCCGATGCCGGCGTTCACGAGGCCCTTCCGTCGCGCCCAGCGTCGGTTGCCG